>PWRN01000036.1 GCA_003556225.1 Syntrophomonadaceae bacterium
TAAGGAGGGATGTTCGTTGAAAAGGATCGGTGTCTTTGTCTGCAAGTGCGGCACGAACATTGCCGGGACTGTAGATATTGAAGCGGTTGTAAAGGCAGCTGAAAAGATGCCGGGCGTGGCCCATGCCGCTGAATACACGTATATGTGTTCTGAGATCGGCCAGGTTATGATCCAGGATGCCATAGAGCAGGAAAAGCTGGACCGGGTTGTTGTTGCTGCGTGTTCGCCTCGCTTGCACGAACCCACGTTTAGGAAAGCCGCGGAAGCTGCAGGTTTAAACCCGTACCTGGTGCAAATCGCCAACATCAGGGAGCACTGCTCCTGGGTCCATAAAAACGAGGAAGAAGCCACAAAAAAAGCCATCGCCATGACCCGTACTGCTGTGGCCAAGGCGGGACGAAGCCAGGAATTGATGCCTTCAGAAATATCGGTGGAGCACCGTGCACTGGTTATCGGCGCTGGCATCGCCGGCATCCAGGCAGCCTTGGATATTGCCGATGCCGGCTACCAGGTTGACCTGGTAGAGAAATCTTCGACCATCGGGGGGCGCATGGCCCAGCTGGACAAGACATTTCCTACCCTGGACTGTTCGGCCTGTATCCTGACACCCAAGATGGTGGATGCTGCGTCCCATCCCAACATTAACCTGATCACATACAGCGAAGTGGAAAACGTGGACGGGTATGTGGGGAACTTTGAAGTGACCATACGCAAAAAAGCGCGCTACGTGGATGTGGAAAAGTGCACGGGCTGCGGCATCTGTTATGAGAAGTGCCCCAGCAAGGTAGACAACGAGTTTGATGAGGGGTTGGCCAAGCGCAAGGCCATCTATGTGCCGTTTCCCCAGGCTGTTCCCAATAAGCCGGTCATTGATCGTCCCAACTGCCGCTGGTTTGAAAAAGAAAAGTGTGGCGTGTGTAAAAAAATTTGTCCTACGGAAGCGGTAGATTTCGAACAGGAAGATGAAATCGTCGAGCAAAAATACGGGGCTATCGTGGTTGCAACCGGCTTTGATGTCCTCGGGCTTGAGGAGTTTGGGGAGTTCAGCTATGGTAAGCACCCTGATGTGATTACCAGCCTGGAGTTTGAACGGCTGATTAACGCTTCCGGCCCCTCTGGAGGCAAGTTGGTCCGCCCGTCCAACCAGGAAGTGCCCAAAAATGTCGTTTTTATCCAGTGTGTCGGTTCACGGGATAAATCCCGGGGCAAAGAGTACTGTTCCAAAATTTGCTGTATGTACACGGCCAAGCATGCCATTTTAATCAAGGAAAAGTACCCGGATACGCAGGCGTACGTTTTCTATATTGATGTCCGAACCGGTGGGAAGGAGTTCGAAGAGTTCCACCGCCGCGCCGTGGAAAATTACGATGCTACGTACTTGAGGGGCATTGTGGGCAAGGTCTTCCCCGAAGGAGATAAGCTCCTGGTACACGGGGTTGATTCACTCAGCGGTAGGACGGTGGAAATTGAAGCAGATATGGTGGTCCTGGCCACAGCCATGACAGCCCGGAAGGACGCCGGGGCTGTATCCCGGATGCTGGGGGTGAGCTGTGACAGCCACGAATTTATGACGGAAGCCCATGCCAAGCTTCGTCCCGTGGAAACCCACTCTGCCGGCATATTCCTGGCCGGTGCCTGCCTGGGACCAAAGGATATCCCTGAAACGGTGGCCCAGGCCAGTGGTGCTGCGGTAAAAGCTATTGGCATTCTCAGCAAAGAAACCCTGCTCAGCGATCCCTGCGTCTCAGAAGTTGATGAGGCGACCTGCACGGGCTGCCTGAATTGCATCAACCTCTGTCCCTACAAGGCCATTTCGGAAAAAACCCTGGAAGAGAAAGTCCACGGTAAGGTGGTTCGCCGCCTGGTCGCCGAAGTCAATGAAGTTCTCTGCCAGGGCTGCGGAGCCTGTACCGTGGCCTGCCGTCCCGGTGCCATGAACCTGAGAGGGTTTACTAATGACCAGATCTTAGCGGAGGTGGATGCGGTATGTCTGTAAGCGCAGAAGAGCAGGCTTTTGAGCCTTTAATTATTGTATTCGGTTGTAACTGGTGCAGCTATGCCGGGGGAGACTTAGCCGGTACAAGTCGGATGTCCTACCCTCCCAATGTCCGCGTGATCCGTGTTCCCTGCTCCAGCCGGGTCAGCCCCAACTTTGTGCTGCGGGCTTTCCAGCGGGGCGCCGACGGTGTTTTGGTAGCAGGGTGTCATCCTGGTGACTGCCATTACGTGACGGGCAATTACTATGCCCGCCGCCGTCTCTCCGCCCTGAGGCGTTTCCTTGAGTTTATCGGCATTGAGCCGGAGCGCTTTGAAGTGCACTGGATTTCCGGTTCGGAAGGTGCCAAATTTGCCAAAGTAATGGGAGAAGTGACGGAAAAAATCAGGGCCCTGGGTCCGAACAGAAAGATGAGGGATGTGAGATGAAGCAGCTAAACGAAGTGATCAAAGAAGTCGCCGCCCAGTCTCTCTCCCGGGGAGAAGTGGACCTGGTGATCGGATGGAAGAAGGGCGATCTCTGGTGGCAGTCTTATCCTGCTTTCGTGGAGGGCGATGAAGGTGTGGCTGATTTGATCTGGGATCCTTTCTGCGTGCCCAACCTAAGCCGCTATCTCCTGGAAGAACTGGACGATAAAAGCAAGGTTGCCATATTTGTCAAGGGATGCGATGCCCTTGGTTTTAACCAGCTGCTGCAGGACAAGCGGGTAGAGCGAGAAAAGGTATACCTTTATGGTATTCCCTGTGATGGCCTGGTTGACCCCCGCAAGCTGGAAGCGGCCGGGCATAAGTGGCTTTCGGAGGTAAGGCGAGATGGAGATGAACTGGTCCTGGTGAGTAAAGAGGGTGAGCAGCGGGTCAAGGCCAGGGATTTCATGTATGATAAGTGTTTAACCTGCCGCTACCCCAACCCGGTCACCTACGACCAGATGCTCGGTGAAGCCGTAGAAGCACAACCCCAGGAGCGCTTTGCCGGGGTGGAAGAGCTGGAAAAGATCAGTGACGATGAGCGTTTTGAGTACTGGGCACGCCAGTTCTCTCGCTGTATCCGCTGCTTTGCCTGCCGCAACGTTTGCCCGGCTTGCAGCTGCCGGGAATGCATCTTCGATATTCCTGAACCCCGCTGGTTGGGGAAAGCCAAGGAATTAAGCGAAGACCAGTTTTACCACATTATCCGCGCCTACCACGTTGCCGGACGCTGCGTGGATTGCGGTGAATGTACCCGGGTTTGCCCCGTGGACCTGCCGCTGCAGGAATTAAACCGCAAATTTATCAAGGATATCAACGAACTCTACGGGGAATACGACGCAGGTGTTGACCCGGAAACAGAGGCGCCTCTGGTCACGTACAATACCAATGACCCGGCCGCCTTTACGGAAAGCTAAGGGGGTGTGAGGATAAATGAAAAAAATTAACAAGGAAAAACTACCGGCACTCTGGGAACGCCTGGCTGATGAGGCTGCCCTGTACCTTCCCGTGGAGGAGGACGGGGTGGTGAATTTTGCTCCGTGGAAAGAGGGTGCCGCGGTTAACCTGGATGTGATCAACACGATGGTTCCACCCAAGCACCTGGTTTTTCCCCAGTCGGAAAACTACCTGCGTTTTCACGTGGAAGGCAGCAAGCTGGAGATAGAACCCCTCGATGTGGACGGCCCCTACGTGGTCTTTGGCGCCCGGCCCTGTGACGTAGCCGGCATTGCCATCATCGATAAGTTGTTTTTAGACGAACCCTGTGACACCCTTTACAAGGAGCGCCGGGACAACGGGACCATCATTTCCCTGGGCTGTAACGAACCGGAAGAGACTTGTTTTTGCACCTCTTTTGACCTGGAACCCGGGTTTTCTCCCGATGCCGATATTTCTACCTGGGACCTGGGGGAGTATTTGCTCTGGGAGCCCCGGAACGAAAAAGGGCAGGCCTTGACGGCGAAGCTGGATGATTTACTGGAAGCAGCCGATTCCGGGGCCGCACAGGCGGTGGAAAAGCTGCGCCAGGATGCGGCTTCCCGGGAAGCCGCCGTGGTCAGGGAACACGGCTGGGAAGTCCAGGGGGTGAAAGAAGCCCTGGAGGACAAGTTTGACAGCGAAATTTGGGATGAAATCTACCGCCGCTGCCTGGGCTGCGGTGTGTGTACCTACCTTTGTCCGACCTGTCACTGTTTCGATGTGCAGGATTACAGTAAGGGGCAGGAAGGCCTGCGCTTCCGCTGCTGGGATTCCTGCATGTTCGGGGATTTTACCCTGATGGCTCACGGAGAGAACCCTCGACCGACACAAAAAGAGCGGGTCAGGCAGCGTTTTATGCACAAATTGCTCTACTACCCCTCTAACTTCGAGGTGTACGCCTGCGTGGGATGCGGTCGCTGTGTCCGCAAGTGCCCGGTCAGCATCGATATTACCCAGGTTATTAAAGCGGCAGGAGGTGTAGAGTAATGACTGTACTGAACCCTTTGCTGCCCCAGGTTGCGAAAATCGTGAAGATCAAAGCGGAAACACCCACGATTAAAACCTACCGCGTGGTCATGCCTGACGGCAGCAAACCTTTCGAACACATTCCCGGACAGTGTGCCATGATTTCCGTTCCACCGGTGGGCGAAGCGCTGTTTTCTATTACTTCATCACCGACCCAAGAAGAATACATGGAATTTTCCATTGTTAAAACGGGCAGCGTGACAAATTTCCTGCATGAAGTTGAAGAAGGTTTCGAGATTGGCATTCGCGGTCCTTATGGAAATGGCTTTCCCCTTGAGTCGTTCAAAGGGAAAGACATTCTTTTTATTGGCGGGGGCATCGGCCTGGCTCCGCTGCGTTCCCTGATCAACTACTGCCTGGATAAGCGGGAGGAGTTTGGTAAGATCGACATCGTCTACGGGGCGCGCACGCCGGACGATATGATTCAAAAAGACGAGATCTTTAAAATATGGCCTGAAGCGCCTGACACGGAAGTTCATCTCACCGTAGATACGGAGTGGGAAGGATGGGAAGGCCGCGTGGGATTTGTGCCCCAGTGTGTGGAGGAAATCTGCTTTTCCCCGGAAAATCGCATTGCCGTGACCTGTGGACCCCCGATTATGATCAAGTTTGTCCTGCAGGGCCTGGATCGTCTCGGCTTTACCCCGGAGCAGATCGTGACGACCCTGGAACTTCGTATGAAGTGCGGTGTGGGAAAATGCGGCCGCTGTAATATCGGCGATAAATACGTCTGCAAGGACGGTCCTGTATTCACCTACGCGCAACTGTTGAACATGCCACCGGAATATTAGGTCTCAGCGAAACTTTGTTTATCTTAAGTAAATCGATAGAACAACGGATCGAAACAAGCGTGGGGGGTTTTTTCTGGCGGGCATGCTGGGTGCTGGGCGGCCATGATGAACAAACTTTTGCTCCAGGACTTAGTTTCAGGTTGGGCTGCGCGTGATTTTCGTGCAGCCCTGTTTATTTTGAAAAGAAAGCTGGTTTTCTTGGAAAGCCCAGTAACTTTTTTTGCGTTATGTCGTTATTATAAATACATAGTGAGCAATATCCGGGTAATCCAATATTGTCATGATGGAGGAGAATCGAAGTGCTTGCAGGACGAATTAAAGCAGTTGCGTTTTTATGGTTGGTTTTCATGGTCGTTGCCTTTATGCTGGAGCCTGCTGCGGCGGCGGAAGAAAGTGCTGCTGACTTGGACGTGAAGATATATTACAACCAAAACGAGATTCAATCTAGCGTTCCCCCCCTGCTGGTGGATGGTCGTGTGCTCATTTCCGTGCGCCCTTTCCTGGAAGCCATGAATGCGCAGGTGCACTGGGATCGTGAAAGCAGCCAGGTTGTTGCTCAACACAAAGAAAAAACCATCATCATAAACCTGGAAGATTCCTATGCGGAAGTTGACGGGGTCAGAAGGGAGATGGACCCTCCGGCACGGGTGATTGACGGCAGCACCATGGTTTCGCTGCGTTTTTTAATAGGATGCCTGGATTTATCGGTGCACTGGAACGGGGAAGAACGAGCCGTGGAAATCGCCTCAAAGCATTTTATTCCCTATACACGGCTGTCTTTGAGCGGCATGGAGGAGGTCCCCGGGATTGTTGAAGCCTGGGTAGACAGCAGTAGGAACGAGCCCGGGGTAGATGTCCGGGTATTTCAAGACAAACTCTATATCCTCGCCACCTTTGGCTTGAAGGAGTCAGGAGGGTATGATGTCCGCATCCGAAATATTGAACGAGAGCAGGGTGGTTTCCTGGTGGATGTTCTCTACATTGAGCCCTCACCTGGTCAATATACGTTCCCTGCGTTTACCCGACCATTCGACCTTGTGTCGATAGCTTTAGATGAATACAGCCTGCCTTCTCACCTGTTGTTTGCCTACCAGGGATATAAAAGCGAGTTTTATCCACCGCTTCCGACCCGGTTGGAGCCGTAAACTTCTTAGTTATAAATTCCTTCATGATTGAGATCGAAAACCAGGACAGGGATTGCCATGAACACGGCAATCCCTGTTTTTTGAACAAACCTTCTGTATCCACATCCAAATCTAACCATCTAAATTTTTCAAGACTGGGAAGAGGCCGAAATCGATTCCAGGGCTTCGATGACCTCGAATAATTGCCCATCTTCCAGCTGACCGGAAAGGCTCACCACCGATTTTTCCTGCAGCCAGGTGATCGTATTTATCCCTTGTTGTCGGAAAAGGGATCCTTCATACGGTCCCACCTGCACGGGTACAGCCAGCTCGTCCAGGGAGTAATAAGCCGCGCCAGCTTCTGCTGCGGAGAGGAAAAAGCTCTGGTTGATGGAAAGCCTCCGCTCCCCGTCAGAACTGGAAAAGGATTGCGTCACGGCATGCAGCGCGGTGTCAGAACGGGATATGACGGCATTGGCAAAGACGAAGCCCGGGGGCGCTTCCTGGAAATACCAAATCTCGTCGACAATGAGGGTTGCCGACAACCCCTTTAAACTGTTGATAAAGTCAGAGTGCTCGGAAAATCCAAGGCTGCTCGTGGCTTCCATTGCCATATCCATCTCTTCGTCTAGTTGGCTATCCCGGGCAAGCGTTTCCTCGGAAGGCTGTTCCGGGGTTTTCTCCTTGGGGTCTTTCGCTTCACCCGGGACTTCGGCTGTGTCCACTTCAACTTCCAGGGCGGGAATTTCTTCCGTCGGTGGAATATCCGCCAGAATGACTTCTTGCTCCGGGTCTCCGCCCGGATCCGGGGTGTCCTGCGGTAGGGGTGTTTCTGCTTCCATTCGTTCTCCTGAAGTCTCCACGCGGAAATAGGCCTCGTCTGCTTCAGAGCTGTTGGTGACACCTTGGAACGACTGTTTCAGCGTGTCCACAGGTGGCAAGCCGGCAAAGTAGATGGCTACCAATAAGCAAGCCGCTGCCAGAGAGGTTAACGCTTTGTGTTGCCTGAATAATCCGTATCCTCGCTTGATCAAGGAACGTTCTTTTTCCTCGAGGGATTTAGTTAATTCCCCCGACAGGGCCGGGCTTTCCTGGTTTTCCAACCGCGTCCTCAGTTCGGCCCACCCTTTCATGCTGGAAGGAGGCGTTAACGCTTCACTTTCCTGCTGAAAAAAGGTTTTCAGTAATTGATCCAGGTCTTTTGCATCGCGTCTTTTCATGAGGAATGCTCCTCTATTCTGTAGTAATCCCGGTCACACCGACTTTGTAACCAGGACAGGACAGTCAGGCTTTACCCATATGACGTTTCTGGTCTGGTGAAGGTTGCAGCAAAACGCGTAATTTTTCCCGGGCTCGAAACAACCGCGATTTGATGGTGCCGGGGGACACTGTATGCAAGGAAGCAATTTCTTTAATGCTAAGTTCATTGAAATATTTTAGCACGATAAGCATTCGTTCATCAGGTTCCAGCTGCTGCAGGGCCTCACGAACTTCTTGCAAGTTTTCTTTTTTTTCCCAGAAATCGTGTGGGGATGATTCCTGGGAATGATCCGCTTGAATATCTGTTTTTTCCGTGAAGAGCAGTTTTTTGTTTTTGCGTAGCAGGTCAACACTGTAATTGGCTGCAATGACACTCACCCAGGAAGCGAACTTATCCTGATCGCGCAGGGTTTCCATCCTGGAGAAAGCTTTCAAGAAGGCTTCCTGGGTGGCATCTTCTGCCAGCTGGTAGTCTCCTGTAACCAGGTAAGCCGTGCGGAAAATTTTTTTATAATGTTCATGGTACAGCGTTTCGAAATGTTGCATATCCATGGGACGATTGGCCTGCCTTACGAAAGTGTAGTGGATGGAACAAGGCGAAGCGGGTGATACCCCGGCGACTTTTCCTCTTATTTTATCACAAAACCTGCAAAGCAGGGCAAAATATTTTGCTGATTTTTCCAGCGGCCTCTTCCTTCTCTTGACAAGCTATCCCATAATTGATTAAAATGAGATGGATTGAATGAAATGCATTTTCGCACGGCATGAATGATTTTCAAGCCAGGCATAGAGGAGCTTAAAGCATGAAACTGGAAGAAACCAAGGAAAAGGAAGGGAAGTATGTTCAGTCGCTGGAAAGGGCGCTGAATATCCTGGAAGTAATGGCCAATGAAGGTGCTCCGATTACGGTCACGGAACTCTCTGAAAAGGTTGGGCTAAAAATCAGCACGGTCCACCGCCTGCTGACTACATTTACGCACCGCGGATATGTCGAGCAGGATCCCGATGACAATAAATACCGCCTGGGCTTAAAGCTTTTGGAAATTGGAAACGCAGTCCTTTACTTTGCGGATATTCGCATCGTGGCCCGGCCGTACCTGGAGGAACTGGTTGAACGGTGTAATGAAACGGCTAACCTGGCAATTTTAGATGACGCGGAAGTTGTTTATATCGATCAGGTGGAATCCAAGAACCTGGTCATTGTCAAGATGCTGGCCCAGGCCGGCAACCGGGGCCATATTCACTGCACGGCCTCCGGAAAGTCCATGCTGGCTTTTTTGCCCGAGGAAAAGATCGATTAAATTCTGGAAAAGATTGAGATGCCCAAGTTTACCAATGAAACGATTACGGACCCCGCACAGTTAAAGAAGGAACTTGCTCGCATTCGGCAGGAAGGTTATGCCCTGGATTGGGGAGAGCGGGAAGAACATGTTCGCTGCGTGGCTGCGCCCATTTTTAACCACGAAGACAGGGTCATTGCCTCCATTAGCATCTCCGGCCCCAGCAACCGCATTACCACGTACTACATGAAACACGAGCTGGTTGATGTTGTTAAAGAGATTGCCTCGAAAGTTTCACATAAAATGGGCTTTAATGAAGAACACCTGATTCAATAAATGGTTCGCGTTTTTAAGAACTTCAAATATGAATAACTGCACTCATGACAATAATGATCGGTTATTGAGACGTCAAACCTGCCGGCTTACAGGCCGGCTATTATTTTGTCGATGTATGCAGGACGAGAATGCGCGAAAACCTGATGGCCCCGGGTAAACCCTGTGTCTTATTGTCTTGTTTTTCTATCAGAATAAGGCGCTGTCAGAAGAAGTCATTGACACGGTTGACTACCTAAATTATAATAACAATAATTCTATATTCCATATGGTGAAACAATTTTCGACCAATGAAATACCCGGCAATTCATCATCGGCAAAAAGAAATCCGGAGGTGTAAAAATTTGGATGTCAAGGAGATGAAATCACAACCATTGGACCTGCTGGAGCAGCAGAACCCTTTTACAATCGCACAAAAGCAGTGTGATAAGTGTGCCCTTTACCTGGAATTGGATCCCGGAATCCATCAAATACTCCGGGTCCCCCGGCGCGAGATCCATATCAATATTCCTGTCCGGATGGACGATGGTTCCACGAAAGTATTTCAGGGTTTCCGGGTGATACATAATGATGTTCTGGGTCCGGCCAAGGGGGGAATTCGTTTCCATCCCCATGAAACCATTGACACGGTGCGGGCTCTTGCCGCCTGGATGACCTGGAAGTGTTCACTGCTCAATCTGCCGCTGGGCGGCGGTAAGGGTGGGGTTGTGTGCAACCCCAAGGAGATGTCCCAGGGAGAACTTGAACGGCTGAGCCGGGGATATGTTGCCCAGTTATGGGAATTTATCGGCCCGGAAAAGGATATTCCGGCCCCCGATGTTTATACCAATCCCCAGGTCATGGCCTGGATGATGGATGAATATTCCAAGATCGTCGGTCGCAATCAGTTCGGTGTGATTACCGGTAAGCCCCCGTTGATCGGCGGTTCCCTCGGGCGAGGAGATGCCACGGCTAGAGGCGGAATCTTTGTCCTGCGGGAAGCGGCCGGGATACGCGGTATGAACCTCCAGGGGGCCACTGTGGCCGTCCAGGGTTATGGAAATGCCGGGTACCATGCAGCACAACTGGCTGTTGAACTGCTGGGATGCAAGATTGTCGCGATCAGCGATAGCTCGGGCGCAATCTTGAATGCACGCGGGCTGGATCCGCAGAAAGTGCATGCATATAAAGCCAAAAACGGCTCTGTGGTGGGTTATCCTGGAACACAAAGTATTTCCAGCGATGCTCTCTTTGAACTCGATGTCGATGTGCTTTTTCCCTGCGCCCTGGAAAATGCGATCACGGAAAAGAATGCACCATCGATCAAAGCCTCTATTATTGCCGAGTTTTCCAACGGCCCGACGACGCCTGAAGCCGACGAGATACTCTATGAAAGAGGGGTGCATGTTCTTCCTGATTTTTTATGCAATGCCGGCGGTGTGACGGTTTCATACTTTGAAATGGTGCAGAACTATAACTTGCTCTACTGGGAAGAAGAAGAAATTCATGCACGCCTGGACCGCAAAATGACCAAGGCATATGATACGGTCCTGGATGTTTCCCTCAAGTACCAGGTGAATATGCGCCGGGCTGCCTATATTGTTGCCCTCAAACGGGTAGCTGATGCGGTTAAACTTCGCGGGTGGGTCTAGTTTTGGGGCAAGCAGGGAGATAAGGGTTTATTCCTGAGCAAGCTTAAGCACCAAGATTTATCATTGTTTTCTGTTTGGATCAAGGCTAATGATGCAGTAAACAGGTTGCCGGGTGTGCTGTTAGCAGCACACCCGGTTTTTTCATGTACGCTCCAGGCAAGGCAATCATGATGGCGAGGAAATGATCGGGGAATTATTTTAAAAAAACAAAAAATATTCCACGATACGGAATTGATTTCCTTGACACCGCTCATTTACGCCTTTATAATAAAATAAAAAAACAAATTAGAAATTAATTTCACAATGCGGTAAGGCATAGTCCAATCATGGCGGCTGGTTTTGTCCCGAGTAGAGAAGAAAGGGTTGGTTCGCTGTGGTGGAAATGACGAAAAACCATACCAAGGAAAAGCCGGTTCAATCGGTGGAAAGAACCTTGCGGATTTTGGAAACGCTGGCCGAGTGGGGCCATCCCATGAGCCTGAGCGAAATCAGCGGTCAGCTCCACTTAAAGAACAGCACAACCCATCGGCTCTTAAAGACGCTGATCATGCGTGGTTTTGCCCAGCAGGACCCTCATAGCGGCAAATACAAACTGGGGATTAAAACCTTTAGCATCGGGAATACGGCGCTGTATACCCTGGATATTAGGACGGTAGCCCGGGCTTATTTAAATGACCTGGTGGAGCATTACCAGGAAACGGCAAACCTGGCCATTTTGGACAACTGGGATGTGATTTACATTGACCAGGTCGAATCGGAAAAAATGGTCAAGAGCATTGCCCGGCTGGGAAGCCGATGTCCTTCTCACTGCAGCGCTGCAGGAAAAGTCCTTTTGTCCAATTTCCAGGAAAAGGAATTGGAAAGGTATTTCAAAAATTATAATTTGGAGCAATACACGGATAACACGATCGTATCGCCGGGCCTCTTAAGGTATGAGTTGAAAAATGTGAAGAAGCAGGGATATGCCCTGGATGTGGAAGAGACGGAAGAAGGTATTCGCTGTGTTGCCGCCCCTATCTTTGATCACACGGGCAAGGCAGCTGCTGCCATTGGCATTTCAGGACCCAGCAACCGTATTTCCCTCGTTTGTTTGAAAGGAGAACTGGCCGCGGCCGTGATGAATACGGCGCGGGAAATCTCTTTATTGCTGGGATGTAAATCTATTTCCCCACAATAAACTTATTTGGAGGGTTCATCATGAGGCAATTGCAGGAGCAAAAGGCTTCAAAAGAACAAAATAACAACAATGCGTCAAACAACCATTCCCTTGTGACTATGCTGCACCAGATCCAGGAGACCTACAATTACCTCCCCGAAAATGTATTAAGGGAGTTAGCCAAAGAGAAAAATATCCCCCTGGTTGATCTTTACAGGGTGGCTACTTTCTACAGCTTATTCAGCTTAACGCCCAAAGGGAAACACAAAATATTAACCTGCACGGGAACGGCTTGCCACGTTCGCGGCAGTGAAAAAGTAACGGAAGAGATCTCTCGCGTGCTGGGCATTCAACCGGGGGAAACGACAGAAGACGGTGAATATTCCCTGGAAGCGGTTAACTGCCTGGGGGCGTGTGCCCTGGCACCCCTGGTTGTGGTGGATGAGCAGTACCATGCCAATATGACGCCTGCTCAGATCGGGGCACTTTTTAACGGTGTTAGAAAATCGACATGCCAGGACAAGGAGAGCAGTCATTGCCATTGTTCCAGTGTTGCTGTTGGATCAAAGGAGAAATCTTGATGCCTTCTTTACAATCAAGAATAAACACAGCGGCAGATTTATTCCGCCTCCAGGAAACCCTTCAGCAGAGAGCGTCCAGCAACAACAGGTACATCGCTGTTTGCGGTGATACGGGTTGTTCGGCCTGGGGTTCAAAGTCCGTAAAAGATGTTTTCCGGGATTGCCTGGAGCAAAAAGGACTGGCCGGGCAGGTAGGCATGAAATTTACAGGGTGCCTGGGACTCTGTGAAAGCGGCCCCGTGGTCATTATTTGCCCGGAACAGATCTTTTACCAGAAGGTGCAGGAAGAGGACGTAGAAGAGATTATAGACAAAACCGTGACCAGGGGGGAGATTATTCCCCGGCTCCTATATCAAGATGTCCTGTCCGGAGAAACTTATACCTACATGAACGAGATTCCTTTTTATCAAAAGCAGAAACGATTGCTGATGGGCAACAATCTGAAAATCGATCCCAACAGCATTGAAGATTACCTGGCCCTGGGGGGCTACAGCGCGACCGCCAGGGCGCTGACGGAAATGACTCCACTGGAGATCATCGACGAGGTGAAATTCTCCAAGCTGCGGGGAAGAGGTGGGGCAGGTTTCTCTGCCGGTGATAAATGGAAAGAGTGTTACGATGCGGTTTCCGATCGGAAGTACATCATCTGCAATGCCGATGAAGGCGATCCCGGTGCCTTTATGGACAGGAGTTTGCTGGAAGGAAATCCCCATTCCGTGTTGGAGGGACTGATCATCGGTGGTTTTGCCGTGGGTGCCCGGGAAGGGATGATCTATGTGCGGGCTGAATATCCCACGGCGGTTGTGAAAATAAAGCATGCGCTCCATCAAGCGGAAGAATTAGGCCTGCTGGGTGAGAACATCTTCGGTTCGGGCTTTGATTTTCAGGTTTCTATCAGCATCGGAGCGGGTGCTTTTGTTTCTGGAGAGACTTCCGCTCTCATCGCTTCGATTGAAGGAAGGGCTGGAGAACCCCGTCAAAAACCACCTCGCCTGGCGCAGCGAGGACTCTGGGGGCGTCCCACGGTGGTGAACAACGTGGAATCACTGGCGAATATCCCGGTGATCCTGCGGGAAGGGGAGGAGTACCGCCGCACGGGCACGGACAAATCCCGGGGAACCAAGATCTTTTCCCTGGTGGGCAAGGTGGTCAATACGGGCCTGGTGGAAGTTCCCCTGGGTATAACCATTAGAGAAATTATCGAAGATATCGGAGGGGGCATCAAAGGAGGGCGCAGCTTTAAAGCCGTCCAGACGGGAGGGCCTTCAGGAGGATGCCTTCCGGAACATTTGCTGGATACCCCCACGGATTTTGAAGAACTCAATGCCGTGGGTTCCATGATGGGTTCGGGCGGGATGATCGTCATGGATGATGAAACCTGCATGGTCGATGTGGCCCGCTACTTCCTGCGTTTTTTGCAGGACGAGTCCTGCGGAAAATGTTTTTCCTGCCGCGAGGGGATCAACCGCTTGCTGGAGATCATCGATGATATTGTCCATGGACTGGGCACACCCGGGCACATTGACCTGCTGCGTGAGCTGTCCGTTGTGGTGAAGGATTCCACGCTGTGCGGCCTGGGCCAAACGTCGGCCAACCCGGTGTTGTCTACCCTGCAATACTTCGAGGAAGAATACCGGGCGCATATCAAAGATAAAAAGTGTCCCGCCGGTGTTTGCAAGGCGCTGATTCACTTTTCCATTGATCTGGAAAAGTGTACCGGTTGCGGGGTGTGCAAGAAGAAATGCCCGGAAGAAGCCATCAGCGGTGAGAAAAAGGAAATTCACGAAATTGATCCCGAGCGCTGCAGCAAATGTGGGATATGCCTGGATACGTGTACCTTTGATGCTGTGTTGAAATGCTAACTGCTCGAGGGAGGTACGTTTATGCTGGAAATGACATTGAACGGACTTGAGATTCAGGTTGAACCGGGCACAACATTGCTGGAAGCGGCCAATTTTTACGGTATTGAAATTCCCACCCTCTGTTACGATGCAGGGTTGAGCCCTATCGGGGCTTGCCGGCTCTGCCTGGTGGAGATCGGCTCGCCCGACCGCTCCCGCCTGGTTTCCGCCTGCACATTCCCGGCCCAGAAGGGCCTGGAAATTCGCACCCATTCTAAACGGGTGATCAACGCGCGCAAACTTCTTATCGAGATGTACCTGGCCACATGTCCTTCATCCAAAACCATCCAGGACCTGGCTTCCAAGCACCATGTTACGCGGGTGCGTTTTAAGCAAAAACATGATGATTGTATCCTCTGCGGCCTCTGCGTGCGGATATGTGAAGAACAAATGCAGGCCAAGGCCATTGAATTTATCGGCCGGGGCCATGAGCTGCGCATCAGCACGTTTTTTGACAAGAAATCGGAGGATTGTCGGCACTGTGGCGCCTGCATGTACATCTGCCCCGTTTGCCAGGCTCGCTGCCAGGGACCGCAGGAAAAAGATGCGGTTTGCAATGCCTGCTTGAACCTGGAGCCGCCGTGCCTGGAGGAGTTCGAAGATGCCATGTGCTACATGGATCCCTGCGTGGCTTGTGAGCAGGGTCACGAACCGCGGAAAGGGTGTTCCCAAAGAAAAGAAGGATCATAAAAATGGCTTAAAGCAGGAGTTCCTGTGGGCAGGAACCTTATTTCTGCTTTTCAGCATGAAGTAATTCGGCTTTAATCTTTTCTTTAAACCGCTAGTTCCGAATATTTAGGAGGAAATCTCAAGCTGGATCCAAAGAACAAACGGAGGGAGTTAAAGAACATGACGTTAACCCGACTGAATGCATCGGCCGCTACACTGACCAAAAACCGCACGGAAGGATCCGTCAGCCCTTTCAGCGGGATGTGTGTGACCTGTGTAGACGGCTGTGTGGGAATGTGTGAAATTGGAAAATCGGCTTATCGGGGCCATGAAACCCTTTATCCCCAGCCTTTTGGGCTGATCACAACGGCTTCTGAAAAACAGTATCCCGTGGATTACTCGCATTTTTCCATCATGGGCACCGCCGTGGGAGCCGTGGGAATTGAGCCTGACAGTGACCAGGCCATCTTTCCCAACGTGAACCTGGAGACCCGGATAGGACAGGGAGAAGGGATCAAACTCAAGCTTCCCTTCGTGATCCCGGGAATCGGCTCTACCGATGTGGCCAAAAACAACTGGGAGGGGTTGGCTGTTGGGGCGGCCTTGACCGGAACCATCCTGACCATCGGGGAAAACGTCTGTGGCATGGACGAAGAAGCGGAGATCCAGGATGGCTGCGTTGTCAGCACCGCGGATTTGGACCGCCGTGTCAAGCTTTTCCAGGATTGGCAGCGGGACGGATACGGCGCCATCGTGGTGCAGGCCAACGTAGAAGATACCCGCCTGCGAGGGCAGGAATATGCCATCAACCAGCTGGGGGTTGAGGTTGTTGAGCTGAAATGGGGCCAGGGGGCAAAAGACATTGGGGGAGAAGTAAAAATTAAGAACCTGGAAAAAGCCCGGATGTTGAAAAAACGGGGTTACGTGGTGCTCCCTGACCCGGAAAATCCCAAGGTCGCAGAAGCCTTTAATCGGGGGGCTTTTACTGAGTTCGAACGGCATTCCCGGGTCGGCATGGTTGAACTGGAATCCTTTTTGAAAAGTGTGGAGGATCTCCGGCGGGCCGGGGCCAAGTACGTTTTCTTGAAAACAGGGGCTTATCGTCCTGCAGACTTGGCCCGGGCGGTGAAATTTGCCTCCCTGGCCAAGATCGATTTGCTGACGGTGGATGGTGCCGGCGGCGGCACAGGGATGAGTCCCTGGCGCATGATGAACGAATGGGGAGTGCCCGCCGTAGAGCTTCATTCTTTGCTCTACCAGTACTGCAGCAGGCTGGCCCAAAAAGGTGAATATGTCCCGGACGTGGCTTTGGCCGGCGGATTTACCTTTGAAGATCAAATATTTAAGGGGCTGGCCATCGGGGCACCTTTTGTCAAGCTGATCGGGATGGCCCGGGGACCGATTGCCGCGGCCATGGTGGGCAAAACCATCGGCAAGCGCATCCATGACCAAAAACTACCGGTTTACGTGGAACGGTTTGGCCGCGAAGTGGAAGAGATCTTCGTGACCGCTTCTGACCTGCGGGCCGAATTGGGCGATGAACTCTTTCAGCAGGTGCCTCCCGGGGCCCTGGGGCTTTATACCTATTATGAACGACTGGCCCAGGGAATGCAGCAGCTCATGTGCGGCAGCCGGAAGTTTGCCCTGGAGTATATTTCTCGCCATGATATTGCCTCCTTGACCCGGGAAGCTGCAGAAATCAGCAAGATCCCCCATGTCATGGACCTTGATCA
>PWRN01000043.1 GCA_003556225.1 Syntrophomonadaceae bacterium
CATGGATATCCATGTTGCCGTCTCCAACTCCTTTGGTTTCGGCGGCACCAATGCCTGCCTGGTGGTGAAAACCTTTAACAGGGAGTCAAACCGTGCCTGAAGCTGGCATCGCCACGCTGCTGCAGAAATTACAATGGCCCGCGCGGGATCACGCTTTATACGAAGAGGCCTTAACCCATTCGTCATATGCCCATGAAGCCGGGTGGGGGGCGAGCAACGAACGGCTGGAATTCCTGGGTGACGCCGTGCTGGAACTCGTTGTCTCGGATTACCTCTATCAACGCTTTCCCGCGTATCCTGAAGGAAGATTAACACAGATACGCCACTGCATCGTGAATGAGCATGCCCTGGCCGAGATGGCTCGCGACTTTAACCTGGGCGCATTTTTGAAGCTGGGAAAAGGCGAACTCTCGAGCGGGGGTTCGAGGAAAACCTCCCTGCTCGCAGACGCATTGGAAGCGCTGTTTGGGGCGCTTTTTATTGATCTGGGTTATGAAAAAACCCGTGAGCTGTTGGTACAGCTGTTGGGCAGGGCCCTGGAAGAGGTCACGCAGGGTGCGTATCCCCTCTCCGATCATAAAACGGTACTGCAGGAATTATGCCAGTCCCACCTGGGGAAGGTGCCCGCGTACCGCATCGCGGTTGAAAAGGGGCCACCCCACGAGAGGGTTTTTGAAGCCGAGGTCATCTTAAACAAGCGCGTCGTTGGCCGCGGAAAAGGCAAGAGTAAAAAAGAGGCAGAGCAAGCGGCTGCCAACCTGGCTTGCAAATGGTTTCGGGACCATTATGAAACATAAGTAGCCTGCCGTTCCCGGCAGGCTGCTGCTAGAGAACCCCTGGGTCCTCGCTTACCAGGGCAAGATCTTTGGGTGGTGAAACGGTGAAACTGAAGAGCATTGAAATAACCGGTTTCAAATCTTTTCCAGAAAAAACAGAAATTCAACTGTCTTCGGGGATCACGGTGATCGTTGGGCCCAACGGCTGTGGAAAAAGCAACCTTGTTGATTCCATTCGCTGGGTCCTGGGTGAGCAGAGCGTGAAGCTGATGCGGGGGAACCGCATGGAAGAGTTGATCTTTAGCGGCACCGCCCGGCGAAAGCCATTAAACTTTGCAGATGTTACAGTGCTTTTTGATGAAGCGCATCACTATTTGCCTCTTGAATACCAGACGGTTTCTGTTTCTCGCCGCATCTACCGTTCGGGGGAAGGGGAATATTTTTTGAATAAAAAGCCCTGCCGCCTCAAAGACATTACCGAGCTCTTTATCGACACAGGAATCGGTGTGGAAACTTATTCGCTCATCGGCCAGGGCCGGGTTGAACAGATGATCACGGCCAGGCCGGAAGAACACCGCGCGCTCTTTGAAGAAGCGGCCGAGATCCACCGCTACAAGCAGCGCAAGAAAGAAGCCCGGGCCAGGCTGGAGGAAATGCATCGTAATCTCCTGCGGGTGGATGACCTGCTCGCGGAGTACGAGGGCCAGCAGGAACACCTGGCAGAGAGAGCCGCCCGCGCCAGGCAGGTGAAAACATTGCTGGCTGAGCTAAAGTCCGTAGAAAAGCGGCTGTTGGTCAGGCAGTGGGCGCAGCATCAAGAGGCCTATGAAAAAATCAACAAAGACGTGCTGCGCATGAACCACACGGCCCTGGAGAAGGACCGACTGATGCAGCAGTTGACCGCGAAGCTGGAAATCTTCCAGGGGGAAAGGCACACGGCGGTCAAAGACCTGGAAAAAGCGAGAGAACACTTCCAAAAACATAAAGAAGAGATCGACACCCTGCAAAACCAGGTTTTCCTGCTGCGCGAAAAAATCAAGCACGCCGGGGAACTCCGGGCGTACAAGGAAGAATCCCTGGAGGAAGTGCAGGGCCGGATGGCCGGCCTGGGCGATACGCTCCGGGAGAATGAAGGGCAGCTGCTCGCGGTCCAGGAAGAACAGGAAGCGTTAAGTAAGCGGGTAGATTTCTTAACTGCCCGGTTGGAAAAGGCCCGGGAGGCAGAGCACCTGGAGCTCCTGGAAGCAGCCCGCACGTCTCTCTCGGAACACAACCAGGAAATTGCTCTCTGCAAACAAAGAATAGAGGACGACCGGCAAAGAGCCCGGGAAAACCGGCAAAAACGAACAGCGGTCGCCCACGGGATCGAGGAAAAAGAGCAGCGTCTCCGAAGTCTGCAGGGGCAAAAAACGGCCGGACTTGCAGCCAGGAAACGGCTGCAGGAAGAAAGGGCCACACTGGAGCAACACGGGCAGCACCTGGACAGCTCGGTTGAGAAAGTCCAGGCCACTGTGGGGAAGAAGCGGCAGCTCGTCCACGACCTGCACCGCGAAATGGAAAACAAAAAGGCCCGGTACAAGTATCTCAAGGAAAGTGATGAAGACTTCAGTTATTTTCAGCACGGCGTGAAGGCCGTGATGCAGTGGGCCCAGGGGGCTACGACCGTTGAAGGAATCTATGGACCGTTTATTCAGCTGATCCAGGTGCTGCCCCAGTATGATAAAGCCATTGAAACCGCCCTGGGGACCTCCGGTCAATTTATCGTGGTCGCTGACGAAAACAGGGCCAGGCAGGCCATTGAATACTTGAAGTCCAAGCAGGCCGGCAGGGCAACCTTTTTGCCCCTGAGCAGGTTGAGGCCAGCAAAAAAAGAACTGCCCTCCAGGCCCCTGGAAGGGGTGATTGAGCGGGCCAGCCAGCTGGTTGATGCACCGGCACCCTATCAAAAAGCCGTTGACTACCTGCTGGGGGGAACCCTGGTGGCCAGGGACCTGGAGCTTGCCGTCAAAGCAGCACGACAGGCCGCGGCCGGGTGGAAAATCGTCACCCTGGAGGGGGAAATGATTACGCCCGGAGGGGCAATTTCCGGCGGCAGTTCATCCCGGCAGGCCGGGAGTTTCCTGGCCAGGAAGCGAGAGCGTGAAACCCTTGCCCGGGAGATCAAGAGGCTTGAAGAACGAGAAGCTGCCGAAATGGAACAGTTGAGGCAGCACGAGGAACGCATGCAAGACCTGGAGGAAAAAAGAAATGCCGCCCGGCAGCAGCAAGCTGCCCTGGATTCTGCCCGGGCCCAGCAGGACCATGAACTTGCACGCCTGGCAGATGACCTGCAGAAGGTGCAGGAAGAGCTGGCGGTGCTGCAGGAAGAACGGCAAGAACTGGACAGGGCCTGGGAAACGCTGGAGCGGGCAAGGAATACCCGGGAAGAGGCGCTGCAGTCCGCGGAAGAAGCTGTCCGGGAGTTACAGGATCGCCTCCAGGAACTAGGCCGGCAGGCACAGCGGGAAGAAAGCCAGCACAAGAAAATCCAGGAAGAGCGGATCGAGCTGCGGGTGAGATTTTCAGCCTGCCAGGAAAAAGAAAGCGCCCTGCAGCATAACCTGCTGAAGCAGCGGGAAGAGCAGGAGCATCTCCAGGAACTGGCAAATTCCCTCCAACAGGAGAGCGAGCGTTTGCAAACAGAGCTGAACCAGAGCCAGGAAAAGGAAAGGACGCTGCTCCAGCAAATAGCAGTAGAAAAAGAGCAAGGCGCCCTTCTGGATCAAGAGGTGGACAGGCTGGAGACAGCAAGGCGGACAATGGAGTTGGAAGCGGCAGATACGGAAGCGCGGCTGGAGAAAGAAAAGCGCTCCCTGGAACGTTTGCAAAAGCGGACCCAGCAGGGTGAACTCGAAGGGGTGCGCTACAGGGAAGCCAGCCGTTACTTGGGCGAACAGCTCCTGGAAAAATACCAGCTGGATACCCGCGCTCTCTCCTGGGAAGAGGATAAAGACGAGGGCAGTGAAGAAGCCTTGATCCAGGAAAAACAGCGCCTGGAAGAGGAACTGGCCGCAAAAGGAGAAGTGGACCTTCGTGTCATCGATGAGTTTGAAAGGCTGCAGCAGCGGACACGGTTTTTGCAGGAGCAGCGCAAAGACCTGGTGGAAGGAGAAAAAGGGGTCCGGAGTGTCTTAAGCGAACTGGACCGGCACATGGAAAAACGTTTTTTGGAAGCGCTCCGCGCCATCGAAATGCACTTCCAGGACAGTTTTCAACATCTTTTCGGCGGCGGCCAGGCACTCTTGAGGTTAACGGATCCAGATCATGTCCTGGAATCGGGCATCGAGATCGTGGCCCAACCCCCGGGTAAAAAACTGCAGACCCTCTCCCTGCTGTCGGGAGGGGAGAAAGCGTTAACCGCCATCGCCCTGCTCTTTGCCTTGCTGAAGTATAAACCGGTACCTTTTTGTGTCCTGGATGAGATCGATTCCTCCCTGGATGAGAACAACCTGGCCCGGTTCCTGGATTTTCTACGAGCCCATACGGAAAAGACCCAGTTCGTTGTGATCACCCACAAGAGAAGAACCATGGAAGAAGCGAATGTTTTATACGGCGTGACCATGGAAGAGCAGGGCGTGTCCAAGGTCATTTCGCTCCATGTATCGCAAAAAGCTGGATAAGGAGACAGACGACTCATGCTGGAACAATTTAAGAAGGGGCTCCATAAAACGAGAGAAGCCTTCAAGGGCAGGCTGGATCACCTCTTCAAAAAGACGGAAATCACCCCGGATTTTTTCGATGAGCTGGAAGAGGTCTTGATCTCGGCCGACGTCGGTGTCACCACATCCCTGAAGCTGATCGAAGAGCTGCGGCAGCGGATCCAGGAGAAAAAAATTAAAGAAGGCGCTGCCGCCCGCGAGGAATTAAAGGGGCTGCTGGTGGAACTGCTGCAGGAAGGTGGCAGTAGCGAACTGCATTTTCCCGAGACGCCTCCGTGTGTTTACCTGATCCTCGGTGTAAATGGGGTCGGGAAGACAACCACCATCGCCAAGATGGCGCACCATTATACACAGAAAAACAAAAAGGTGCTGCTGGCAGCCGGCGATACCTTTCGCGCTGCGGCCATTGACCAGCTCAGCCAATGGTCCCTCGCGACCGGCGTTGACCTGATTAAGCACCATCCCGGGGGAGATCCTTCAGCGGTGATTTATGACGCGGTGAACGCTGCCGTGGCCAGGAAGTCCGACCTGCTCCTTTGCGATACGGCGGGGAGGCTGCACACCAAGTCCAACCTGCTCGATGAAATCAAAAAAATGAACCGGACCATTGGCAAGGTCTTGCCCGGCGCTCCCCATGAAACATTGTTGGTGCTCGATGCCACCACGGGGCACAACGGGATTGCCCAGGCCAGGATTTTCCACGAGGCGGTTCCCCTTACGGGTATCGTTCTGACCAAGTTGGACGGTACCGCACGCGGGGGGATCGTGATCGCTGTGAAAGATATGACGGGTATTCCCGTCAAACTCGTAGGTACGGGCGAGAGAAAAGAAGATTTGCATCCCTTTAATCCTCTCGCTTTCGCCGACGCGTTGCTCACGTAAAGGAAAAGCCGACCGGCTCTTTACTTTATGCCCTTGATCGTGTATAAATAGTAAGGGAGCGGGTTTGGAACAGGCATGATTATGAACATGAAGGAGGGAATCCCGATCTTCCGGGTTGAGCAGATTGATTTTTAGCGGTCTTTCCGAGAAGCTGCAGGAAACATTTGACAAACTGAAAAAGAAGGGCAAACTGACCGAGAAAGATGTGAACGCGGCCCTGCGTGAAGTCAGGATGGCGCTGCTGGAAGCGGACGTCAATTACAAGGTTGTCAAGAACTTGACATCATCGCTGACGGAGCGGGCCGTGGGGGCCGAGGTCTTAAAAAGCTTGACCCCCGGCCAACAGGTGATCAAAATCGTGCATGAAGAACTGGTCAAGCTCATGGGGGAAAGCCAGAGCAAGTTGGCCCAACCGGAGAACCCTCCCCAGGCGGTGATGCTCGTGGGGCTGCAGGGCTCCGGTAAAACGACGACCGCGGCCAAGCTGGCCCTGCATTTGAAAAAAAAGGCCCACCGGCCTCTCCTGGTGGCGGCGGATATCTATCGGCCGGCCGCCGTTGACCAGCTCCATGTCCTGGGCAAGGACACTGAAGTGCCCGTGTTCAGCAAGGGGAAAGAGGCACCCAGGACCATCGTCGCCGAAGCGTTTCAGCAGGCGAGAAGCGGGGGCCATGATTACCTGGTCATCGATACCGCGGGTCGGCTTCATATCAATGAAGAACTCATGCGAGAACTGGAAGAGCTGAAACAGGACTTTCGCCCGCTGGAGATCTTACTCGTTGTGGATGCCATGACCGGACAGGATGCCGTCAATGTCGCCAAATCATTTCATGAACAGCTGGGCTTAACCGGGGTCATTTTAACCAAGCTGGATGGCGACACGAGAGGGGGCGCTGCCCTGTCTGTCAGGGCGGTGTCCGACTGCCCCATCAAGTTCGCGGGGACGGGTGAAAAGCTGGACGCTTTTGAGCCCTTTTATCCCGATCGCATGGCTTCCCGCATCCTGGGCATGGGCGATATGCTCACCTTGATTGAAAAGGCCCAGGGGGTCATGGATGAAGAAAAGAGCCGGGAATTGGAAAAAAAGATGCGCAGCCAATCCCTGACCTTCGAGGACTTTTTGGATCAGCTTCAGCAGGTGAAACAAATGGGCCCCCTGGAAAACCTGGTCGAAATGATCCCGGGTTTAAATAAAGCAAGCAAAGGCCTGGGAAGCCTCTCCCTCGATGAAAAACAGCTGGCCCGGGTGGAAGCAATTATTAAATCCATGACCCGCGAAGAGCGGCAGAGGCCCGAAGTTTTAAACAGCAGCCGTCGCCAGCGTATTGCCCGGGGGAGCGGGACCTCGGTCCAGGATGTGAACCGCATTATTAAGCAGTTTGAGCAGATGAAAAAATTGATGAAGCAGGTTGGTTCCCTGGAAAAAGGGAAAGGCAAGAAAAAGAAAGGGTTATTCCCCTTTTAGTCTGAACACACAGGAGGTGGATGGCAGGTGTCAGTGCGAATTCGATTGAAAAGAATGGGAGCGAAAAAAAGGCCTTTCTACCGCGTCGTTGTCGCCGATTCAAGATCTCCCAGGGATGGGCGTTTTATCGAAGAGATCGGCTACTACAACCCCACGACCGATCCCAAAACGATCAAGATTGATCGGGAAAAAGCGGAAAAATGGCTTTCCCAGGGCGCGCAACCCTCTGAAACAGTAAAAAGTTTGCTTGCGCAGGCGGAGAATCTTGAAAACAAATAAAGACCGGGAGCGTGGTTGCAGGTGAAGGAACTGGTTGAACACCTGGCAAAAGCCCTCGTGGATCACCCGGAACAAGTCGAAGTACGGGAAATCGAGGACGAGCGTGCCATTGTCCTGGAACTCCGGGTTGCCGTGGAGGATATGGGAAAAGTCATCGGTAAGCAGGGCCGGATTGCCAAGGCGATACGAACGGTGGTCAATGCGGCGGCACTCAAAGAAAACAAGCGGGTATTGGTGGAAATCGTCGAATAAGGAGCAGCGTCCATGGCTTCTCAAATGGTCACCATCGGCAAGATCCTTGCCCCTTTTGGCGTGCATGGGGAAGTGAAAGTGCTGCCGTACTCTGATCAACTGGAACGCTGTTACCTGCTGGAAAAAGTAAAAATTGAAGGGGCCGCCGGCGATGCATATATGCATGTGCGCCGGGCACGGATCCACAAGCAGATGTGGCTTTTGCAGCTTGCAGACTGCCACACCCGCCAGGAAGCCAGCCGGCTGAAGAATTCCCTGGTCAAGATAGACGCTTCCGAGAGGCTGCCTCTGCCCGCGGGGCGGTATTATTTCGACGAGATTATCGGCCTGGAGGTTTATACCGTGGAAGGGTGCTACCTGGGCAGGGTGCGGGAGATCCTGCAGCCGGGCGGGAATGACGTTTACCGGGTTGTGAACGAGGTTCGCCACACCGAAGTCCTGATCCCGGCCCTGGAAAAAGTCGTGAAAGAAATTAACCCGGCGGAAAATAAGATGGTCATCGAACCGCTGCCCGGCCTCCTGGATTAAATCTTCCAGGTGACCTGGTTTTTTCCATACAACGGGATGAAGGTGTGCAGGAGCGTGCTAATCGATATCGTTTCGGCTTTCCCGGAAATGTTTCAAAGTGTTTTTGGGGAGAGCATGATTAAACGCACGGTAGGAAAAGGACTCGTGACCATCCGAATCCATGATTTAAGGGATTATACCGCCGACAGGCACAGGCAGGTTGACGACTGTCCTTTCGGTGGAGGCCCCGGGATGGTGATGAAGCCCGAACCGTTTTTCGAGGCCGTTGAGGCCGTGCGCCAGGGAAAAACAGGTGCGATGGAAAGCAGGGTCCTCTTAATGTCGCCCCAGGGAAGCACCTTGACGCAAGCAAAGGTGCGGGAACTGAGCAGGATCGATCACCTGGTTATCCTCTGCGGACATTATGAAGGCGTCGATGAACGGGTGCGTCTCTACCTGGCCGATGAGGAGATTTCCATCGGTGACTATGTTTTGACCGGGGGAGAGCTGGCGGCCATGGTCGTGGTTGACAGCTTGGTTCGCCTGGTTCCCGGCGCCCTGAGGGTTTCTTCCCTGGAAGAAGAATCGTTCTCCAGGGGCTTGCTGGAATACCCCCAGTATACCCGTCCCCGGGAATACAGGGGCATGGGTGTGCCGGAGATTCTTCTCTCGGGGGACCATGAAAGAATCCGCCGGTGGAGAGAACAGCGGGCACTCCAAAAAACCCGGGAACGCCGGCCCGACCTGTTGGGAGGGCAGGATGAAAAATGACAAAGAATAGGCGTAAAGAACCGAAAGGAGCTGCAGCGAGATGGATTTAATCAAACAGGTTGAAAATGAATACATGAAAAGTGACGTTCCCTCCTTTTCTGTGGGCGATACCGTGAAAGTTCATTTCAAGGTCGTGGAAGGCAACCGGGAACGGATCCAGGTCTTTGAAGGTGTGGTTATCAAGCGAAAAGGCGGAGGCGTGGGGGAATCATTTACGGTCCGCCGCGTCTCGTACGGTGTTGGCGTGGAGCGGGTTTTCCCCCTCCATTCTCCCAAGATTCACCAGATCCAGGTGGCGCGACGAGGACACGTGCGGCGCTCAAAGCTCTACTACCTGAGACAGTTAAGGGGTAAAGCCGCCCGGATTAAAGAAATGAAGCAAATACCCCCCAGGTAACGGCGGCGCTTCACCTGGAGAGGCAGAACAGAGAACCGGGGAGTGTCTTCACCCAGGAGAAAATGGGGCTTAATTTATGGAGCATGATTTATTTGAGGAGCAATCCCGTCAACAAAAGGTGAAAAAAGAAGTGGGCGAATGGGTTCGTTCCATCGTCCTGGCGGTGGTCATCGCCATCGTCATCCGCATGTTTTTTTTCGAAACCTTCCTTGTGGACGGAACATCCATGTATCCGACGCTGCAGCATAACGAACGCCTGGTGGTGAATAAAGCAGTCTATTATTTCCGGGAGCCACAAGAGGGAGAAATCATTGTCTTTAATTACCAGCCCCGGCCGCGGCGGGATTTCATCAAGCGGGTCGTTGCCACGGAAGGCGATACCATCGAAATCCGGGAAGGCTTCCTTTATATCAACAATGAACGGCGCGACGAACCCTACCTTGTCAATGCATCGGGGGGTGATTTCGGCCCTGTTGATATCCCCGAAGATCACTTCTTTGTTCTGGGAGATAACCGCCAGAACAGCATGGACAGCCGGGATCGTGAAGTCGGAGCCATATCCATTGAGCAGGTGAGAGGAAAGGCCCTGGTGGTTTTCTGGCCCCTCTTTGACGCGCGGATCCTGGAAGCGGGGACATGAGTCCCCGGAGAGATGGCGGAACTGTGCACAAAGAGGACAAACATGTATTCGAGCATGTAAAACAGGTCGACCTGGTGGTAGAGGTGCTGGATGCGCGCCTGCCCCGGACGAGCCGCAATGATCGCCTTTACCATGCCCTGGCAGGCAAAAGTCGGTTGGTTATGCTGAATAAAGCGGACCTGGCGGATAAAACGGAAACGGGCCGATGGCTGAGTTACCTGGCTGAAGAAAACGGGCCCGTTTTGGCATTTTCCAGCAAGGGCCTGGCGGACCTGCCGCGTTTTGAAGCCTTGCTCCGGAAAGAGCGTCCCCGACAGGTTAAATTCAAACGTCCCCTGCGCTTGATGGTGGTGGGAATCCCCAACGTAGGCAAATCATCCGTGATTAACCGCCTGGCCTACAAACTCGCCGCCAAGACGGGAAACACGCCTGGCATTACCCGGGGCGCCCAGTGGATCCGCTTACGTGCCGGCTGGGAAATGCTCGACACCCCGGGCATTCTCTCTCCCCACCTCGATCCCGAGAAGCTTTCACCGGGACTGGCCGTGATTGGAGCGGTTTCTCCGCAACTCTACGACGTTGAGACCGTCGCCTTGTGGTTGGTAAGCCGCCTACAGGAGAAGAAGCGCTACCTGGACTTGCTGTTCAAACATTATCAGCTTGGCGCGGTTCCCGGAGATGCCAGCCTGGAACAGTACCTGGAGCGCATCGCATCTTCCCGCGGCTTGCTCAAGAGAGGAGGGGGAGCCAGCCGGGAAAAAGCAGCACAGCTCTTGCTGAGCGATTTTCGGAAAGGAGCACTGGGGCGCATCACCCTGGAAGTCCCCGAGGATCAAGATGCATAACGGCAATCTACGAAGGTTCTCTTCCTGGACGATCCAGGAAATCCGCTACTACCTGCAAGATCAAACGGAATTGGATGGCACGACCATGCGAGAGCTGCAGGAAGACGGTCGCAAGGGGGTGCGGGACCTGGTCGCGCGCTACCAGAAAGAGAAAAATGCCCGATCCCGGGCAGCAGAACGCTGGCAGCGCCTGACACAAAAGGAACGCGCACTCCAGCGAGCAGGGTTTCATCTCATTGCCGGCGTGGATGAAGCAGGCAGGGGCCCGCTGGCGGGGCCGGTGGTTGCCGCTGCGGTGGTGCTCCATCCCGGGGACGCGCTGCTGTGGCAGCAGGTCAACGATTCCAAGCGGCTTACCCCCCGGCAGCGTCGGGAACAGTTCGAACTCATCTTGCGCCATGCACGGGCCGTGGGAATAGCCGCGGTCGAGGCGGAGCAGATCGACAGGATGAACATTCACCGGGCTTCCCTGGCAGCCATGGTACAGGCCGTGCAGGGACTCAAAATCCAGCCGGATTACCTGCTCATCGACGGGTTTCCCCTTCCCGGGGTCGAAATTTCCCAGGAGGCCATCACGGGCGGCGACGCGCTGTGTCTTTCCATTGCGGCCGCTTCCATTATCGCCAAGGTCACCCGGGATGAGATCATGAAAACATACAGTGATCTTTACCACGGATACGGGTTTGAAAAACACAAAGGCTACCCCACGGCTGCGCATAAAGCGGCGATTAAAGAGCTGGGCCTGACGCCCATCCACCGGAGGAGCTTTTCAGCAGACTAAACGGAGGAGAAAGGTTTGACAGAGGGGAAAAAGCGGCATACATACAAGAAAAACATCGGAAAAGCCGGGGAAGAGGCCGCTGTAAGCTACCTGCAGCAGCGAGAGGGATGGCACCTCGTAGAAACCAACTATACCTGCCCCCTGGGAGAGATCGATATCGTGGCCCGGGAGGGGGAGACCCTGGTTTTTATTGAAGTCCGTTCGACCGGTTCCGCCCATTTTGCATTGATCGAGGAATCCATTACCCGGCGTAAACAAAAAAAAATCAAACAGGTCGCCGCCTATTACGCCAAGGAGAGGAAGGTGGCCAATGCACCGTGCCGCATCGATGTTTTCCTGGTCGAAATAGATCCGGAAACCCTGGATGAGCGGGAGATCAGATGGATCGAGAATGCCTTTTAAGGCGACGAAGCGGACCGAAGCGGATGATCCTGCCGGGGACCGGTCCCGGGGCAGTCTCCCGGGGCCACGGGGAAGCGCCTAGAGTTCCTTGAGGTCCGTCGCCACCGCGTTTAAATGCCAGAGGATGTCTTCAAAGGCGTCCAGCATCTGGATGAACACCGTCGAGGCTTTGGCCGGGCAAATTCCCTGGCGCAGCCTTTCTTCATGTTCAATGGCGTAGCGGCGAGAGATCAGTTCGTACTTGTTGGTTTCACGAAAGATGTAGCGGAAGAGAACGGGGTTCCTGCTGATCAACAAGTCGTTCAGGTAGCTGTAAATGGCCCGCACGCCCTGGAACAGCCCCTCCATTTCCACGGCTGCCGTATGGGTGAAACGGACCGCATTGTTGTTTTTGATGCGGGTGATGTTGATCAGTTTATCATGGTCGAATTTTAGCTTCTGCATATGGCGCAGCAGCGAATACAAGAGAGCATATTCTTCCCGCGTAACGTCCGTGAGCTCCTTTAGTTTCTGGGAAAGCACGTTTGCGAAAACGAAGATTTCCCGGTTCTTCTCTTCCGCGCTTTCCAGGGCTTCCTCGTTGCGGTTCATATACCCCTCGAACGTGTCATTCATGATCTCATTGGCACTGGAAGCGATGCTTTTTAGTAAGTCGACGATTTCTTTGTTGGTAAAAATGGTCACCATCAGCCACACCTCCCGTCAAAATTATAACACAAACGCGATGACTTTTAAACCGTCCTTTGCACGTACAAAGCTAATCGCATAGACCGCAGAAAGAGGGTGTCAGCACTGCTTTCAAAAGTAATGACCTGTACACTGCTTGGCCTGGAAGGCCACGAGGTATCCGTAGAAACAGATATCGCCAATGGGTTGCCTAATTTTGGCCTGGTCGGCCTGGCTGCCCCGTCTATTAAAGAGGCAAGAGAGCGGGTCAGGGCTGCCATGAACAACAGCGGGTTCCAGTTTCCCGCGAAACGGATCACCGTCAACCTGGCCCCGGCGGACATTAAAAAAGACGGGACTTCTTTCGACCTGGCCATGGCCGCGGGGATCCTGGCCGCCACGGGCCAGGTTCCCGAGAGCGCGGTGAAAAACAAGATCTTTGTCGGAGAGCTTTCGCTCGACGGCCAGCTGCGTAATATTCCGGGGGTTTTGGCCATGGCCCTCTCCCTAAAAACCATCAACGGCGCCGGGGAATGGAGCCTGGTCCTCCCGGCAGGCAATGCCGAAGAAGCTTCCATGGTGCAAGGAATCCCCGTGATCGGTGTGAACAGCCTGCAGGAACTGGTCCATTATTTGCGGGGAGAATTGGTCATCCCCGCCTGGGAGGGCAGCCCGGACCATCTCTTTGGGCATCGCGACTGCCCCCAGCAGGCGGACTTCCAGGACGTCAAAGGGCATTTATCCGTGAAGAGAGCCCTGGAGGTCGCCGCAGCAGGAGGCCACAACCTCCTTTTAACGGGTCCACCGGGTACCGGAAAAACCATGCTGGCCCGGAGAATCCCGTCTATCCTGCCTTCCATGACCCTGGAGGAATGCCTGGAAGTGACCCGCATCCACAGCGTCGCCGGCCTGATTAAGCCGGATCAGCCCCTGCTCATTGCGCGTCCTTTTCGTTCCCCCCATCACAGCGCGACCGTGGCCAGCATTTTGGGAGGGGGAAGAATTCCCCAACCAGGCGAGGTCAGCCTGGCCCACCGCGGGGTGCTCTTCCTGGATGAATTTCCCGAATACGCCCGGGAAGTGCTGGAAGGGCTCAGGCAACCCCTGGAAGACGGGGAAGTACACCTGGCCCGGGCGGAGCTGACCCTCACATACCCGGCCCAGTTCATGCTGGTTGCCTCCAGGAACCCCTGTCACTGCGGCTATTATGGGCACCCAAAGGTGCTCTGCAGCTGTTCGCCGGCGCAGGTCGCGCGCTACCATCAGAAATCTTCCGGTCCCCTCTTGGACCGGGTCGACCTGCACATCGAAGTCCCGGCCCTGGAATACCGGGAACTGGAGGAGACGGGTGCCGGTGAATCCTCATCCGTGATCCGGCAACGGGTGGAAAAGGCACGGCAGCTCCAGCGGGAAAAATACCGCAAAATCAACGCGGCATGCAATGCCCATCTCTCGCACCGCCAGCTGCAGAGATATTGCCCCCTGAACGAAAAAGCGCGCGCCATCCTGCGCCGGGCTTTTGATACCCTGGCCCTTTCCATGCGGGCCCATGACCGGGTGATCAAGGTGGCACAGACCATTGCGGACCTGGAGGGTGCGGAAGGCATCGATGCTACTCACATCGCCGAGGCGGTGCAGTACAGAAGCCTGGACCGGCGGGAGTAATCTAGAACTTGGTGATCAAGCTTACTCAGGCATAAACCCTTGTTTCCCTGCTTGCCCTCAGCGAACAACGGATTTGCCTGCTTCAAAAGGCGCGCAGGGGTTTCAGCAAAGCCGCCTCAACCTGTTTGAGCGAGCGTAGCGAGGGAGTATTTGAGGCGGCCTGAAACCTCGAGCTCCGGGACAAGCCTTGCCGCAAATCCCGTGACTGAGGGCAAGCAGGGAAACGGCGGCGAAACCTGGCTCAACTTAATAGCCAAAATATATAATTTACAACAAAGGATGGTGCCGGCATGGATTACTGTGAAGAAGTCCTGGCGAAATACGAGCAAGACCTGTTCCCCCGGGGGTTGGGTATTCGTATCCTGGAGCTGAAACCGGGGGAGTGCCGGGTTGAAATGACGGTCAGGGAAGAAATGACCAACTTTCACGGGATTACCCACGGCGGCGCCATTTTTGCCCTGGCCGACACCGCTTTCGGGTTGGCTTCCAATTCCCGGGGCCCGGCCGTGGCCCTGCAGGTGAGCATGAACTTTCTTGCCCCTTCCCGCCAGGGGGAGGTCCTGCGAGCGGAAGCCCGGGAAGAGTGCCTGACAAACTCCACGGGCATTTACAGCGTCAGCGTGAAAAAAGAAAAGGGAGAGCCGGTGGCGCTTTTTCGCGGGACCGTCTATCGCATCAAGGGCAGGGGATAAAACCGCCTTTTGCCCTCCTGTGCAGCCCGACAGGCGGGCTTTTTCTCTTTTTGACCGCAGTTTTATCTTTCCAGCGGCAGGATTACGTGATAACATAGATCAAACATACGCTCATGATGGGGGAAAGAAGATGCAAGGGCAAACCTGGAAAGAAGCGAAGGGAAATCGGATCATTATCAGCGTGATTGGCCCGGACAGGGTGGGAATCATCGCCGGAGTCGCCAATGTCCTGGCTTCCAACGAGATTAACATCCTGGATATCAGCCAAACGACGCTGCAGGAATACCTGGCCATGGTGCTGATCGCCGACCTGAAAAAAAGCCGCATCGACCTGGATACGCTGAAAGACCAGCTGCACCAAAAAGGCCAGGAACTGGGGGTTCGTATCGACGCGCAGCATGAAGACGTGTTTCAGTTCATGCACCGAATCTAATGCTGCGGATGGAGGCGAAAAGATGTTAACCATTCAAGAAATCCTGGAAACCATTAAGATGGTCCAGGAAGAGAAGCTGGATATCCGGACCATCACCATGGGGATCAGCTTACGAGATTGCAGCCATCCCGACCCGTACGCCGCCTGCCAGCTGATCTACGACAAGATCCTTCGCCTGGCATCCAACCTGGTGGAGGTGGGCGAGAAGATTTCCCGGGAATATGGTTTGCCCATTGTCAACAAGCGCATCTCTGTTACACCTGTTTCCATGATTGCCGAACCCAGCCGCGTGGATTCATACCTTCCTTTCGCGCAGGCCCTGGACCGGGCGGCGAAGGATGTCGGGGTTAATTATATCGGTGGATTTTCCGCCCTGGTGCACAAAGGCTGCACCGCCGGGGACGACATCTTGCTGGATTCCCTGGCCCCGGCCCTGGCGGAGACTGAAAGGGTTTGCGGTTCCGTCAACGTGGCCACGACACGGGCGGGGATTAACATGGATGCGGTCTACAAGATGGGTCATGTGATCAAGGACCTGGCCCGCTTAACAGCCCGGGAAAATGGCCTGGGCTGTGCGAAGCTCGTCGTCTTTGCCAATGTCCCCGAAGATAATCCCTTTATGGCCGGGGCGTTTCACGGGCCGGGCGAACCGGAGTGCGTCATCCATGTCGGTGTCAGCGGGCCCGGGGTGGTGAAGCGCGCGGTGGAGAAGGTGCCTGGCGCCGACCTGGGCACCATCAGCGAAGAGATCAAAAAGACGGCGTTCAAGATCACCCGCATGGGTGAACTGGTCGGTCGTTCCGCCGCGGAAAAACTCGGGGTTCCCTTCGGAATCGTGGATCTATCCCTGGCGCCGACACCGGCCGTGGGCGACAGCGTGGCCGAGATCCTGGAGGCCATGGGCCTGGAGCGCTGCGGCACCCACGGCAGCACGGCCGCCCTGGCCCTCCTGAACGACGCGGTAAAGAAAGGCGGCGCCATGGCCTCTTCCTCCATCGGGGGCCTTTCCGGGGCCTTTATCCCTGTCAGTGAAGATGCGGGGATGATCCGCGCCGTGGCCGATGGCTCCCTGGGCATGGATAAGCTGGAAGCGATGACCTGTGTTTGTTCCGTGGGCCTGGACATGATTGCCGTTCCCGGGGAGACACCGGCAGAGACCCTGTCAGCCATCATTGCCGACGAAGCCGCTATCGGGGTGATCAACCAGAAAACAACGGGTGTACGCATCATTCCTGTTCCCGGCAAGAAGGTGGGAGAAATGGTGGAGTTCGGCGGCCTACTGGGTCGGACCCCGGTGCTTCCGTTGAACCGTTATTCTTCTGCCGGCTTTATCGCGCGCCGGGGAAGAATTCCGGCGCCCATCCAGAGCTTAACCAATTAGCAAGGGAGGGCTTTCCCTTGAGGCCAAAAGAAAAACGCCAGCTGCAGATCGTTCGAGAGGTGCTCGCGCTGTTGCAGGAATACCAGTCCGTGCGCAGGGAAAGCGAGATCGAGGGGGTCTCCGATGGTTTTATGTTCAAGTATTACAAGGAAATGGCCCGGCTGGCGGAAGAATTGGAGCACCAGCACCACACCCTTCCGCAAAGTCGTTACTGCAAATTTTGCAGGCAGGATGCGCTTTTCATGTCGATCATGCCCACGACCATCGGCGGGGTAGGGACAGTCAAGCCCGAGAGAGTTGCCGATTGGTACGAGTCCCGCTCCCTTTCCAGTGAAGGGCTGTGCAGGGTATGTGAACCCCAGGTGGCCCGGGAAATAGAAAAGCGGGGCCACGTGATCAACCAGTGCATGGGGAAGATTCAAAGCGAAAACAACCGGGAAACGTTGAAAAAACTGTGCACCCTGATCCTGGAGCATGCGGAATATCTTTCCGCCTTCGAGAAACAATCCATCTCTACCCTCGACCCGCCCCCTTCCGCTATCATCCAGGAGTACCGTGAATTGTACCGGGTCCTGGATGATGCCTCCAGCTAAGAGCCGCGCGCGGACTGCATGCCCGCTGCCGGCACGGTGCAGGGAGCCCTTAAACAGTTTCTCACGGCAGGCTTGCGTTGAGAGAACACGCGGTCGGGATCAACCCACAGGAGCGCACAAAAGGCATGCGCTGCCTCAGCAAGCGTCATGATCGGTCCGTATGAAGAAATGGAAGTACATCTCATGATTTGCCAGGGCATTGATCTTGCGGATTACCACGTCAAATCGTGATCATCGCTCTCCATCAACTGGTAGCAGTGGAGGGGGAGTTCACGCACGAACTGCGAAGGGCCCCCGACATAACGCTCCCATCCTCGAAAATTTTCTTCTGAAGCCGTCAGATAGAGATAATCCTTGGCCCGGGTAATCGCCACATAAAACAGCCGCCGTTCCTCTTCCAGGTTCTTTTGACCCAGGGGTGAAGGAAACTGTCCCTCGTTGTTCCCGATCAGGAAAACCGTGCGCCATTCCTTCCCCTTGGCGCTGTGAATGGTGGAAAGGGTGAGAAAATCTCTTTCCCGGCTTGCTGCTTTCACGCTATCCAGGATCAACGCTTCTTCCAGGGCGAGAGATTCCAGGAATTCCCCCAGGCTGCTGCAGCGCTGGCCGTATGCCGCCAGGCGTTCGATGCCCAGGCTTCTTTCCGTGTAATCATCGGGATACCGGGTCTGCAGGATCTGCTGGTAGGTGCTGTTCATGATCATGCGGATCAGGCCGGGAACATCCCCTTGATCCGCCTGGGCCAGCTCTTTCAATGTACGCGTGAGCGCAGACCAGCCTTCCCGGCCGCGCCCTGGAGTGACCCGCTCTTCCAGGACGGCCTGCAGCGGGTTGGGAAAAGCACGCAGTTTTTCCCAGGTCTTAGAGAAGGTGGCTTCACCGATTCCTTCGTGCAGCACGGCGACTCTTTGCCACGATAATTCATCCCGGGGATTTTCCAGGATTTTTAGCCAGGCCATGACATCTTTGATGTGGGCCCGCTGAAGAAATTTTAATCCTCCGAAGGTCAAATAGGGGACATTTCTCTTCATTAATGCCAGCTCCAGGTCCTGCGACAGGAAAGAGCTGCGGTAGAGTACCGCCATGTCCTGCAGGTCCTGCCCGTTGTTGTAGTGCTCGATGATCTTGTCGGCCACCCGGTTCGCTTCCTGGATATTATCCCGGGCGAGAAAGAACCACGGTTTTTCCCCCGGTTCTCGTTGGGCGTAGAGTTCTTTGACGATTTGCTGCTCGTTCAGCCGGATGGAGCAGTTAGCCAGTTCCAGGATTTCGGGAATGCTCCGGTAATTCTGGACCAGCTTAATTATGGAGCATCCGGGTTTTTTCCGGGGAAGGTTAAGGATGTTCCCCACTTCCGCACACCGGAAACTGTAGATGGACTGGGCGTCATCTCCCACCAGGCAAATGGCGCTTTCGTCCCCCAGCAGCAGGACGAGCCGGTCCTGCACGGCGTTGGTGTCCTGAAATTCGTCGACGAGAATATGTTGAAATTTTTCCTGGTAGTGTTTGCGCACGGGTTCGTTTTCTTCCAGTAAAGCCAGCCAGGTCACCAGCAGATCGTCGAAGTCAAAGACGTTGGCCGCACTTTTTTTCGCTTCGTAGGCCTCTGCAACCTTTCGGACCAGGGGCAGGTAGTCCACCAGGTGGGGCATCTGCGCTTCCAGGTATGTTTCGAGATCCAGGCAGGAGTTTTTGGCGGAAGAAATGATCTTCTGCAGCAGCCCGCGCTTCACGAAAAGGTTTTTTTCTTGCGGGTTCAGCGCGATTTTTAAAGAGGAGAAGGCGGACTTGAGCAGGGCTTCCGCATCCCCCTGGTCCAGGATGGAAAAACCGGGGGTGCGCTGGACCAGGGCAGCGTGCTGCCGCAGGATGCGGGCCCCGGTGCTGTGAAAGGTTCCGGCCCAGAGGCCCTGGGGAAAGAAGCCCAAAATCTGGTTGACCCGGCTGCGCATTTCTTCGGCGGCCTTATTCGTGAAGGTTACCAGCAGGATGTTTTCCGGGGAAACGCCTTTCTGGATTAGGTGGGCGACCCGGTAGGTCAGCGCCCTGGTTTTTCCGGAACCGGGCCCGGCTACACCCAGGATGACCGGGCTTTCCCCGGTCACAAATTGGTACTGCTCAGCGTTCAGTTCCGCTTGCAGGCGGTCCAGCCACGACCGGGAGTCCCCCCTTGTGCCCGTGGAAAGTTGCGGGTTGTTTGCCCGGTGGGCGGGTTTCATTTAGAGAACACCTCGTTCAGAAGTATTGATGCAGCACGGGTGCTTAGCACAGTGAGCAGAAAGACTTCTCTCTATTATAGTGTAGAAAGGGGATTTTGTATATGGCCTACATCGGCGTAATCGGTTCAGGAAGTTGCGGGGCGGAAATCGGCCTGCTGGCCTACCAGGTGGGCGAGGAGATCGCCCGGCGGGGAGCGGTGCTGGTATGCGGGGGGAAAGGAGGGGTGATGGAATATGTCTGCCGGGGAAATGCAGACGCGGGGGGCGTGAGCCTGGGGATTTTACCCGGTCTTCAGCGCAGCGAAGCCAACCCCCACGTGACCTATGCCTTAACCACGGGGCTGGGCGAACTGCGGAACTTTCTCGTGGTGCGCTGCAGCGATGCCTTGATTTCGGTCGCCGGTGAATACGGCACCCTTTCCGAGATGGCCATCGCCTTAAAAGAAGGGAAACGAGTCGTCGCCCTGCACCCCCCTTATCCCCTGGCGGGTTTAGTAATGGCTGCCACGGCAGGGGAAGCCGTGGACAAAGCCCTTTTCTAGTTTTTAGCAGGATTTATTCACTCCAAATGGAATAGTGTAAATAGGTGATTGAATGAAGGAGACGGGATCATGGTGGAGGCCTTTGAGATTATCAGCGGCGTCTATTGTGTGGGAGGAAGCCAGCTGTCGGCCCCGGAAGACGCCAGTGTCTACCTGCTGGGAGACGCCGACGAGCTGTGGTTGCTCGACAGCGGCTGCGGACCTTCCCTGCCGGCTATCCTGCAAAACGTGGCGCAGCTGGGGTTTGACCCGCAAAACATCCGCAAGGGGATTGCGACCCACTGCCACATAGATCACAGCGGGGGGTTGGCGGAACTAAAGGCGCGCGTCAACCTGGAGGTTATTGCGCACCGGGGCGATGTAGATGCCCTGGAAGGCAAGGCCCCACAGAAAGTGGCAGCAGAGTTTTACGGGTTGACGTATCACCCGGTACAGGTGGACACGGTGCTGGAGCAGCCCCGGGAAATCTTCTACCTGGGCCCGCAAAAAATTACTCTCCAGCATGTTCCCGGCCACACCCCTGGGAGCATCATCGCCTGGGGCGATTTTCTCCAGGGAAGGCTGCTCTTCGGCCAGGACTTGCATGGGCCGCTGCATCCCAACTGGGGGTCAGATGAAAAGGCCTGGCGGAACTCCCTGCGGCAGCTCTTAGCCCTAAAGGCGGATATCCTGGCCGAGGGCCACTTCGGTGTGATTTCGCCGGCAGAAGAAGTGGAGCGGTTTATTCAAGGCTTCCTCTTTGCTTGAGGGCCGGGTGTTTCGTCATACCGGCAGGGAGACAGGCAGGTGTGGTTCCAGCGGTGCCCCCCGGGTTGCAGGCCCGGTGTGCGAAAGGTGGCTGCCAGGCAGGTTCGCGCCGGCCTGGGCAGCGGCAAGTGCCCGGGGTAATTTAGCGAAAGGGAAGGGGAGTCAGATGCCTGAGAAAAGCATGGAGATGGCGGATTTGAAAACGTATTTACGCGACGGCTTAAAGTTGGCCCTGGGAGGGCAATCTATCAGCATGAACCCCGTGCAGCTGGTGCGGCAGGTCTTGCTCGCCGGCTGCCGGGAACTGCAGCTGGTGGTATCTCCCGTCGGGGGGTTCGCTGCTGACCTGCTCATCGGTGCCGGGGTGGTGCAATCCATCGAGTTTGCCCAGATGGGTTTATGGGAGCACGGCCTGGCCCCCAACCTGCGGCGGTACGCCCAGGAAGGACGCATCACCTGTATCGAGCATACGTGACCCAGCCTGCTGGCAGGGCTCCAGGCTGGGGCCATGGGAATACCTTTTATGCCGGTACGCGGTATCATTGGCACGGACTACCTGCAGATCCGACCGGATTTCAAGGTCATTAATAATCCCTACGGGGAAGACAAAATCGTGGTGGTGCCTGCCAATGTGCCGGAAGTGGCCTTGATCCATGCCAAGAAAGCGGACCGGCAAGGAAACATCCTGGTCGACCGCTTTGAAAATGATCCCCTGTTGGCCCGGGCTTCCAAAAAGGTTTTCGCTTCCTGCGAAGAAGTCGTGGAAAACGTCTACCGGGAGCTCACCCCGGAAGACATTGTAATCCCTTCCATCTATATCCGGGGTGTGATCGTTGCTCCCGGTGGGGCCGCTCCTACCCGGTGCCCGGGATATTATGAACTGGACGATGCAACCCTGCAGGCGTACGTCAAAGCATCCCGGGAGGAAAGCACCTTCTCCAACTACGTGCAGGATTTCCTGCAGGGGTAACGGCGGTGCCCCCCGGGCAGGTCCCGGCGGTAAAAACCGGTAGCGTCACCCGCATGCATCTGTCATTCAGGGAAGGAGGAATCAGCATGACGCTTCAATACACGGTAGAAGAGTTGATGGCAGCGGTGATTTCCCGTGAAATCCAGGACGGCGAAGTTGTGGCGGTGGGCACCATTTCCCCGGTGCCGGCAGCAGGGGCCATCCTGGCCAAGCTGCACCACGCGCCCGGCGCAGAGCTGGCCGTCTGGATGGTCCGTGAATACTGGCCATTCTCTGAAGGAGTCAAGGAATTCTTTGACCTGGCCCAGAAAGGGGCGGTAGACCTGTTTTTCCTGGGCGGGGCCCAGATTGACCAGTTCGGTAACACCAACCTGCACGTGCTGGGCGATTATGATCGACCCAAGGTACGCTTGCCTGGCGGCGCCGGCAGCGGCACCCTCTATTATACGGTTCCCCGCGTAATTCTCTTCAAGACGGACCACACGAACCGTTCCTTCGTGGAAAAAGTGGATTTTGTCACCGGGGCGGGGCAGTCCCCCCCCGAAGTACGGCGCCAGGGGCACGCGGAGAAGTGCATTACACCCCTTTGTGTTTTCCGGTACAACCCCGGCACAGGCCGCCTGGAGTTGGACAGCGTGCACCCCGGGGTTGAACTCCAACAGGTCGTGGAAAACACCGGCTTTGACCTGGGCGAGATCGAACAGGTGCCGCAAACCCGGGCGCCGGAAGCGGAAGAGTTGGAAATCCTGCGCACGGCGGTGAAAGAAAAATTGCGGACCACTTATCCTCATTTTGTTCAAACAGCCTTTCATTCTGCTTGAGCCCAGGCCCGGCCTGGTTTGAGATCGGAGGAGGTGAGAAGGTGATTGCCCTTGTGGAAAAATTTTGTGGTACCCTGTTGGGAACGCACACCGGTGATGCCCTGGGGATGCCGCTGGAAGGGGCTTCCCCGGGATCCATTCAAAAGAACTACGGGCAGGTTCGAGAGATGCTCGATGCGCGCCTGGGGGTGGGCACCTATACCGACGATACGGAAATGATGATTGCCCTGGCGGAAAGCCTGGTGCGGTGCCGGGGCGTAAACGGCGCCGACCTGGCCCAGGCCTACCTGGAAAATTTCAACCCCCTGCGGGGCTACGGAGCGGGGACCCGGAAGGCCCTGGAACTGCTGCGCTCCGGGGTCAGCTGGGAAGAGGCGGGGAAACGGGTTTTTGAGCAGGGTTCTTACGGCAACGGCGCTTCCATGCGCATCGCCCCCGTGGGCTGCTTGTATTCCCGGGACCTGGAGAAGCTCAAAGAAGCGGTTCATCTTTCCAGCGTGATCACCCACGCCCATCCCTGGGGAGAGGAAGGTGCACTGCTGCAGGCCTACGCGGTCGCCCTGGCCGTGCAGGCCGACCCCTGGCAAGAAATCGACGTGGATCATTTCCTGGCCTCCCTGGAATCGGTCCTGGATGAAGGTTCCCCTTTTCGGGAAAAACTGCAGGCCATGCAGCGCTTGCTGCCGGGGGAGCCCGGCATCGAAGAGGTGGTTTTAGAGCTGGGAAACGACAGCAGGACCGTGACTTCGGTCCCGGCGGCGATATTCTCTTTTCTTAAAAACGCCGCGGACTTTGAAGAAACCGTGGTATACGCCGTGGGGTTGGGCGGTGATACCGATACCATCGCCGCCATGGCCGGGGCCATTGCCGGCGGGTTTCACGGCAAGCCCGCCATTCCGGAACGCTGGTTAACCAGGCTGGAGAGGGGAGCAAAAGGCGCCGACTATATCGAACGGTTGGCCCGGGAACTTTATGATTTGTACACGGATTTTTATCCCCACGCGTAGACAGGCCCGAGGCCTTATAGTATAATGATTCTTACTTGATTCACTGGACTCAAGAAAAAAACAGAAAACCTGCGGAGGGCTTGAGGTAGCTTATGAGTAAAATCTTTTTATACGATACGACCCTGCGCGATGGGGCGCAAAGAGAAGGCATCTCCTTTACCGTGGGGGATAAACTGCAGATCGTGAAGCTGCTGGATGAATTTGGAATTGACTATATCGAAGGCGGCTGGCCGGGCTCAAACCCCAAGGACATGGAATTCTTCCACCGTGTCAGGGAGCTTCCCCTCAAGCACGCCCGCGTCGTGGCCTTTGGGAGTACGCGGCACGCCCACATCAAGGCTGAATCCGACGCCAATGTCCGGGCGCTCCTGGAGGCCAGGACACCGGTGATCACCGTTGTGGGCAAAAGCTGGGATTTTCACGTCCATCATGCCTTGAACACCACCCTGGAAGAAAACCTGGCCATGATCTCGGACACCGTTTCCTTTTTGAAGAGCAAGAAACGGGAAGTGATCTTCGATGCCGAGCATTTTTTTGACGGCTACAAGGCCAACCCCGGGCACGCCCTGGCTACCGTGCGGGCCGCAGCGGATAGCGGGGCGGATACCGTTGTCCTGTGCGACACCAACGGCGGGACCCTGCCGGGAGAAATTCATTCCATCATCCGTGAAGTAAAGAGCCTGGTGGAAATTCCCCTGGGCATCCACGCCCACAACGACACCGGCATGGCCGTGGCCAACTCCATTGTCGCCCTGCAGAGTGGAGCCACCCATGTCCAGGGGACGATTAATGGCTACGGGGAGCGCAGCGGGAACGCGGATCTATGTGTGATTATTCCCAACCTGCAGCTGAAGCTGAAGCTGGAGGTGCTGCAGCCCGGGCAATTGAAACAGCTTACCCGTGTTTCCAAGGTGGTGGCCGAATTCGCCAACATGATCCCCCAGGACAGCCAGCCTTACGTGGGCCGGAACGCTTTTGCCCATAAGGGCGGGATCCATGTCGATGCCATGGCCAAGCACGTGCGCACTTACGAGCATGCCAATCCCGAGGCCATCGGGAACAAGCGCAGGGTGCTGATCTCTGAACTGGCCGGCAAGAGCAGCATTCTCTTGAAAGTAAAGGAAAACCGCAGCCAGCTGCTAAAGGATTATCCCGAGGCCAAGGAAGTGCTGCAGGTTCTTAAAGAAATGGAGCACCAGGGCTACCAGTTCGAAGGCGCCGAGGGATCTTTCGAGCTGTTAATTTGGAAGACCCTGAAGGCTTACCAGCCGCTTTTTGACCTGGAAGGCTTCCGGGTGATCGTGGACAAGCAGCGCCGGGAAGAGGACTTTTACGTGGAGGCCACCGTCAAGCTCCGCGTAGGAGGGCGCCTGGTGCACACGGCGGCGGAAGGAAACGGGCCGGTTAACGCCATGGATATGGCCCTGCGCAAAGCCCTGGAAGAGTTTTATCCCGAGTTAAAGGAGATCAAGCTAGTTGACTACAAGGTGCGTGTTTTGGACGGCAAGGACGGGACGGCCGCCAAGGTTCGCGTGCTGATTATTTCCAGGAACGGGAACAAGCGCTGGGGCACAGTGGGTGTCTCGGAAAACATTATTGAAGCCAGCTGGATCGCCCTGGTGGACAGCATTGAATACGGCTTGCTCTGCCATGACGCTCCGTCAATCAGACATCTAAAAAATGCGCTGAAAGAACTGGCCTGGGTGGAGGAAAACGTGATCAAAAGCTCGCCTTAAGCCATCGAGGAGGGGAGAGATGGAGATGAAGCAGCCCTGGAACTTTGTATACGGAACGGTTACCGCCATTGGAAGCATGCCCTACCAGGATGCAGAAACGGCCCTGGCCCTGGTCCGACGCACGCTCCCAGAGGCGCCCCACTGGCCCCAGCTGCCCAAGCGCGGTCGCCAGGAAAGTTTTATTCGACAGTATTTAACACCCCTGGTCCGCCTGGGGCTGATCGATATCCAATCGGGGGATTCCGCGGTTTTTACAGACGATGCGCCCGACTGGCTGGAGAAGGTGGAAAAGTTTTACCAGTATTTTTTGGACTTCGAAACGGGGATTCCAGAAGAGCAGGACCGGGTCCTGGCTTTTTTTGGTTTCCCGCCCGAGGCAGCTTCCGGGTTTCACCTCTTCATGCAGCAGGACTGGCAGATCGACGGCCGGCCTCCTGTTTTCGTCAAGGGTCACATCAGCGGCCCCTTGACCGTGGGTCTCCAGGTTTTTGCCCGGGATCAATCCGCAGCCTTTTACCGGGAGGATCTCCGGGATATCTTAACCAAAACCCTGGCCCTGATCGCCGCCTACCAGGTTCGCGAGATGGAAAAACACGGCGTCCCGGTGGTGATCTTTATCGATGAACCAGGCCTGTTGACGTTCGGGCAGTCCTCGTACGTGTCCCTCTCACGGCAGGATATTTCTGCCAGCCTGGCGCAGGTCGTGGAGGGCGTTACCCGCTCCGGGGGTTACGCCGGGGCGCACTGCTGCTCGGGTGTGGACTGGTCCATCCTGTTTCAACTGCCTTTGCAAATCGTCAATTTCGATGCCTACGGCTTCTTCGATTCCATGCTGGTGTACGCCCGGGACCTGGAGACCTTTCTCGCCGACGGGGGCTGCCTGTCCTGGGGGCTGGTCCCCACTTCCGACGAGGTTGCCCGGGAAGACGTCGACTCTCTGCAAGAGCGCTTTTTCCAGGGAGTGGAACGCCTGGCCCGGCAGGGGGTCAGCAAAAATCGCCTGCTGGAACAGTACATGATCACGCCCAGCTGCGGAGCGGGGACATTGAGCGAAGCGCAAACGGAACGGGTTTACACCCTGGCCCGGGAACTGCAGGAGGCACTGCAAAAGGCCGTGTCCTGACGTCGTTTTTCACCATACCAGGGACGCTGAACAAGGGAGGTTGAACCTGTTGGAGCTGCGTGTTTTACTCCAGGAAATATCGCAAAGAGATGGTGTTTCAGGGTTTGAGCAGTTATTGGCGAGCTACCTGAGCCAGCAGTTCGAGGTTTTTGTGGACGAAACACGAACGGATCACCTGGGGAACCTGATCATGCTGAAAAAGGGCAGCAAAGGTTTTCCCCGGGTTATTTTATGCGCCCACATGGATGAGATCGGTCTCATGGTGACCAAGGTGGAAAAGGGCGGTTTTTTGCGCTTTACCTCCCTGGGCGGCTTCGATGTCCGGACCCTTCCCGGCCAGGTTGTGACCCTTTACGGGACCAGGAAGGTCAAAGGGATCATCGGCTTTACAGCCCCTCACCTGCAGACCGACACGGAAAAAAAGAAAAGCGCCGAGATGGATCAATTATTTATCGATACGGGATTTCCCGAGGAGCAGGTCAAAGAGCTCATTCCCGTCGGCTCTGTGGCCGCCCTGCAGCGCAGCGTGGTGGAGCTCATGAACCAGTCTTGCGCCGGCAAGGCCATGGATGACCGGGCGGGAATCGCCGTGCTCTGGCAGTGCGCCACCGAACTGCAGAAATTGACCCACGAGGCGGACGTTTATTTTGTCGCCACGGTCCAGGAAGAGGTGGGGGTGCGAGGTGCGGTGGTCTCAACCTATGGGTTAACCCCGGACCTGGGGGTAGCCGTCGATGTCTGCCACGGCAATATTCCGGGTGCCCAGGAGCACCAGGTTTCCGAACTCGGCAAGGGCCCGGTGATCACCTCCGGCCCGAATATTCACCCGGTCATCACAAGGAAGCTGACCACCATCGCGAAGGATTACCGCCTTCCTTTCCAGAAAGATGTTTCTCCCGGGCCCACAGGGACGGACGCCCGGGCGATCCAGGTAAGCATGGAAGGCGTCCCGGTCGGCCTGCTCTCCATCCCCCTGCGCTACATGCATACCTCGGTGGAGCTGTTGGACCTGGATGATGTGAAGCAGGGCGGGAGACTCCTCGCTTATTTCGTTTCCAGCCTGGACAAAAACCTGGTGGAGGAACTGTCATGCTGATCCAAGAACTCTCCAACCTGCCGGGTGTCTCGGGAGATGAAGGGAAGGTCCGCGAGTTTATCCGCGGGCAGTTAACCCAAATGGGGATCCAGCACCACGTGGACACCATGGGAAACATCTACGCCAGGAGCCGCGGGCCGGAAAAAGAGGGCCTGGATCCCGGCCTGATGCTCTCGGCCCACATGGATGAAGTAGGATTAATGGTCGCCTGCGTGGAGAAGAGCGGACACCTGCGCTTTTACCCGGTCGGGGGGGTCAATCCCTGGTCCCTGGTTTCCAAGCCGGTGAAAATTGGGAAAGAAGAGGTACCCGGGGTGATCGGGGCCAAGGCCATTCACCTGCAAAAAGCGGAGGAACGCAAAAAAGCCCTGGAGATTGAACAGCTCTATATCGACATCGGCGCGAAAAACAAGGAAGATGCCGAGAAAAAAGTGCAGCCGGGTGACTATGCCTGCTTTGATACCCGCAGCGATACCCTGGCGGACGGAAAGATCATTACGGGGAAAGCCCTGGATAACCGGGCCGGCTGCGCGGCCCTGCTGGAGCTCCTGCGCCGGGATTACCCTGCTTCTTTCACGGCAGTTTTTACGGTCCAGGAAGAGGTTGGATTAAGAGGAGCCCGGGTGGCCGCCTACCGGGTCAACCCCCAGGTGGCCCTGGTGCTGGAAACGACCACGGCAGCAGATCTCCTGGAAGTCAAGGAAAAAGATTTTGCCACGACAGTCGGTCGAGGACCGGCCTTGACCATCCGGGATGGCTCGGTGGTAACACACCCCCGGGTCCTGGAGCGCTTAATCGAAACGGCCGAAAAAGAAGCCCGGCCGTACCAATTCCGCCAGTTTACCGGGAGCTTTACCGATGCAGGCGTTATTTCCCTTTCCCGGTCAGGAGTGAAGGCGGGAGTGATTTCCACGCCCTGTCGCTACCTCCATACGGCTGCCTCCCTGCTGCACCGGGAGGACTGGGAGCATTTAGTGGAAATTGCCGACGGTTTCGTGCGGTCAGTTCATGAAAAGGGGTTGGAATAGCATGGAAGCGCTGCTGGAGAAACTTACAAAGACCTTTGGGCCGGCGGGATCGGAAGAAACCATCCGGGCGGTCATCCTGGAAGAAACCAGGCCCTTTGCCGATGACGTGATGACCGACAACCTGGGCAACCTGGTGATTTCCCGGGGGAAGATGGATCAAGAAACAGTCCTGGTTGCCGCCCACATGGACGAAATCGGGATCATGGTCACGTATATCGAAGAAAAAGGATTTTTACGCTTTACCAACGTGGGCGGTGTGAGGATTGAAACGCTCTTGGGCAGCCGCTTCGTTTTTCGCAACGGGACCACGGGTGTGATCGGCCTGGAAAAGCAAAAAGAGAAAAAAGATCCGGGGTTCAGTGCCTACTACCTGGACATCGGCGTACGAGATGCTGACGAGGCCAAAAAACAGGTGCAGATAGGCGACACCGCCTGCTATGAACCTTCCTTTGGCCGGCAAGGCCGCCGGGTCATGGCAAAAGCGTTGGACAACCGGGCCGGCTGTGCCGTGTTAATCGAAGCCCTGAAAGCCCTGCCCCGCTCCCTGCCCCTGGGAGTCCATTTTGCCTTTACCGTGCAGGAAGAGCTGGGCCTGCGGGGGGCTACACCGTTGGCGTACCGGCTGAACCCTGCCTACGGTCTGGCCGTCGACGTGACGCGGGTCGGGGATACTCCCGAACCCGAATACAAAATGGGCGTTTCCCTGGGACAGGGGCCCGCTGTGAAGGTAAAGGACTCCTCGGTGATTTGCCACCCTGCCGTGGTAGAAAAACTGAAGTCCACGGCGGAAAAACAGGGCATTCCATACCAGATTGAAGTCCTGGAACGGGGAGGTACCGACGCGGGCGCCATACACCTCTCCCGGGAAGGCGTCCCCTCGGGCGTGCTTTCCGTCCCCTGTCGCTATATCCATAGCCCCGGGGAAATGGTGGACCTGGATGACATGGAAAACGCAGCCTCCCTGCTGCAGAGCCTGCTGCAGGAACCCTGGTAAGCCAGGCCAGGGCGGGTTTTTCCTTTTTCTTTAACCGGGTCATTTGAACCGGCAGGGAAACCTGGCGAAACTTCAGCGCAGAAACTTCTTTTCGTACCTTGCGCTGTTTTCTGCAACGTGATAAAATATCGTGGGCGGGAACTTGCACCTGTACCATGAGAACTGCCGGATCATGAAACTGCATAGGAAAAAAGCGATTGCTCTGCCTGGAGCCGAGAGGACCGGGACAGCAGGTACATCAGCCAAGGGAATTATGTGCCTTTCTGCCTGCCGGAAAGGCACTTATTATTTATAAGGCCTGGTGATCATGAAAAGAATTGCCGTGATTGGCGCAGGAAATGTGGGGAAAGTACTGGGATTGGCCCTGTCCAGGCAGGGTTATTCCCTGGTGGGGGTGGTTACCCGCCGGACGGAGACCCTGGCCGCCGCGGGCGAGCTGCTGCAGTGCCCGGTCTATGAAGAACCCCACCTGGCCTCCCGGGAAGCGGAAATTGTCCTGATGACGACCCCTGACGGGATGATTGCGGAGGTCTGCAGGAAGGTTGCGGACAACAGCGGTTTCTACCCCGGGCAGGTGGTTGTGCACTGCAGCGGTGTCCACAACTCGGGAATTTTGCAAGCAGCCCGGGAAGCCGGAGCCCTTGTTTTATCCATGCATCCGCTCCAGACTTTTCCGGGAACGGAAGCGGGGCTGCGGGGGCTTCCTGGCACTTTTTTTGCCGTGGAAGGGGACCGGGAGGCCTTGCCGGTGGCGGAAGAACTGGTCAGCGCCCTGGGCGGCAAGATCATGTCCATTCCCACGGAGATGAAGACCCTGTATCACGCTGCGGCCTGTATCGCCTGCAACTACCTGGCAACCCTGCTGGACGGCGCCCTCCGGCTTTACCAGCACATGGATGTCCCCGGGGAAGAGGCCATGGAAGCCCTTTACCCCTTGGTCTCCATGACCCTGGAAAACATCAAGGAGGTGGGCCCGGAGCAGGCGTTGACGGGACCTATCGCCCGGGGAGATGCGGCAACCGTCCAGTCTCACGTCGCAGAACTCAGCCGCTCTTTTCCCAGCTTGCTGCCCCTCTACAGGACCCTGGGACAGGAAACCGTCAGGTTGGCGCTGCGCAAGGGCACCCTGGACGCGGAACAGGCAGAAAAAATCTACCAATGTCTAGAAGGAGGCTCCACTGAACATGACGGATCGCTATTCCATCGTTGATTTCCGGGAGATGAAAAAAGAAAAGAAGCAGATCGCCATGCTGACCGCCTACGATTTTCCCACAGCACAGCTGGTGGACGAAGCGGGGGTGGAGATCATCCTGGTGGGAGACTCCCTGGGCATGGTGGTCTTGGGTTACGAGGATACTCTCTCGGTCACCCTGGATGACATGATTCACCACAGCAAGGCGGTAGTTCGCGGCAGCAAGCGTTCTTTTGTCGTGGTGGATATGCCCTTCCTCACCTACCATATTAACGAAGAAGAAGCCCTGCGCAATGCCGGGAGAATCATGCAGGAAACCGGGGCCCAGGGCGTTAAGGTGGAAGGCGGCGTGGAAATCATCAAGGCGGTACGCGCCATCACCTCCGCCGGGATTCCCGTGATGGGGCACTTGGGCCTGACCCCGCAGTCTGCCGGCCAGCTGGGAGGATTTAAGGTCCAGGGCAAGGATCCCCGGGTTGCCAGGAAAATGATCGATGATGCCCTGGCCCTGGAGTCAGCCGGTGCTTTCTCCCTGGTGCTGGAATGCGTGCCCTGGCAGCTGGCCCGGGTGATTACCGAGAAGGTTTCCATTCCCGTGATCGGCATCGGCGCCGGCAAATATTGCGACGGGCAGGTGCTGGTCTATCACGATGTGATGGGGCTTTTTACGGGGAAACGCCCCAAGTTTGTAAAGCAGTACGTGGACGCCAGGAGCGAGATGGTCAAAGGCGTCCAGGAGTACATGAAAGAACTGAAGGAAGGTATGTTTCCTGCCGAGCAGCACACCTTTACCATGACGGAAGAGGTGCTGGAAGAGGTCTTGAAGGAATAGGAGGTCATCATGCAGGTCATTGAAAGGAATTCCGACCTGAGAACCGTCCTGGGCGAGGTGAAGAAAAAAGGCCTGCGCGTCGGCTTTGTGCCCACCATGGGATTCTTGCATGAAGGGCACCTTTCCCTGGTCCGGGCCGCCCGCCAGGAAAACGACTTCGTGGTGGTGAGCATTTTTGTCAATCCCATCCAATTCGGGGCCGGGGAAGACTACCAGGATTATCCGCGGGACCTGGAGAGGGACTGCAAGCTGGCTTCGGCCGAGGGGTGCGATCTGATCTTTTCCCCGCCGGTGATCGAGATGTACCCCCCCGGCTACGCCACCTTCGTTGAGGTGGAAAACTTAACGGAAACCCTTTGCGGCGCTCGTCGGCCCGGCCACTTTCGCGGAGTCACCACGGTGGTTGCCAAGCTTTTCAACCTGGTGGCACCGGACCAGGTTTATTTCGGGCAAAAAGACGCGCAGCAGGCCCTGGTCTTAAAAAAGATGGTCACGGACCTGAACATGGACCTGCAGTTTCACATCCTGCCCACCATCCGGGAAGACGATGGACTGGCCATGAGTTCCCGGAACAAGTATTTGTCGCCGCGGCAGCGCCGTGAGGCCGCGGTTTTGTATCGCAGCCTGCAGGAAGCAGAAAGGTTGATCCAGGGCGGCGTTCGCTCCGCACAGGATGTCAAGGCAGCCATGGTCAGCTTGATCGCCGGGGCAGAAGAGGCCGAAATAGACTACGTGGAAATCGTGCAAGCCGCTAACCTGCTGCCGCTGGAGCGGCTGCAGGGCGCGTGCCTGGTTGCCCTGGCCGTCAGGTTTGGCAAAACCAGGCTGATCGACAACATACTTTTGGAGGTGTAGTGTTTGATCCGGACGATGTGTAAATCCAAGATCCACAGGGCGACGGTCACCGATGCCAATTTAAACTATGTCGGCAGCATTACCATCGACCAGGAACTCCTGGAAAAGGCCGATATTCTGCCCTACGAAAAAGTCCAGGTAGTGAACAACAACAACGGTGCCCGCCTGGAAACCTATACCATTCCCGGGGAGCGCGGAAAAGGGGACATTTGTTTAAATGGAGCCGCCGCCCGACTGGTGCAGCCGGGGGATATCGTAATTATCATTAGCTATGCCCAGTACACCCGGGAAGATCTCCGCGACTATACACCTAAAGTGTTGCTGGTCGATGAACAAAACCGCATTACCCGGATCGCCTCGGAGGGATGATGGAGTCGCCCGGCAGGGAATGGAAATATCAGGAACCGTTCGGTTTACAGCCTTTTCAATCTATGTTATAATAACGACAATTTTGCAGGGAAATTTTGAAAAGTTCCCGGTAAAACGGGGCTTAATTTAATTTATGGAGGGAACGCAAGGGTGAAGAGTAGTGAAGAGGGACGGAAAATCTCGTTGCAGCGGGCTGAAGAATTAAAGGCCAGTATTGCCGATTACCTGGAATTTCGCCAGGAGATCCCCACGGGGTTCACGGAATGGGAAACCATCCAGGAACGGCAGGAAGCCATCAAAGCCCACTTCGGGGCTTCCGAAGAAGCATGGAAGGATTGGGGCTGGCAGCTGGATCACCGTATCCACGATGCCGAGACCCTGGGCAAATTCCTAAACTTAACGGTCCGGGAAAAAGAAGAAATCAGCCTCACGGGCAGCAAGTATCGCTGGGCCGTTGTGCCCTACTACTTGAGCCTGATTGACCCGGATAACCCCCAGGATCCGGTGCGCCTGCAGTGCATCCCCACCCGCCGGGAGTATGACGACCAGTGCGGTGTGATGGATCCCATGGCCGAGGAATTCACGTCTCCCGCACCGGCCATTACGCGGAGATACCCGGACCGCCTGATTATCAATATTACCAACCAGTGCGCCATGTACTGCCGTCACTGCCAGCGCCGCAGAAACATTGGTGAAACAGACCACCAGACGCCCCAGGAGGAAATTGAAGCGGCCCTGCAGTATATCGCGGAAAACGAAGAAATTCGCGATGTGCTCCTCACGGGCGGTGATGCCTTCATGCTCACCGATGACATGCTGGACTGGATCTTAACCGAACTGGACAAGATTCCCCACGTGGAGATCAAGCGCCTGGGCAGCCGGACGCCGGTTACCTTACCCTACCGGGTTACCGATAATCTCTGCCGGGTTTTGGGCAAGCACCTGCCCCTCTACGTGAATACCCATTTCAACACGCCCCAGGAGGTGTCCCCGGCTTCAAGAGACGCCTGCTTCGCCCTGGCCAGGGCGGGGGTGGCCCTGGGCAACCAGGCGGTGCTCCTCAAGGGGGTCAACAACCACCCCCTGGTGATGCGCAAGTTGAATCACGAACTGTTAAAGATCATGGTCCGTCCCTATTATATTTTCCACGCCAAGGGCGTCCAGGGCACCAGCCATTTACGCACCCGCGTGGAAGAGGGAATCGAGATCATGGAAAAATTGCGGGGCTATACCTCGGGGCTGGCCATTCCCACCTATATCGTAAACGCGCCCCAGGGATACGGAAAGACACCCATGCTGCCGGAATATTTATTATCCATGGGCACAGAAAAGATGGTTATTCGCACCTGGGAAAGAAGGGTGCTGGACTATGAAAATGACGAGGAAATCTAGAACCACCTGCAGCAAGGTAAACGCACTGAAGCCATGAGTTTACTGACTCATGGTTTCTGCTTGTCTCGAGGAATCCCGGTTAGAGGGCTGCAGGGAACCTGGCATGTGGGCGAGGTGCAGATCATGCAGAAGAGAGATGAACGGGCAAAATATATCCATGCCTGGAACCAGGTGAGCGAAATCGGCCCCCGGCGGCTGCAAAAGCTGCTGGATATCTTTGGCTGCCCCCGGAGGGCCTGGGAAGCGCCGGAGCAAGAACTCCGGCGCGTGGAGGGTTTCAGCAAGAATCTCGCGGAAAAGGTGCACCGGCAGAAACAGGCCCAGGAACCGGCGAAGCTCTGGGAGGAGATTCGCGCCAGCGGTGTTTCCCTGCTGCTCTCCAGCGATGCCCAGTATCCCCCTGACTTAAAGCAGATCTACGATCCGCCCGCCATTTTATACGGCCTGGGCAACCTGGCGCTGCTGCGCACACCCATGGTGGCGGTGGTCGGAAGCCGTCGGCATACCCATTACGGGAAGCAGGTCGCCCGCAGGCTGGCGGCGGAACTGGTTTCCCGGGGCATCACGGTGACCAGTGGGATGGCCCGGGGGATCGATACGCATGCCCATGAAGGAGCCCTGGAGCAGGGAGGAAAGACCATCGCGGTCCTGGGATGCGGGCTGGATATCTGTTACCCTCCGGAAAACAGGGCGTTGAAGCAACGCATCCAGGAACAGGGGCTTGTGATCAGCGAATTTCCCCCGGGGACAAAGCCGGCTCCCTTGAACTTCCCCCGGCGCAACCGCATCATTAGCGGCCTGTCCGCGGGCACCGTGGTGGTGGAGGCCGGTGTCAAAAGCGGCGCCCTCATTACAGCGGAATTTTCCCTGGAACAGGGGCGAGAGGTTTTCGCCGTTCCCGGGTCTGTCGAGAGCCCGTACAGCAGCGGCTGCCACAAGCTCTTGAAGGAAGGAGCCAAGCTGGTGGAATCAGCCGCCGACATCCTGGAAGAGCTGGCGCTTTTTGGCCCGGGGCATCACGGGCCAAACGGGGCGGGGGCAGCGTTTCCCGGCGGCCCGTCCTCCCGGGAAACGCTGCCCCTGGAGGCCGGCGAAGCAGAACTGCTGGAGATCCTGCACTACGAACCGGTTTCGCTGGAAGAACTGGCGGGGATGAGCCAGGTGCCCCTGCCGGGCTTAAACTATCTCCTGCTGGAAATGGAAATGAAAGGCCTGATCAAACAGCTGCCTGGAAAATACTTTGTACGGAATACCCCCGGAGGTGTTTAGATGAAGCTGGTTATCGTTGAATCCCCGGCCAAGGCAAGAACCATCAGCCGCCTGCTCGGCAGGAATTACCAGGTAAAGGCTTCCATGGGACACCTGGTAGACCTGCCCAAGAGCCGGCTGGGCATTGACCTGGAAAATAATTTTCAACCCCGCTATATCACCATCCGCGGGAAAGGAAAAATCCTGCAGGAGCTCAAAGAAGCCGGGAAAAAAGCGGATTACGTCTACCTGGCTACCGATCCGGATCGAGAAGGGGAAGCCATCAGCTGGCACCTCAGCGAGACCCTGGGACTGCAAAAAGACAAGCCCTGCCGGGTTGTCTTTCATGAAATCACGAAGGATGCGGTGAAAAAGGCCTTTTCCCGTCCCCGGCTGCTGGATCCCCACCGCTTTGAGGCCCAGCAGGCCAGGCGTATCCTGGATCGCATCGTCGGGTATTCCATCAGCCCCCTGCTCTGGAAAAAAGTTCGCAAGGGCTTGAGTGCCGGACGTGTACAGTCCGTCGCCCTGAAACTGATCTGTTCGCGGGAACGGGAAATCCAGGCCTTTGAACCGCAGGAATACTGGACCCTGGAAGCGGCCCTGCGGGAATTAAAGGACCACCAGAACTTTTCTGCAAAATTCTACGGGAAAGCGGGAGAGAAGCTCGATCTTTCTTCCGAGGAGGACGTACAGACCATCCTGGCCGGGCTGGAAGAGGCAGAGTACCGTGTCAAAAGTGTGCAGGTCAGCGAGCGGAAGCGCCACCCCTCGCCGCCCTTTACCACGAGCACCCTGCAGCAGGAAGCCTCCCGCAAGCTGGGTTTCACCACGAAAAAGACCATGACGGTGGCACAGCAGCTTTATGAAGGCATTGAAATGGGCAAAAAAGGGGAGTCCAGCGGGCTGATCACTTATATGCGCACGGACGCGACGAAAGTCTCGCCCCAGGCCCAGGAGGAAGCCCGGCAGTTCATCGCGGAGAAGCACGGAAAATCGTACATTCCGGAAAAACCCCGGCACTTTGCCACGCAGAAACGGGCCCAGGAGGCCCACGAGGCCATTCGCCCCACGGCGGTTTCCCGCGAACCCAATCTGCTCAAGCCCTACCTGACCCGGGACCAGTACAGGGTCTACAAGCTGATCTGGGATCGCTTCCTGGCCAGCCAAATGGCGTCTGCCCTGCTGGAACAGGTCCGGGTGGAAATCACCGCCGCCGACTACCTCTTTAAGGCGAGCGGCTCCACGATTAAATTCCCGGGCTTCATGGCCTTGTATATCGAGGGGGAAGACGAGGAACAGGAAAATGAACATGAACTGCCCCCGCTGCAGGAAGGAGAGCGCCTGGAACTCCGCTTTTTGAGCCCTGCACAGCACTTTACCCAGCCGCCCCCGCGGTACACGGAAGCGTCCCTGGTCAAGACCATGGAACGCCAGGGCATCGGGCGCCCCAGCACCTACTCGCCCACCATTGAAACCATCCTGGGCCGTGGTTATGTGCTCAAGGAAAAAAAGGCCTTGAAACCGACGGAATTGGGTTTTATCGTTTCGGACCAGCTGGAAGATTATTTCCCGGAAATTATCGATGTGGATTTTACGGCCCGGCTGGAAGATCAGCTGGACAAAGTGGAAGTAGGGGAGTTGTCCTGGCTCCACGTGCTCCGGGAGTTTTATGAGCCTTTCCAGGCCCGGCTAAAAAACGCCGAAGAAACCATGCAAAAAATCGCCATTGAAGATGAAGAAACCGGGGAAGTGTGCCCTCGCTGCGGGAAGAACCTGGTCAAAAAACACGGGCGCTACGGGCCCTTCTATGCCTGCCCCGGATTTCCAGATTGCCGTTATACCATGCAGCCCCGGGCAGAAACGGGGGTGGCCTGTCCCCAGTGCACTGGGGAAGAGGGGAGCATCGTGGAGCGACGCAGTAAAAAGGGGCGCATATTTTTCGGCTGCAGCCGCTACCCGGAATGCAAATTTGTGCTCTGGGACAGGCCCGTGGAGACCGGCTGTCCACAGTGCGGCTATCTCATGGTCGAAAAGAACAGGAAAGGCGCGGGGACGGTCATCCGCTGTGCGGATAAAGGCTGCGGCTACCAGGAGAAAAAGTCCCCTGTGAAAGCCTCCAGCAAAAGGAAATCCTGAGCAGCGGACGGAGAAGCAGGGGGAATAGAAGATGATTTCTGAAAAAGTCCTTGTTGTGGGTGCCGGCCTCGCCGGCGCTGAAGCCGCCTGGCAGCTGGCCCAGCGGGGCGTGCCGGTTCATCTTTACGAAATGCGTCCCCATAAAATGACACCGGCCCACCAGACCGGTGATTTTGCAGAGCTGGTTTGCAGCAATTCCCTGCGAGCCATCTCTCTCCAAAATGCCGTGGGGCTGCTCAAGGAAGAAATGGGGTACTTCAACTCCTTGATTATGCAGGCCGCCTACGCGGCGAGGCTGCCCGCGGGAGGAGCATTGGCCGTGGACCGGGAAGACTTTGCCCGGCGGATCACCCATCTCCTGGGCGCGCATCCTCAGATCACCGTGATCCACGAAGAACTCACGGAAATGCCGGGGCACAGGCCGCTGATTATCGCCACGGGGCCCCTGACCTCGCCCGCCCTGGCAGCCCAGCTGGAAGCCTTTACCGGGCGAGGGAAGCTCTATTTCTATGATGCCGTGGCCCCCATCGTTACCCTGGAGTCCGTCGACCTGGAGAAGGCCTTTTTTGCCTCCCGCTACGACAAAGGCGGAGATGATTACCTGAACTGTCCCATGAATGCCCAGGAATACGAGCGATTCTGGAACGAGCTGGTCCGGGGGGAGGTCAACCTGCCCCGGGCTTTCGAGAAAGAGATCTTCTTTGAGGGCTGTATGCCCGTGGAAGTCTTGGCTACCAGGGGGAAAGACACTTTGTGCTACGGCCCCTTGAAACCCGTGGGTTTGGCGGGACCCACCGGCCACGAAAAATACCACGCGGTGGTGCAGCTCCGGAAGGATAACAAGGAAGGCACACTTTACAACATGGTGGGCTTTCAAACGCGTCTCAAGTGGTCCGAGCAAAAGCGCATTTTTCGACTCATCCCCGGCCTGGAGCAGGCGGAATTCCTGCGCTACGGGGTGATGCATCGCAACACGTTTATCAACGCACCCCTGCTGTTGGACCCCACCCTTGAAATGAAGGACCATCCCGGCCTGTTTTTCGCGGGCCAGATGACCGGGGTGGAAGGATACGTCGAATCCGCGGCCACGGGGTTGATCGCGGGATTGAACGCCCTCTGTGCCCTGCGGGGCACACCGCGGCTGATCTTCCCCCGGGAAACCGCCATGGGCTCTCTCACCCACTACATCACCACGGCGGATCCCGACAGCTTTCAACCCATGAATGTAAATTTTGGCCTCTTCGCCCCTTTGACCGAGAAAGTCCCCAAAAAAATGCGAAAAGAACGGATGGCTGAGCGCAGCCTGGAGTCAATGTCGCAATTTCGAAAAAATTTCCAGCACTTGCTTGCAGAATAATGAGGGTTATGCTAATATTGAAAAAGGAAAAAAACTATGGATAATTTGCTTGATCATTTTAAGCAGTTCCTGAAAATCGAAAAAAATGCATCACCCTTGACCATCCGTCATTACGAAAGAGATATTCAACAATTCTGGCGTTTTATTGATGAAAGCGCGATCGAGATCCAGCAGATTAACCACGTGCACCTGCGGCAATTTTTAGGTCTCTTGAAAGAACAGGCATATGCACGAACATCTGTGGCCAGAAAGCTTTCTGCTGTTCGGGTTTTTTTACGCTACTTGAAGCGGGAGCATGTTCTCCAGAACAACACCTGGGAAGTGATTACGACCCCGAAGAAAGAGAAGAAGCTTCCCAAGTTTCTCTACGTGGATGAAGTGCTGGACCTGCTGGATGCGCCGGCGAAGGGTTCGCCCCTGGGTTACCGTGACCGGGCCATCCTGGAGCTCTTTTACGCTACGGGCATGCGTGTGCAGGAAATGGCCGATCTGCACCTGCGTTCCATGAACTGGGAAGAAGCTTCCCTGCGGGTTAAGGGTAAAGGATCCAAGGAGCGGATTGTCCCCGTGGGGCGCTATGCCCTGCAGGCCTTGGCCCGGTACCTGGAAAAAGCAAGACCCCTTTTGGTGGCAAAAAGCGAAGAAGAAACCGGCGCGCTGTTTTTAAACAGGCAGGGGGGTCCCCTGTCCGACCGGAGCATGCGCAGGTTGGTGCGGAAGTACGGACAGAAAGCCGCGGCAAGCCAGTCCGTTAGCCCCCATGTTTTGCGGCATAGTTTTGCCAGCCATTTACTGAATGCCGGGGCAGACTTGCGCACCGTCCAGGAACTGCTGGGGCACGTGAGCATTTCCACGACGCAGATCTACACCCATATCACCCGGGAAGAGCTGAAGCGGACATACCAAAAAACCCATCCCCGGGCTTAATTATAAATTGAATTATCGAAAGCTTTTCTATATTTTGGAAATTAAATGAGCGAAAAGGGAGAATTGTTTCTTGTTCCAATCCACCACCATTGTCGCAGTGAGCAAAGATGACCGGGTGGCCATCGCCGGCGACGGTCAGGTTACGCTCTCGGGCAACTATATCATGAAGCACCAGGCCAGCAAAGTCAGGCGCTTGTTTCATGAGCAGGTTATCGTCGGGTTTGCGGGTTCCGTGGCCGACGCCTTCACGCTTTTTGATAAATTTGAAAACCAGTTGGAGAACTACCGGGGTAACCTGCGCCGTGCCGCGGTTGAGCTGGCCAAGGAATGGCGCACGGATCGCTACTTGAGAAGGTTGGAAGCGCTGTTGATCGCGGCATCCTCGGACGGTGTCCTGGTCATTTCGGGCACCGGCGAGGTGATTGAACCCGATGATGGCATCGCTGCCATCGGATCGGGTGGCCCCCTGGCGCTGGCTGCCGCCCGGGCACTGGCGAGAAAAACCGACCTGGCCGCTGCGGCGATTGCCCGGGAAGCCCTGCTGGTTGCCGCGGAGATCTGTGTCTATACAAACGAAGTCGTGCGGGTTGAAGAACTATAACCGGTTGAGGGTCCACCGGTTTTCAGAATCCAGCGGGTATACCGGGGGTATGTCATGCCCCGGCAGGTTGAGGGAGGTGCATCCTGAACAACGATGCAGCAGCATAAAGGGGAACTAACGCCCAAAGAAATTGTGGCAGAACTGGACAAGTACGTGATCGGGCAATTTGAAGCAAAAAAAAGCGTCGCCATTGCCCTGCGCAACCGCTACCGCAGAAAATTGCTGGAACCAACCATTAAAGATGAAGTTATCCCCAAAAATATCATCATGATTGGTCCTACAGGCGTGGGAAAGACGGAAATTGCCCGAAGGTTGGCCCGCCTGGTGAGCGCCCCGTTTGTGAAAGTGGAAGCGACGAAATTTACCGAAGTGGGTTACGTGGGGCGGGATGTCGATTCCATCGTGAGAGACCTGGTGGAGGTCTCCGTGCGCATCGTCAAAACGGAAAAGATGCAGGAACTGGAACCCAGGGCCGCGGCCCTGGCCGAAGAACGTCTTTTAGAACTGCTTTCCCCTCTCCCCGGGAAAACCCAGGCAGCTGCGAATCCCCTGGACTTTTTATTCCAGGCCTCCCGGGGTTTGGGTGCATCGGCGCCGGCGGCAGAAGAGGACCGCGCCTACGAGGAAGAACTGAAACAGGCCCGGAACGACCGGCAAATTATGAAGCAGAAACTGCTTCGGGGCGAACTTGAAGACCGCCTCGTGGAAGTGGAGGTAGAGGACCGCCCTCCACCGGTGATGGACATGTTTGCCGGCATGGGCATGGAAGAGATGGGCATGAACATGCAGGATCTCTTCGGCAGCATGATTCCGAAGAAGAAAAAGAAAAAAAAGCTGCCCGTGAAGCAGGCCCGCCGCATCCTGCAGCAAGAGGAAGCTGAAAAGCTCCTGGATATGGATGAGATCACCAGCGAAGCCGTGGAAAGAGCGGAACAGTCCGGGATCGTTTTCCTGGATGAAATTGATAAAGTAGCCGGCAAGAACGCTGCGCAGTCGGGGCCCGACGTTTCCCGGGAAGGCGTGCAGCGGGATATCCTGCCTATCGTGGAAGGATCGACCGTCATGACCAAGCACGGGCCCGTGAAAACCGATTACGTCTTATTTATTGCGGCGGGGGCGTTTCATTTTACCAAGCCCTCGGATCTCATCCCTGAACTGCAGGGGCGCTTTCCCATCCGCGTCGAACTGCAAAGCCTGGAAAAGCAAGATTTCATCAACATTCTGATAGAGCCGGAAAATGCCTTAACAAAACAATATACTGCCCTGTTAATGACGGAGGGGGTGAACGTGGAGTTTGCCGAAGATGGAATAGAGGAGATCGCTGCTGTAGCCTGCACTTTGAACGATGAAATGGAAAACATTGGAGCACGCCGCCTGCACACCATCATGGAAAAACTGTTTGAAGATCTTTCCTATGAAGCTGCGGAAATACAGGGCCAATCCTTTTGTATTGACAGGGAGTATGTGAAGAATAAATTAAGAGATATTGTTAAAAACAAAGACTTAAGCAAGTACATTCTGTAGGGCAGGCCGGATCAGGATAGAGGATTTCCCTGGTGGGTAATCGTTGAAGTTTTCAATAACTGAAAGAGGTGATTAAGATGATTTCGTCTCCTTTGTTAGAAAAAACAAGGCGGATCAACAAAATCCTGCAAAAAACCGCGGGGCAGCGGGTTGATTTTGCCGAAGTAGCAGAAGTCTTGAAAAATGTGATTCATGCCAACGTGTATATTGCGGGGCGAGATGGTACGATCCTGGGCTATGCCCTGGTGGATGAATTTGAATGCGAGATCATGGTCAGCCAGGTTTTAAAGAGCGATGTCTTCCCTGAACGCTATAACGAATTCCTGCTCCGCGACGACGAACCCCGGGTCAACCTGCCCCAAAAAACCAATGACTGTGTGTTTGTGGACGATGAAAACTGCCTTTTTACCAATAAAATTTCCACCGTGGTACCCATCATGGGTGGCGGTAAGAGGCTGGGCACATTGTTGCTGGCCCGCTTCGCCGAATCGTTCAACGCTGAGGATTTGATCCTGGCCGAAACCGGCGCCACGGTTGTCGGCATGGAGATATTGCGTTCCAAGGCGGAAAAGATTGAAGAAGAAGCCAGGAATAAGGCGGTGGTGCAGCTGGCCATCGGGACCCTTTCTTATTCGGAACTGGAAGCGGTCGAGCACATCTTTGAAGAACTGGACGGAGACGAGGGCCTGCTGGTCGCCAGTAAAATCGCGGACCAGCTGGGAATCACCCGCTCGGTGATCGTGAACGCCCTGAGAAAATTTGAAAGCGCGGGTGTGATTGAATCACGTTCCCTGGGCATGAAGGGGACGTATATCAAGGTGCTGAATCCCTACCTCCTGGAGCAGCTGGCCAAGAAGAAGAAGACCTTTCACAAGTAAAGCGGCCTCACGCAGCTGGCGAGAGGCAAAAAGAGCAGCGAGGAACCCCTGTCCATGACCGGTGGTTCCTCATTTTTTGCCCGGAAAAGCCCGGGGCGGCATCATTGCTATTTAACAGGTTCTGTGTTATACTACCTAATGGCTTTATTACCCACACTGCTGAAGCTCCAAAAGGGGTGCCTGCAGCGTGCAGGTTTTTTCGAGCGATGATGCAGTGGAGGACTAACCAACCAGGAGGTTTTGCAATGCCGGTCGTAACCATGAAACAACTTTTGGAAGCCGGGGTGCACTTCGGACACCAAACGAGGCGCTGGAACCCCAAGATGAAGGAATTTATTTTTACGGAGCGAAACGGGATCTACATCATTGATTTACAGAAGACCGTGCGCTTGATGGATGTCGCCTACAACTTCGTGAAAGAACTGGCGTACAACGGGGAAAAGGTTTTGTTTGTGGGGACCAAGAAGCAGGCGCAGGAATCCATTTCCGATGAAGCAAACCGGTGCGAGATGCCTTACGTGAACCAGCGCTGGCTGGGGGGCATGCTCACGAACTATGCCACGATTAAAAAGCGCATCGACAGGCTTTTTGAGCTGGAAAAAATGGAAGAAGACGGTCTTTTTGACGTTCTACCCAAGAAAGAAGTCATCAAGCTCAACCACGAGAAAGAGAAACTAAACAAGTTCATGGGGGGAATCCGCACCATGAAAGATCTGCCCGCGGCGGTTTATATCGTGGATCCCCGGAAGGAAAAAATCGCGGTTGCCGAAGCCCGGAAGCTGGAAATCCCGATCATCGCGATCGTGGATACCAACTGCGACCCCGACGAAATTGACTATATCGTCCCCGGCAATGACGATGCCATCCGGGCCGTGAAACTGATCACCTCGAAAATGGCGGAAGCGGTCCTGGAAGGCAAGCAGGGCTTGCAGGAAGCGGAAGCGGCTGCGGCCCACGCTGCGGCCCAGGCAAAAGCCCAGGCAGAAGCCGAGGCGGAAGCGGCCGCGGCCGCAGAAACGGCAGGTGAGCCGGAAGCCGGCGCGGAAAGTAGCGAAGCGGCGGAAGAAGTCTCGGTCACCCGGGAGCTGGAAACAGAGTAAGAAAAGCCGTAGCAGCAGCTAACCCGCTGCAGGCAGGCTGAAAATGGATCAAACGATCTACGTGGAGGATGTGAAATCGTGATCACTGCAGAAATGGTAAAAAAACTCAGGGAAAAAACAGGGGCCGGAATGATGGACTGCAAGAATGCCCTGGTCGAAACAGGCGGAAATGCAGAGAAGGCCGTGGCCCTGCTTCGGGAAAAAGGTTTAGCCAAAGCCGCAAAACGGGCCGGAAGAACCGCTTCGCAGGGTGTTGTCGACGCCTATATCCACCTGGGCGGCAAAGTCGGCGTCATGGTGGAAGTGAACTGCGAAACCGATTTTGTAGCCCGCAACGCAGAATTCAAGACCTTTGTACGTGATCTTTGCCTGCAGGTCGCTGCGACAAACCCTGCTTATCTCAGCCGGGATGATGTGCCGACGGATGAGATAGAAAAGGAAAAGGAAGTTTTGAAAAACCAGGCCCTCCATGAAGGGAAACCGGAAAAAATCGTGGAGAAAATCGTCGCCGGCAAAATGGAGAAATACTACGAAGAGAACTGCTTGCTGGAGCAGCCCTTTGTCAAGGATCCAGATCAGAAAGTAACGGATCTTCTTTCCAATCTCATTGCCAAGATCGGTGAAAACATTGTGATCCGACGCTATGTCCGCTACGAAATGGGTGAGGGGTTGGAACAACCGGAGACCTGCTCGATTTAACCGCCACCTGGCGAGAAAGAACACTTTGCGAAGTGTTCTTTTTTAAAATAATACGCTGCTTACCGGGAGGTTAGGTGATGACGGTACCCGTCTATAAAAGGGTCATCTTGAAGTTGAGCGGAGAATCTTTGGCTGGTGAGCGAGGCTTCGGGATCAACCACGATGTGCTGAAGGATATTGCGGAGCAGATCAAGGAAGTGAGAAAGTACAATGTGGAAATCGCCGTTGTTGTCGGCGGGGGCAATATCTGGCGGGGCGTGCAGGGCGGAGAGCGGGGCATGGATCGGGCCACCGCGGATTACATGGGGATGTTGGCCACGGTGATCAATGCCCTGGCTTTGCAGGATGCCCTGGAGAACATCGACGTGGATACCCGGGTGCAGTCCGCCATCGACATGCGACAGGTTGCGGAGCCCTATATTCGCCGGCGGGCCATTCGGCACCTGGAAAAAGGACGGGTCGTGATTTTTGCCGGGGGAACCGGGAACCCCTATTTTTCGACCGATACAACAGCGGCACTGCGGGCGGCAGAAATTGAAGCCGAGGTTATCCTTTTGGCCAAGGGGAAGGTAGACGCGGTCTACAACATGGACCCCCTGGTCAATCCCGACGCCTACAGGTACAAGGAGCTTAATTATATCGACGTGATCAAGTCGGGTTTAGGGGTCATGGACTCCACGGCGGCTTCTTTGTGCATGGATAACCAGATTACGCTGGTTGTTTTTGGGCTGAACTTGTCGGGGAATATCAAGCGGGTGATCATGGGAGAAAAAATTGGAACCATCGTGCGGGGAGGCGTATGATCATGGAGGAGATTTTTGCCAGTGCCGAAACAAGAATGCAAAAAAGTGTGGAGTCTTTCAGTAAAGAGCTCGCCACCCTCAGGGCCGGTCGGGCCGTGCCCACCTTGCTGGACAAGATCACGGTCGACTACTACAATACGGCCACACCGTTAAACCAGCTGGCCACCATCACGGCTCCGGAGCCCCGGCTGCTGGTGATCCAACCCTGGGACAAGACCTCGCTGAAAGAGATCGAAAAGGCGATTATGAAGTCAGACCTGGGCCTCACGCCGAACAGTGACGGCAGTGTGATCCGCCTGACCATTCCGCAGCTCACAGAAGAGCGGCGGAAAGAGCTGGTTAAGATGGTCCGGAAAAAGGCGGAAGAAACCCGGGTCGCCATCCGCAATATTCGACGGGATGCCAACGACCAGCTGAAGTCCCAGGAAAAAAGTGGAAGCCTCTCGGAAGACGAACTGCATATCGCCCAGCAAGAAGTCCAGGACTTAACGGCCAGGCAGACGGATCAGGTGGATAAAATGCTGGAAGCCAAGGAAAAAGAAATCATGGAAGTCTAGACTGAACGAAGCTTTCCGCTCCGCGTTTCGGCCCCGGGATCGATTCCCTCGCAGTGATCCCGCGGCCGCGGCGGCCAGCCGGGCTGTTGTTGCAGTCGTTTGGATAGAATACTCGCGTTCTGGGTGTGATCAAGTTGCACATTCCCGATGTGACGGCGTACCGGCTGGATGAAGCCAGGCGGTTGCTGGACCAGCAGGGGCTCGACTATTATATCAAGAAACCCATTCCTGCCGGGGCCCCCGGGGCAACGAGCGTTCCATGTGCACCGCAAAATTACCGCGTGGTCAGGCAGGTGCTGACGGAAGATGGAATCACGGGCTTGCTTGTCGCACCGGAAGTACATGCCTACAACCAAAGCTAAATTGTGCCCCCTGACCGGGGGCAACTTTATAAGGTCAGGTGGATCATGGTCGATCAACATAACAACGGCAAGGGTAAATGGAAACAGCTCCTGGCCCAGGTGCAAAAGAATGAGCTCCCGCGACATATTGCTGTGATCATGGACGGAAATGGGCGCTGGGCCAAAAAACGGGGTCTACCCAGGATTGCCGGGCACCGTTCCGGGATGCAGTCCTTAAAAAATATGATTTCCTTTTCCCATGAATTAGGTATTCAAGTGATCACCCTCTTCGCTTTTTCCACGGAAAACTGGAAGCGGCCCCGCTGGGAAGTGGATTTTTTAATGCGGCTGCCCGAAGAGTACCTGCAAAAAGAACTCCCTGCCCTGATAGAAAAAAACACCGTGATCCAGGCCATGGGTGACCTTTCCCAACTGCCGGAAAGCACCCTGGCAGCCGTGGAGAACGCCATCACGGAAACACGCCACAATACCGGGATGGTCTTAAATTTTGCGTTAAATTACGGGGGGCGGGCGGATATCCTGCAAGCCGTCCGAAACCTCTGCCGGGAGGCTAAGGAGGGCCAACTCGACTGCCGGGAGATCGACGAAGCACTGTTTTCCCGCTATCTCTGCAGCCGGGACCTTCCCGACCCGGACTTGCTCATTCGTCCCAGCGGGGAGTTTAGAATCAGCAATTTCTTGCTCTGGCAGATGGCGTACACGGAGTTCTGGTTCTCCCAGGTCCTCTGGCCGGATTTTGACCGGGAACACCTCCTGCAAGCTATTTTGGATTATCAAAACCGCGAAAGGCGTTTTGGCGGGATCAAGAATACCTAGGGGTGGCAGCGTTGTTAAGAACGAGAGTACTCACAGCCCTGGTCGGCGTGCCCCTCCTGCTTTTTTTTGTTTACCTGGGAGGCTACGTTTACGGATCCCTGGTGACGGTCCTGGCCCTGCTGGGACTGCGGGAGTACTTCCAACTGGTGGAGAAGGCGGGGTGGGTTCCGGCGAAACTGCCGGGGTTTCTCTTCCTTCCCATCCTGTTCGGGGCCGTATTGCTGGAGAACTATTTCCTGGTGTTTCTCCTCTGGGTTTTCCTCTACTTGTTCTTCACCCTGCTGCCCATATTTTTTCCTACCACGTTTACGTACTGGGGAACGGCGGCTTCCTTCTGGGGGTTGGTCTACCTGGGAGTCTTGCCGGGCTATTTACTGCTCCTTCGCTCCCTGGAGACAGGCTTCTACCTGACCGTTTTCTTGTTGGTCCTGGTCTGGATCACGGATATCATGGCTTTTTTTGTGGGACGTTCCCTGGGAAAGCGGCCCCTGGCGAAAAAAATTAGCCCCAACAAAACGGTGGAGGGGACCGTAGGGGGAATCGCGGGAAGTTTCCTGGCCGGGATGCTGCTGGGTGCGGTCTTGCCTGTTTCACCCCTCACCTGGTTGAGCGGCGGCCTATTGGGGCTGCTGGTCGGGGGGGCAGGAACCCTGGGCGACCTGGCCCAATCGGCACTGAAGCGGAGCGTAGACGTCAAGGACACGGGCACCTTTCTTCCCGGTCACGGGGGGATGCTGGATCGCTTTGACAGCCTGCTCTTCGCGGCCCCGGTCTTCTACTATTGTTTCTATTTTCTGACCTTCTAATAGGTTACGAAGTGATGAAGCTTGCCCAGGCATCAACCTTTGTTTCCCTGCTTGCCCTCAGCCCACGGGATTTGCAACATCGTTTGTAGCGGTGCTCGGGGTTTCAGGCCGCCTCAAAACTCCCTCGCTACGCTCGCTCAAACAGATTGAGGCGGCTATACTGAAACCCCTGCGCGCCTTTTGATTCAGGCAAATCCGACGTTCGCTGAGGGCAAGCAGGGAAACGGCAGCGAAACCTGACTAAACTTGATCGCCAAACTATGTTATAATAAATTCAGGGATTAAAGGAGCATTTTATGGTTCGTGGGATTCTGATCCTGGGTTCTACCG
>PWRN01000055.1 GCA_003556225.1 Syntrophomonadaceae bacterium
AGCGCCCAGATCGTTTCATATTCCAAAGATGAAGTCATCTCAGTGCCGTCTTCATTGGGGTAAACGGTTGAGCAACGAATCACACAGCCGGGATGGCAGCCATGGCCCATCATACCGCCGCCGCGTTTTTCGCAGGCTTCGGCCATGGCTTCCCCGCTGGTGGGCTGGGCGCCCGCGAATTTACCATCGCTGAAGTTCCGGGTGGGGTAGCCGCCGGCTTCGTTGAGAATATTGACCAAAACAGCGGTCCCGAAACTGTTCAGCGCCCCGCCGGGTTTGGTCACATCGTGGCTGCGCAGGGCCTCCACCATCTTCTTCTGTCCCTGTTTGAAAAGGTCCTTGTCCTTGATCTCCACGCCGGGGGCGCCTTCGTCGTCCACGACCATGGCCTTTAAACCCTTGCTTCCCAGCACGGCGCCCAGGCCGCCCCGGCCCGAGTAGCGGCTGGCCCGGCCCTCGGCGTCGTTGAAGCAGACCCCGGCCATGGCCATCTTGAAGTCCCCGGTGACTCCGATGGTCATGATCCCGATTTTTTTCCCGTGCTGCGCAAAAAGCTGCTCATTGATTTCACTGGTCAGCTTGCCCTTCAGGTCGTCGGCAGGCACCAGCTCCGCGCCGTCCTTGTTGACCTTCAAGAGATACGCACCGTCCCCGGCGATCCCTTCCACGATCACGGCTTTGATCTGCAGGCGGCCCAGGCGCTGGGCTGTGGGCGTGCCGGCATTGGCTTCCTTGATCCCGCCGGTGAGGGGAGACTTGCCGCCGACCGAAATACGGCCGGAACTGGGGGCCGTAGTGCCTGCCAGGATACCCGGGGAAATCACGATCTTGTTATACGGCCCCAGGGGATGACAGGCTGCCGGAACCTCGTCCAAGACAACCCTGGATGTTAAAGACCGGCCGCCGAGATGAGCATACTTTTCGGGAACATCTTCTACCGTAACCTTCTTGTCCGTCATGTTTACCCTTAAGATTTTGCTCATGTTCAACCTCCTTTTCAGATAACAGATGTTGGCGAATATAACGCTTCGCCACTAATAATTATACCACACTCGTTTCCCTTTTTGAACTATCCCGTCCGGCAAATTGTCTTAAAATAGAAACTTTTTTCTTCTTGCAAAGAGAAGAAGGTCAGGGAGCAGGATCCCCTGCTCCCTGGGGTGGGGGGAGCCACCTTTTCCCTTCCAAGCTTGCGTCCAAGGTATAACCTGTCTCGTTCAGGCAGTCGGGCCCAGGGCGCTACATGGCGTTTTTGAATATGCCCTTCACGTCTGCAGCCTTGGCAACGACCGGGTTGGTGAAGCTGCAGGCATCTTTCATGGCGTTTTCCACCATGATGTCGAAGTCTTCCTCTTTCACGTCCAGTTCGGCCAGGCCCGCGGGGATGCGAATATCCATGGAAAGCTGGGTGATGGCATCCAGGGCTTTTTCCGCAGCGGCGCGAATGGAGAGGCCCTCTACCGGCTCGCCCATGGCGATAGCCATATCGACAAAGCGCTGCGGGTTGGAAATGAGGTTGAAGCGCTGCACGTGGGGCAGCAGGATGGCGTTGCAGACCCCGTGGGGCAGGTCATAGAAGCCGCCCAGCTGGTGGGCCATGGCGTGCACGTAACCCAGGCTGGCATTGTTGAAGGCCATCCCGGCCAGGAGCTGGGCGTAGGTCATGCCGTCCCGGGCTTCAAAGTTATCCCCGTTGGCCACGGCCGTGCGCAGGTACTTGAAAATCAGCTCGATGGCCTTCAGGGCACAGGCATCGGTTACCGGGGTGGCAATGGTAGAAACATAGGCCTCCACGGCGTGGGTCAGCGCGTCCATGCCGGTGGCTGCTGTGAGGCCCGGGGGCATCTTCATCATGATCATGGGGTCGTTAACAGAAACCTGGGGCGTGGTTCTCCAGTCCACGATAGCCATCTTCACCTTGGTATCCGTATTGGTGATAATACAGAAACGGGTGATCTCGCTGGCCGTTCCCGACGTGGTGTTCACGCAGATCATCGGGGGCATGGGTTTGGTGGATTGATTCACACCTTCAAAATCCCGGATGTGCCCGCCGTTACCGGCAACCAGGCCAACGCCCTTGGCGCAGTCGTGGGAACTGCCACCGCCGACAGAGACGATCATGTCGCAATTTTCCTTCTTGTAGATGTCAAACCCTTCGTGGACGTTTAAATCCGTGGGGTTGGGCTGTGCCCCGGCATACATAACCGTTTCCAAACCCGCTGTTTTTAAATATCCTTCTACCTCACCGGGGATACCCACCTTGGGAAGATCGGGGTCGGTGACAATCAGCGCTTTTTTTCCGCCCAGATCGTTGGCAAGGTTACCTACCTCTTTCACACAACCCGCACCCATAAAGTTTACCGTTGGCATAAAAAACTGCATTACACTCATCCAGAAATACCTCCTAGTTGATTTTTTCATCGTATTATTTGTGCTTCTTAACTTCTTGTTGCTCGTGTAAACCACACTACCGTTCCTCGCTCATGCTTACCCAAGAGTGTTCTCCGTTAAGATTCTCCCTTCCGAACCGGCACTGCTTTTGTCTCCACCTCCCTTGCAAGCAAATGGTTCAACATTCTTTGATAGGGGCCCAGGTGCGCTCTCTCGCATGGGCGTAAACGAAGCATTCACATCTGTGCGGAATCTGTTTGGATAATTTGAAATATTTAAATGCAAGAGTTGTGCCATCTAGCTGCATAAACAGCATACCCGAAAAGTTTATACTGCCGGTTTTCCTTCACCTCTTGCGGCGGGCCCCGCCGCGACAGCATCCTTCCCCCTGTCTTTCCGTGGATCTACTCTCCGCGGCTGCATAGGCACGGCTTCCTGGAAAAGTTCGTGACTGCGGTTCCAGGGGTAACAAAATAATGTGACGAATGCCAAAAAATTGTTGCTTTCAACGTGATTTTGTGCTACGACTAAAAAGGCAGGTACCCTACGCCCATTAACCAGAATGCCGGCATCCATAAGCCCACAAAAACCCAGGTAATCAGAGACCAGGCCAGGGCTTTCGCCGGGAATTTGCCGTAGGCGTTAAGCCATCAAATATGGCGGGGGTCATCTTGTCACCTCCTCGTGAAGCATTTTTTCTGGCTATGATCTCGCTACCCTGTTGTGCAACATGTGTGCCAAAACTGAAGATTCGGACAAGAATCCCCTTTCAAGCTGCCATGACTTGTGCTAAGATGTAAGAGAAAACAGGGACTCATGGCTGCTTCAAGGTTTTGGCCGCCTTTGATAAATTTTCAGCTTCCCGTTATTTTCGCCTTCCCTGGTGTATACCGCGGCAACCGGATGACAAAAAATTGCCTTTAAGGAACATTTTTGCGCTGATCAGGCAAGTTTTTTGTCCTGGACGTCGGAAATGGCAGGATGTGGGTAAGAATTGGTTTGCTTTTTGCAAGTTAAATAGCTTATAGCGATTTTTATAGCGATTTACCGTAACCGGATATGCTTTCATGAAAGGAAAAAACGATGGAGATATTTAAGTTCATGACACCGGAAATCATTTTTGGTCCCGGAACCATGGCCCAGGTCGGGGAAAGCCTGGTGCGGCTGGGGGCAACCCGGGTCTTTCTCGTCAGCGATTGCGGCGTCCAGCAAGCACACTGGGTTGAAAAAGCTCTGAAATACCTGGATGAAGTCGGACTCACCTATGTGGTCTGGACCGGCATTACACCAAACCCCAAGGATTATGAAGTAGCCGAGGGGGCCAAGGAGTATCTCCAGGCCCAGTGTGACGCCGTTTTGGCGATCGGGGGAGGCAGCCCCATCGACGCCGCCAAGGGGATTGCCCTGGTTGCGACGAACGGGGGAAGAATCAACGACTACGAGGGCATCGATAAAGTTACCCGCCCTTTGCCGCCTATGGTCGCGGTTCCTTCCACGGCGGGCACCGGGGCGGAGGTGTCCCAGTTTTCCATCATCGTGGACAGCGGTTCAAAAGTGAAAATGACTATCATCTCCAAGTCCCTCATTCCCGATATTGCCATCATCGACCCCTATATCCTCACGACAAAGGATAAAAAGCTGACCGCCTGTACCGGGATGGATGCTCTCTCTCACGCCGTCGAGGCTTATGCCTCGCTGGCGGCCACGCCCCTGACGGATATCCACGCCTTGAGCGCCATTTCGCTCATCGGCAAATACCTTCCCGCTTCTGTCTCCAGTAACCAGAATCTCCGCGCCAAGCGCCAAATGGCCATGGCCAGCCTGAAGGCCGGGCTGGCCTTTTCCAACGCCATCCTGGGCGCCGTGCACGCCATGACCCACCCCCTGGGCGGCGAGCTGGACCTGCCCCACGGCGAAGCCAATGCCATTCTCCTGCCTTACGTCATGGAGTTTAACCTGCCCTCCTGCATCAGCCGCTATGTTGATGTTGCGGAAGCCCTGGGAGAAATAACCGGCGGTTTAAGTGAACGCGCCGCGGCTCTAAAAGCCATCCAGGCGGTTCGAAAACTTGCTTCCGACATTTGCATTCCAGAAAACCTTTCGGAAATGGGGCTGAAAAAGGAAGTCATTCCCTATCTCAGTCAATGCGCGATCAAAGACGCCTGCCTGATCACCAACCCCCGAAAAGCGTCCACGGAAGATATTGAAAAAATATACTACCGGGCCTACTAGCCTGCAGCGCCACGGGTTGGGATCCGAAAAAGAGCCAAAGAGACAGGGAGAAAACCCCTGCATCGCCTGAAGTTGGCCCGGGCTTCTCTTTCTTGTCCCTGCTTTCTCCCTGGAAGAGACCGCCATCACGTCCTGGAGGTGTGATCGTATGTTGGAGAAATTGACCGGTGTTTACTCCTCGAAAAAGAGCTACTACGTTGAACTGAAGAAGCAGATCCAGGAAACAAAAAAACGCAATACCCAGCTGGAGATTCTCTTCAAGCTGGCCAAGAGCATGGATGTGGATATCGACCTGCCCGAAATTATGGACAGCATCGTGGATGAATTAAGTGAAATCCTGCCCTTTGATCACCTGGAACTGGTGGATTTCACCCGCGAAAACGGAGCACAGAACACCTTTTTTTGGAAACCCAATCATTCCTTGGCACGGCACAGCTCCTCACAAGACTTTGCCCAGGTGATCAAGATCCATCTCAATGCCAAGAACAGCAACGTGGGAAAACTCCTGGTCTGCAATCATCAAGAAATGAACTACTCCGATACCGACCTGCTCTTCCTGGAGCAGCTGGCCGCACAGCTGTCCGTTTGCCTGCAAAACCTCAATCTTTACGAGGAAGCCATTCAGCGAAAAATCGAGTGGGAAGAAACCTTCCGGGCCGTGCAGGATCCCATTATATTTATTGACCTGGATTACAACATCCGCCGCGTCAACGACTCGGTTCTAAACTGCTACCACCTGGAACTGGAAGAAATCGTTGGTCAAAAATGTTTCAGCTTTCTGCACAACGAGGAGGATGTCTGTAACCCCTGTCCTGTCCGGGAAGTTCTAAAAAAAGGAAAACCCTCCCAGCAGCAGATGGAAATGCGCAACGGGCGGATCTTCGATTTTTCTTACTACCCCGTGTACAACAATAAAAACGAAATCTACGGCATTATTCAATACGGAAAAGATGTCACCAAAAAATTGGAAATGGAGGCCCACTGGCGAAACCTCTCCAAGCAGGTGGCCCTGGGGGAGATGGCCGCCCGGGTAGCCCACGAACTGAACAATCCCCTGACCGTTGTCCTGGGCAATATCCAAATGTCTTTGTTGGATCTGACTGAAAATCACGAGGATTATAAAGCCCTCAGTGACGCTTTTAATTACGGCTTGCGCTGTCAAAAGATCGTGCACGATCTGCTCACTTTTTCCCGGCACGATAAACATGTCATGGTGCCGCTGGATTTGCACTTTTTGCTCGATGAAAGCATGGATGCCACCCGTTTCCAGATCGATTACCAGCAGCTCGACATCTCCAAGGAGTACTATCAGCACCTGCCGGTGATCCAGGCCAACCCCGACCAGCTTAAACAGGCTTTAATCAATATCCTCACCAACGCCTGGGACGCCATGCAGCATACCCCTGAGAAAAGGCTGGCCATTCGAACGGGCCTAATCGACGAGAAAGTCTATATTACCATTGAAGATAACGGCTGCGGCATCCGCCCTGAGCACCACTTCAAGGTTTTCGACCCGTTTTTTACGACCAAGGAAGAGGGAACCGGCCTGGGACTCTCCATCAGCTATGGGATCATCAAAGCCCATGGCGGCGAGATCAGCCTGCGCAGCGAGGCGGGAAGCGGAAGCACCTTTCGCATCACCCTGCCGATCACACCGGAAGAACGAGAAAGAAACGTCCAGCTGCCAGGATCCCACAGCCAGGGCGATGTAAACATTTCGGAGGCGATGAAGTAATACGCGGCCAAATAACGCACTGGAGGCATGCCTTGATGGTCGAGAAAAATGTTCTCGTCGTTGATGATGAAAAAGGCATCCGGGACTTCCTGGAAAGACTGCTACAACGAAAAGCGTACCGGGTATTCACCGCTGCCTCAGGCGAAGAAGCTTATGTTTTGATGGAAGATCAGCCCCTGGACCTGGCCCTCCTGGATTTAAAGCTGCCGGATACCGACGGCTTAACCCTGCTCAAACACCTCAAGGAAAAGCAGCCTTTCTGCCCGGCTATCATCATTACAGCCTACAGCACCATTCGCTCGGCAGTTGAAGCCATCCAGCTGGGGGCGTACGATTACCTGGATAAACCCTTCACAGACATCCAAAACCTGTATGAAATTATCCACAAAGCGGTTAGCAGCAAAGAGTTAGAACAAACGACCGAACAAGATGAAGAGAGGTCCGCTGCAGCAGGATTTATCGTCGGCAAAAGCCAGGAAATGCGCCAGCTGAAACAAGTTGCCGATGTGATTTCACCCAAAGATATTACCGTCCTCATCCAGGGAGAAACAGGTACGGGCAAAGAAGTGCTGGCCCGGTATATCCATTCCATCAGCAAAAGGGCCGATAAACCTTTCATCGCCGTTAATTGCGGCGCATTTACGGAAAGCCTCCTGGAAAGTGAGCTGTTCGGCCATGAAAAAGGCGCGTTTACAGGGGCGACCAACCTGCGGCAGGGGATCTTTGAAATTGCCAATGAAGGAACGCTGCTGCTGGACGAAATCAGCGAAGCCAGCCTGAATGTGCAGGTCAAACTCCTGCGGGTTTTAGAAACCGGGGAATACTACAGGGTAGGGGGCAAGGATTGCCTCTACTCCAATATTCGCATTATTGCCGCGACCAATGTGAACCTCGAAGAAGCGGTAAGCAGCGGAAACTTTCGCAAAGACCTGCTCTACCGACTGGATGTGGCCCGCCTTAACCTGCCCCCGCTGCGGGAGCGCCTTGAAGATCTTCCCCGCCTGACGCATTTCTTCCTGGAAAAACACGCTTCCTCCCACGCCCAGGCGAACATATCCGAGCAGGCCCTGGCGCTGCTCAGGGCGTACCCCTGGCCGGGAAATATCCGCGAACTTTCCAACGTGATCGCCCACTCCCTGTTGATGGCCAAAGGTCAGGAGATCAAGCCTTTTCACCTGCCGGAAAAGATCCTCTACCACAAGGACAAAAAAGCAGGGGCAGCAGGTTTTCCGGAGGTAACGGTGCGCATCCCAAACAAAGAAATAGGGGGAGACGGCCAGGACCTGGCTAATATCCTGGAATCGTTCCTGGAAAGGTTAAGCGCTTACCTGGTCGAGGAGTATAAACACCGGGGAAAGATTAACCTCCCCGAAGTTTTGGACAGCATCAGGGCTTTTGAAGGACAGCTCGCCGTGAAAATCATTCGCGAAGTCATTGCCGATACCCTGGGCAACCGCCAAAGTGCGGCCCAAAAACTACATTTGAACACACGCAGCCTGCGTTACCTGTTAAAGGAAAAGAAAAAAAGTTAACCGCTTCCTGGGGGTGAAAGCTTGAAGACGGTTCGCACGGAGATGCCGTGGAAAAAGGGCGCAACAAGCGTGTGCGACCCGGATAAACCGTACGTTGTCCTGGAGCAGGAAAATGAAACCATCCTGTTGAAACGCCAACCGGACCTGAAAAAGCTGTACCTGGAAGTTACATCTAGATGCAACCTGGAATGCCTTTCTTGCGTGCGCAAGCACTGGACCGAAACCGCGCTGCAGGAGATGGATATGGACCTGGTGCGCCAAATTGCAGCGCAAAGCAAGGAACTTCCCCATCTTAACCGTATCCACCTGGGCGGGTTCGGAGAGCCGCTATCCCACCCGCATATCGTGGAGATCGTCAACATCTTCACTGACAACGGATTGAGGGTTTCCATGAGCACAAATGGCACCCTGCTTTACCCTGAACTCTCCGCAAGGCTTATCCGGGCGGGCCTGGAACACGTGATCGTCTCCGTTGACAGCACGGAAAAAGAGCTGTTTGAGTCCCTTCGGGTAAAAGGGGAATTGCACCAGGTCCTGCAAAACATCGACCAGCTTCAGCGCAACAAAAAACGCCTGGGCTTTCATAACCCCAGGCTGGGACTGGAATTTGTGATGATGCGCAGCAATGCCCACCAGGTGAAAGAACTTCCCTCGCTGGCGAAAGAACTGGGCGCAACATCCGTGTTGTTAACCAACCTGCTGGCCCACTCCCCGGAAATGTACCGGGAAGTGCTCTACGAGCAGCCCGGCCAGGATCGCCTGATTAAAGGAGACGTTTTGGCGCCGCCAGCCTGGGATAAACAGCCCTTAATGCATGTTTTCCCTTCCCGCAGGACCTGGCCTGTCGTGGCAGAGGATTGGATTCTCTGGGCAACCATGACCCTGCCTCGCATGTACTGGAGCAGCGAACGAAAGTGCAGCTTTATCGACGGGCAGGCAGCCGTGATCCGTGCTGATGGAAAAGTCAGCCCCTGTTATGCCCTTCTCCGCTCCCACCCTTACCTCTTGGATAACCGCCAAAAACACGTGGAAGCATACCTGGTCGGCGACATCAGGGAACAACCCCTGCTTGATATCTGGACGGCGTCGGAGTATCTCAAGTTTCGTTACACCGTCCGCAACTACAACTTTCCCTCCTGCATGGACTGCCAGGTGAATAAATACTGTGAATACGCGCTCTCCAACGATGACTGCTGGGGCAACAGTCCATCCTGCGCCGACTGTCTCTACTCCCAGGGGATTGTGCGCTGTCCTTGATTCGCAGCACTTCCATCCGGGCTGATGCTAGATCTGCCAGCTGGGAGATTCATGAGCCTGCAGCAGTTTTTTCTCCTGCTCTTGCACCAGGTCGGCCAGGCTCATGGATTTTAACTCCCCGCTCACCAGCTCTTTTATCCGCCCCCAGAGGTCCCGGGTAGCGCAAACATCCACCCTCTCACATAAATCAGCATGATCCACGCAGGAAACAGGGGCCAGGGTCCCCTCTACCGCCTGGACAACTTCAAAAAGTGAAATCTCCTCCGGCGACCGCGAGAGCGTATAACCACCGCGGCTGCCTTTCCGGGTGTAGACAAGGCCCTGGGTGCGTAAGGGTGCCATGACCTGCTCCAGGTACTTATCCGAGATCCCCTGCCTCCTGGCAATTTCCTTTAAGTGCAAGGGATCTTCGCCATGATCGGCAGCCAGCTCCATCATGGCGCGCAAGGCGTAACGCACCTTGGTTGAGAACTGCATCTCTGCTCACCTGCCTAACATTTAGTGTCGTCCACAAACAACGCCGTGGACAGGTAGCGTTCCAGCGGAGAGGGAAAGATCACAACGATGAGCTTATCCTGGTTCTCCGGGCGCTTCGCTACCTCTAACGCAGCATAACACGCGGCGCCGGATGATATGCCGGCCAGTATGCCCTCTGCAGCGGCGATCTTCCGGGCCATTTCCAGGGCTACTTCATCAGGAACCTGGATCACCTCGTCGATCAGGGAAGTATCCAGGACATCCGGGATGAAGCCCGCCCCAATTCCCTGGATGCGGTGCGGTCCCGGGTTCCCACCCGAAAGTACGGGAGATTCCTCCGGCTCCACGGCAATGGCCTGAAAAGCCGGCTTCTTTTCTTTGATCACCTGGGCGCAACCGGTGATCGTGCCTCCCGTTCCTACGCCGGCCACCAGGATATCCACATTTCCATCGGTATCATTCCAGATCTCCAGGGCCGTCGTTTCGCGGTGCACCCGGGGATTCGCCGGGTTGGAGAACTGCATGGGCATAAAATAGCGTGGATCCGCGGCAGCCATCTCCTCCGCTTTTTCGATGGCCCCCTTCATGCCTTTTGACCCGGGAGTTAAGACCAGCTTCGCGCCCAGGACCTGGAGCAGCCTGCGTCTTTCCACGCTCATGGTCTCCGGCATGGTTAATACACAGGGATATCCTTTGGCCGCACTGACCATGGCCAGGGCGATCCCTGTATTCCCGCTGGTCGGTTCCAAGATGATGGAGTCTTTAAGAATTTTTCCCTGTTTCTCCGCTTCTGCAAGCATGCTCAAACCGATCCGGTCCTTCACGCTTCCACCCGGGTTGTAAAACTCAAGCTTGGCGGCAACCTTCGCTTTGTGCCCCGCAGCCAGGGCTTGCAAATAGACCAGCGGCGTCCCTCCGATCAGCTCCGCTACATTCCCGGCAATTTTCATGATCATGCTCCTTTCTCTCCTCAAAAACTCCCGCGCAGGCGTTAGTCCGGTCAATTAAAGCACCTTGAAACGCCGTTGCTGCCATCCATTGCTACCATTATGGTAGTTATTGTGGTATTAATAATTATAATGTTAATGCAACAGGTGCCATCTGTCAAGCTCTCAGTTTTGGAGGTTGTCTAAGTTTTGGAGGTGCTTTCAGTTTTGGAGGATACGACCGGAAGCCACGGCATAACTTCCCGGAATGAAAGGAACCAGGATTTCTTCCTGTATTGGATACGAGGACGCATATTCCACCAGGGATTCCCAAACTTTTAGTTCCCTTCCCTCTACCGTGACCAGGGCTTCGCGCAGGTCGTCCAGGGGCAGACCGTCTTCATCCCGGGGGACGATCCCCAGGAAAGCAGGAAGAAATTTTGCAGCTTCTGCAAAGGAGTCCATCAATCGATAGCTGGCAGCCACCCGGTAGAGCTGATCGCCCTGCAGCGGTTCGTAGCGTTGGTCCTGCAGGGTCTGAAAACCTTCCCCCGTAAACACTTCAAGATCACGCACCCCCCGCAAGGAGGGAACGGGAACGTCCAAAAAAGGTAAATGAAAAAGAACCGCCCGTTCCGGAGAATAATGGAAACGCAAACCCGACACCTGCAAAAAATACATGTTGTCCCATGCCTGGGCCAGGAATGAAGAGAACTCCAAGAGCCTCCAGAGCTCCTCTCCCTTGAGGTGCACAGATACCAGGGGATAACCCGGCCTGCCATCTAATCCCCGCCCCAACCCTGATGTAACAGCGAGGTCATAAATCGAGATGCCTCCTGAAAGGGTGCTGGGGATCAGCGCCCCCCGGATCTGCCCGTTGCTCTGCAGGGCAACATCAACTTTACTGCCGGTCTTCTCTTCCACCACAAGGCGCATGGCATCGGTGACGAAGTTACCAAAGGCCGTTTCCTGCAGGGATTCTTCGCCGGGCAAAGGAAACGCCGAGTATGCAACCGGTGCCATGATGCTGCCGAAGGTATTGCGGGTCAACTGCTGAAAATACTGCTCCAGCACTTCCGAATATTGGATCAAATATGTCTCCAGGGCTGGATAAAGCGGGAGGTGGTGATCCAGGGCCAGCAGGTAAGGACGTCCGGTTTCTTGGTTTCTCAGGCGGAGTTCTCCGCTCTGTGGATTATAACCCAGCTCTAAAACTCCCAGGTGACTAAGCAGGGCACCGGCCTGGGCAATAATCGTCCCTTCTTCCACAACAAAAGGTTCTTCCAGGACAGAGTGTGAGTGACCCCCTACAATAACATCGATCCCCTGCACATTTCTCGCCAGGCGAATATCTTCACTTAAACCCGCATGGGTGAGCGCCACGATGATATCTGCCCCCTCTTCCTTTAACGCCAAAACGCTTTCCCGGGCAGCAGGGAAAGGCGAAGTGAAACGCACGGGCGCAGGATCGGGCGTTACAGACTGGGCTGCGTGACCGAGAAGCCCCAAAAAACCGACCTGAAGTCCGTTATCCAGCTGCACCAGGTGGGTCTGCCGGATCCCCATCTCCCCCAGGAGATGATCATCGGGGAAAAGCATATTTGAAGCGACCAGGGTCATTGTTTGACCCGTTTCCGGATAGCCGGCGGCCTGCAGGTAGCGAGCCAGCACTTCCGGCCCGAAATCAAACTCATGGTTCCCCAGGGTGATCACGTCATAACCGATCTGCCGCATGATATTCAACTCCGGTGAATAGCCCTGCAGGGCCAGCCATCCATAGGGTGTCCCTCCTAAAAAGTCCCCGGCGGAAAGCACCAGCAGCGGTTCATCCTGGTTCTTTTTAATTTCACGCAGCTGGGAAACAGCGGCAGCCAGGCGGGCAGAACCTCCCGCCAGGGGCCCTTCGAATCCAGGGCCATAACGGGTAACCTGGGAACGGGGAAGTAATGCGGAATGTTCATCGTTGGTATGCAGGAGAGTAAAAAACAGTTCCTTATCGGGTTCCGGCTTTGCGGTAAAAGGAGAAATCGCCTCCTCCCGCTCTGTTGCATCCCAACCAGGAAAACCCCAAAGCAGGACCACCAGCAGTAAAACCGCGAGCAGAACCGCGCCGGTCAAGATGACAAATCGCTTGATCTTGCTGTCCCTCCCTTCCCCACGCTTCTCAGAAATCGCATCGCGCCAGCCTTCATGGCCGAAATCCGTGCTGTATTACCCGGAAAAAATCAATGCGGTAAATTTTTCGCGAGATGCGCAGGGTTTCCTCTGCTTTTCTTACCAGGTGATGGTCATCTGCAACCACTCGCAGGGCTCCTGTTTCTAAATCATACATGGTTTTCGTGGGGGCATGATACAGGTAATTCCCCTTAATGAAAGATCCGCGCTTCAAGATGACCATGTCTTCCTCCGTATTCAAGAGATCGCGTCCCATTAAATAGGGATTATCAACCGCCAGGGCATTGGCAATCGTGGGAAAAATATCAATCATCCCGGCATTCTCGCTGACCAACTTCGATACGTTCCCACCAGGAAAGCGCAAGTAGACCGGAACCTGGTGCCGTTGCAATTGTTCCAGGGGATCGCGCATATCGGCTCCAAAGAAACAATTGAGTGCCTCCCAGTCAATTTCATTATAATGAAAGGCCACGTGATCGCCATAGATCAACAGCAGTGAACGATCGAGCAGGCCTTGTTCTTCCAGCAGGTCATAAAAGATCCCGATCGCGGCATCGGTATAGTGGATGGACCGGATATAATCGCCCACGATCGTGCCTTCATAGCCGTCCACATCGATCTCCTCGTATCCTTCCAGGTAATTGAACGGATGGTGACTGGTCAAGGTGATAATGAAAGAGTAAAAGGGCTCGTTCAACTCTTCCAACAATGAAGCCGTCTGCGTTAAAAATGTTTTATCTCCCAGCAGCCCGTTGTAAACTTCGTCCTTCTCGAAATGCCTACGGCTGAAGTAGCGGTTGAACCCCAGGTTGGGGTAGGCTTCCTGGCGATTATAAAATTCTCTGCGGAAGCCGTGAAAAACGGCAGCATCCCGGTAGCCATGATGATGCAGTGTCCGGGCCAGGGAGTTAAAGTAATTGTCCGGGTGCCGCATGTACACACTGACATCGCTTAAAGGATACTGGGATAAATTAACCAGCACTTCAGCATCCGCAGTAGCCATATCCACCTGGTCGAAACAGTTTTTGAAGTAGACACTCTCTTCTTTCAAGCGGTTCAAGTTCGGCGTAATTTCTTGATCGTTAAGGGTTTTACCGATGACTTCTTGCTGCAGTGCTTCCACCTGCAGGATAATCAGGTTTTTCCCTTCTGCTTTGCCGTAATACTGAGCCGCTTCTCCCTTTATCTCATTTTCTTCATGGTGCCGGGCAAACCAGTGTTTAATGGCCTGGATGTCCTCTCCAAAAACGATGTTTTCTTCTTCCTGGGTAAAATATAAGGCCGCTTCCCTTAAATAGAACAGCAAAATGCCACTCTCTCTCATCTTTAAATTTTGCTGTCCATGATGCTGCGTGTAGTTCAGTGAAAGGGAAAACACAAAAAAACCTGTTAACGCCACCAGCGAAAATTTCTTCCCGCGCTGGAACAAGTGAAAAAGAGGTTTACGCTCCACCACAGAAGAGCGGCGCAGGAGGAATACAATTAAGGCCAAATCGACCAGCCACAATAACTCCCAAAAACGCATGGTGGAAAGCAGGGCTTGTTTCATGGAAAGAGCCTCGTGGGAGAGCATAATTGTCTCAGGTGAGATATAGCTTTGAAAGAACATGTTATAGACCCGATTAGCCATGATGCCGATGGAGATGGCCGCGTTGACCACAAGGCCATAGTAAAGCTGGTTGTTTCGTTGCTGGAACAAGAAAGCCGGGGCCAATAAAATAGCCAGGAAGCCTGCGCTGGCAAAAATTAAAGGAGGGATCGTTCTGATCTCCCACTCCCAACCCATTTGCGGTGTATCAACAGTCAAGGAAAACAGGATAATTTTTGCCAGGCAGAGCACACCAAGGGTATAGAGAATATGATCCCGTTGTAGCATAAGATTAAGGAAATCTTCTATCCGCTGCATCTGTATCCGTCACTCCCAACTCCAGGCCTCGCTGTGCCCTGGCGGAGGATCTTCCCTCATACGGCAACCGGAGAAGATTGACCTGGCCTGCTTCATCTTTAAACCAGGTTGGTCTGTTGAATAAAAAAGGCCCGATTTCGTACTGCATTTCGACGCCTCAAGGAATAAGTATCAATGTCTCGGATTTATGCTCATCAAGTAGTGAAGTTAACTTTCTTCTAGATATTATAAAGAATATCAGGAATTACCGCAAGGATAGATATTACCATATATTAACACCTTCTGCCTGCCTGGTTGGATGGTCAAGAGAGGGCGATGTAAAATATAACCAGGAGTATGAGCGCAATTAAGATAATGGTTCCCCAGTTCAAACCAATGCGCTCCCGGATGTCCAGAAATTCTTTCTTGCCCGTTAGTTTTCCCAAGATCCAAAAAAACACCAGGACCAGCAGTAAGCCGGCAAGCCATCCCATCGGCATCACCCTGCAATTTGATTTACAAATCCTCTTACACAAAAAAGCTTGCTGGAAGATCTTTTTGGTCTTTCAGGAAACAGTCGCACTGTTAACCAGGTAAGCGCAGGAAAAGAAAAACATGTTTCCTGGGCGAGCTTGATTGCCAGGTATATTTAAGCTTCCTGGCATCTTTTCGACAAAGCTCTGCCAGTTCCTTTATTTTTCAGCCACCTATTTATCAGAATTGCTAGAGGATTTTGCCACGCAATAGAGAATTACTAGATTAGCTTCAGTCAACAAACTCTCTCCATGACAAAAGAAACTGCTGCCCGCTAAAAACACGCATCGCTCAAACCGATGAAAGGAGGTTTCAGGCATGATCGTTTGCTCCAGCTGCAACCAGAAAGTGGTTATCATGGAAAGTTTGGCATCCTGTGAACGGCTGCAAAACCAAAAAGCCGGCATGCTCGTCCCCCAGGAAAAAGGCTACCTGGTGAAGTGCATGGACTGTATCGCAAAAGAAGAAATAAAAGACGTCCCCCAGGGTGGATTCTGACATTAAACCAACGTGATTATATCCCGTCCATGTCAAAACACCTTGATACCAGAAGGTTAGGTGATATGAACATGAGTATGATGGATGTTCTGTGGGAAGTGATCGTCGTGACTTTAATATTCGCAATTTTCTTTATACTTGTGGTCTTCTTTTTTCGACGAAGTCTCCGCCTGTTGGTAAAAATATTTCGCAAAAAAAACGCTGTCACTATTAAGCAAGCAAAAACCTGCGAAGAACTGGGCATTCACAATGAGAGCAATCCAAACGAACTGGATTTCACCCCGCTGGCATTGAAGATCTTAAAGGAAAGAAACATCATCGTCCTGCTGGAAAGCGAAAGGTATTACCTCTCAGAAAACGAACTGGCTGCCCATTGCAATAACTGCAAGATCATGAAGTTCTTCCTTCCTCCGCCCTATTACGAAATAGGAGCCTGAAGAATCCTATCGTATTCAACCTGGAGCATGGCGGGGCTAAAGTTCACCCCAAATCTTAGCAGTCTTGCCCGACGCCCTCCAAAAGAAAAACCCGCCTTCAGCGAGTTTTTCTAAGGGTAATATTTATGGTGCCGAAGGGGGGAGTCGAACCCCCACGGGCATAGCCCGCGTGATTTTGAGTCACGTGCGTCTGCCGGTTCCGCCACTTCGGCATGTTTTTTAGTTTTCTCCGTTTTGCTCCCTTTTTCGATGCAGTTCCATTTGGTAAAATCCTGTACGCAGCCGAAATAATCAAGTTCAGCCAGTCCAGCTAATAGTTAAGAGAATTATACCATGCGATAAAATAGGAGTCAAATATCATAGCTATTCATGGGTGGACGAGGAATATTGCCTGATTCGTGCTTCCACTTTTTCCATAAATTGCCGACGAGGGTGGTTCTGGAAATAGTCGAACCAAGGTTTGCCGGCCATTTCCTGGAACAGCCTGCTCCTTAAAGCCGGCTCTTTCAGCCTTGCTTTGACCTGTTCTCTCAAATCACCCAGCACTTCAAGATACTCGCCATATTCCGGGCCAAATTGTTTTTCCAGCTCCTCTCTCAAGCGCCGGGCAAAGGCCGGGCTTCTACCCTCAGTCGAAATGGCCAGGCTAAAAGGCCCCCTGCTGACCACCGCGGGCACAAAAAAGTTTCCCGCGCGCGGATCGTCCGCCACGTTGACCAGGAGACTGCGGGAAAGGCAGTCTTTCTGCACCTGCTGATTTACCTCACCCTTATCGGACGCAGCGATAACCAGGAATGCACCCTGGAGGTGTGCTTCCCGGTATTCTTCCCGGATTAACTGGACGAGCTGGCGCTTTTCCAGTTCCTGCAGTTGGCCGCTACACTGCGGGCTGACGATGGTCACCCGGGCCATCGCGGCAAGCAAGGATTTCACTTTCCGCGTGGCCACCTCGCCCCCGCCGACGACGAGGCATTTTTCCCCTCGCAGGTGGAGAAAAACCGGGAAGTATTCTTTCATGGAATCACCCTTCCTTGCTCCCGGGCGTTTAAACCATACCGCCTCAGACAATCAATAAGACCGCAATAATGACCAGCAAGGCCGCGATCGCCGTCCTCAGGGTCGGGATTTCCCCGAACCAGAAATACGAGAACACGGCGATGTTCATAAAGTTTGCCACCCACAGGTAGATATTCAGGTGCCAGATATTCGCAATCTCCTTGTACCCCGTATTAAAGGTATAATTGATCCCGAAGTTGGCGACAAAAAAAGCCGGGATCATCAGCACGGTGTAGAGGAAAATCGCCCGGGGATTGGCAGCGATATTTTTAACCTGGTAGTAGTTCACATTGGTCAAAATGGCAAACGCGGGGATAAAGTATAAAATATAACGGAGCATGATTACCTCCTTCGCAGGGGCGCATCAGGGCCTGCCTGCCCCTGCTGTTATCCAAAAATTGTTTTCCGTTCACCGTTGGACAGCGTAAAAAAAGACCCCTGCTGCAGATCATACAAGACGGCATGGCAAGAATCCTGGCGCTCCTGGATAAATTGCCGTAAAAATGCCCTGGATTCTTCGTCGTGATCTGCCAGGCACCAGAATGCAAAAGGCGCTTTGAATAAGGCCCAATCCTCGTTGAGCCGCAGGGCGATGAATTGTTTGTTGGCATGGTAGAGACAGTCATAAGCCCGGTAAAACAGTTTTTCATCCAGTAAGATCGGTTCGATATTCTCTTCACAGGGCGCAGCGGTTGTTCCAAAGACACGACAAATCAACGGCCGGACCTGGTATATTTTGCAGTGCTCCCATGCCTTGTAGCGGTCCAAAAAAGGGCAGCGCAAGGTGGAGTCATTCTGCATGATCTTGATGTCCTCATGCAAAAGTTGGTCCATCTGCGCAGCTGACCAGGTCTGCTCCAGGTAAAGCCAGATATAAGTAAACTCGGTATAGGACATGAGAATTGCACCCTGGCAACAACGGTTACAAGCAGGGGGACAGCTAAACTTTTCGCTGTGCAGCAGCATTTCCTGGACTTTTCCCATCTGATCCTGGGCAAATTCGTTCAGCGCTTCCGGCCTGTTAAATAAGTTTTGCAGTGAAGTAAAATTATAAGGGATCTGTTCAGGCATGTTCACTCGTCCTTTTTCTGATCATCTCTGTTTTTGAAATATCATGATGTATTCGTGAATTTTGTTGATTCGAAAAACATGGGGAAATCCCAGGGGCCTTAACTGGTTGTACTCCCTCCTCCGATCCCATATAATCATATCATCAAGTGTAAAACCAAGCAATTGCATTCTTTGGGCCAGGTCCATGTGCAAAGGGAAAAACCGGTTTTTCTTGCGGATGTCCATAACGACCACCAGGCAGTACTTCCCGGGCTTCAACGCCTCGTACACTTCTCTAAAAACCCCTGTCAAGGCTTCCAGGAACTGAATATAATCATCAATGCTGCCCAGGTCGGACTCATGGTCGCCGTAATGGCGGAGTTGCTTTTTATCGGCGCTCCGCCGTTCTTTTAAGATATTCCAGTAAGGGGGAGAAGTTAAGCACAGGTCCACGGACCCGGGGGCAACATATTGCAGCAGGTTCCTGGCATCATCCTCGTAGGCCGTGAGCGAAACGGATTCTCCGGCGCTCTCCTCCATCCTTTTGTGAAAAAGGTTAACATATTCCCGTGATAAATCCAGCCCGACAGCGTAGCGCTCCGCGCATCCCGCTTCCAGCAGGGTACTTCCACTTCCCATAAAAGGATCCAGGATAAGATCGCCCGGCCGTGAGAAAATGCTGATCAGCCTGCGAGCCAGGTGTCGGGGAAAAAGGGCAGGATGTTTTAAGCTTTTTTCCTCTACCGTTTTTTGAATGTCGTTCCAAACGCTGATGCTGTAGCGGGTCCATGTTTTGCCGTTCAGTTCATTGGCCCTTTTGTCTTTCCCGCTCAATCTGCACCCTCTCCTTTGCTTGCAAACGAAGCCTTCGTTCGCTCGATACCAATAATTCCTTTGCTGTATAATTTTCTGCTGTAAACGGTTTATCCTTCTGCCTTACTAAAAGTTTCTAGCCGTCTCCAAGAATGATGACATGAATGATGATTTGAAATGAATTTTCCCCTCAATTTCCTTCCGGCTTGCGGGACTTGCGACAGGATTTTATCTAAGCCGGAGTTGTACCGGGAAACAGGGAAAACCTGGTTCAACTTCCTCCTCATCCCGGCTTTCTTCCCGACGCACTATATCCCATCCCTGTCCAATTGTTCCTTGCCTTTCTGATCCCTTTTTAGTAGAATGTTGATAAAAGATTTTGACATTTATTTCGGCGAGGAGTTTTATCCATGCCCAGGCGCACGGCAGTAAACCAGGAAAAGCTTGCAGAAAAAATATCGATTTTAAGCCAGGTGGTTCCTTTTAACATCCTTGGTGAAGAGAACCTGCGCTTCCTGGCAGAAAAAGCAGAGTACCAGTCTTTTCCCAAGGACTCCTTTGTATTCAGGCAGGGAGAGTCCTCCAAAGGCAAGCTCTATACGATTGTTTCCGGAAGGACAAAAATTGTGGTGGACAATGAAACAACGGGAGAAACCGTGGCTGGCTATCGCAACCCTTTTGATTTCTTTGGAGTCACGGCGCTTTTTTCCGAGGAAGAAGAGTATCCCGTGTCCGTCCTGGCCTTTGATGATTTGACCTGCCTGGTGATCGACCACGAAGACGTGGAATCCATCATGGCGAAAAATGCCGAATTCTCTTCCTTTTTCACCTATGAAATCTGCCGGCGTTTGAGCGGGCTTTACAAGAGTTTCATGGAGGAAAGCCGGGGAAGCGCTTTAATCACGGGACTTCCCATGAGAAAAAAAGTTTCTGAGATCATGAACTCTCCACCGATAACCTGCGGTTACATGGACAGCATAGAAAAAGTCGCCTCGATCATGTCGGAAAACGATGTTTCCTCGGTGGTTGTCATGGCCCCCAACGGGAATCCCCTGGGCATTATTACCGAAAAAGATTTGGTTAAAAAAGTGCTGGCAGCAGAACCATCAGCCGGGAAAAACCTGCACGCCCACGATATCATGAGTGAGAACCTGGTCTCTATTCCTCCCCACGAGTATTCCTACCAGGCGCTGCTGCTGATGGCGAAGCACAGCATCAAGCATATCGTGGTCAAAGAAAACGGTACACTGGCGGGTATTGTTACCATGCGCGACCTGATACGCAGCAGGCAGTCAGGCGCCCTGAGTATCGTGAATGCCATTGAAACCAAAGAGACCGTTGATGAGTTGAAAAAAACCGTGAGAGATATCGACCTGGTCCTGCAAGCCCTGATCTCGGAAAGGGCCTACGCCTCGGAAATTTGTCCCCTGATCACCGAATTTTATGATCGCCTCACCCGAAAAATTATCTTTTTAGCCGAACAAGAAATGACCGCCGAGCACGGCTCCCCGCCCGTGAAGTACAGCTTCATCAACATGGGAAGCAGCGGCCGCATGGAACAGTATTCCAGGACCGACCAGGATAACGGGATCATATTTGAAAACATATCCGGCGGGAAAAAAACTCAAGAAGTCCAGCAGTATTTTACCACCCTGGGAGAAAAAATCGTGAGCGGCTTGGAAGCATGCGGCTTTAAGCGATGTGAAGGCCACGTTATGGCCAATAATCCGGACTGGTGCCACTCGCTTTCCCAGTGGAACGAACTTAACCATCGCTGGATCGAAGAACTGAAACCGGAAAATATTCGCAAGATGACAATCTTCCTTGATTTTCGGCATATTTATGGCGATGCGGAGTTGACAAGCAGCTTGCGGGGGTTCGTCGCGGAAGCATACCAAAATGCCAATACAGCGCTGCTTTTCCTGGTGGAAGACGACCTGCAGCACCGGGCACCACTGAATATCTTCAGGCAGATCGTGACCGAAAAGAGCGGCGAGTACCGCGACCAGGTTAACTTAAAAGGGGCTGCCTGCGTACACATCGTGGACTGCATCCGTCTCTTTTGTCTGCGCGAAGGCGTAGTGGAAACATCAACCTTTAAGCGACTGGCCGAGTTAAAAAAGCAGACCGTCTTAAAGAAGGAAGAAATCGAATTCATTGAAGCGGCTTATGAAACCTTGATGATGTTTCGCATCCGTGAAGCTGTGGAGAAAATGAGCCGGGGAGAACAACCGAGTAATTACATTAGCCCCTACAAGTTAAGCAAAAAAGAGCAATCTCTCTTACGTGAGTCGTTCATTGTCGTAAACCGCCTGCAAAACCTGGCTGCTAAATATTTCCGGGTCTACCAGGGATAAGAAGGAGACAACCTGTATGGAGGTCAATTATTTTTTTGAACCCGACTGCTACATGCTGAACCGCAAGGCCCGCTTTCATTACCCTGTACATCTCCGCATGGTCGATTTCGTGGAGAAATATTTCGGATTAAACCTCTTCAATCAAAATATCGCCCTTTCAGAAGCCGATGAGGATACAAAGAAGAAGCTCGTACAAAAGATTAAAATGAACGGTTCTCGCATCAACTGGGATGAGGATCTGCGGGAAGCTTCCTACGTGGTTTTTGATACGGAAACAACCGGTTTGCAGCCCTTTAAGGGGGATAAAATCATTTCCATCGCGGGGGTTATTACAGAGCACGGGAGCGTGCATGAAGATAAGCTTTTCGATCGACTGGTCGACCCCGGCCGCCCGATTCCTACCACGGCCAGCCACATTACAGGGATCACCAATGCCATGGTCGCCGATAAACCCAATATCATCAGCGTGCTGCTTGACTTCTTCAGTTTCGTGGAGGGGCGGGTTCTCGTCGCTCACAACGCGGCCTTTGACCTGGCTTTCCTCAATGTCGCGCTGACCAACTGCGCCCCCTGCAGGGTCCTGAACCCGGTGATCGACACCTATACATTGGCCCGGTGTTTAATCCCGGATATGTTCGAATACTCCCTGGAAAGCCTGGTGAAACGCTTCAACATTGAAGAAAAAGAACGGCATACTGCCCTGGGTGACTCCCTGATGACATCCCATATCTTCGTCCGACTGCTGGAGCTGCTGGAAAAGCAGGGGGTATCAACCTTGAACCATCTCTGCAGTTTCTTTGCGACGTACCGGGACGAGTACCGAAAAATCTAAAGAGACTCCTCCAGGATGAGCGTGTTCTTATTCGCCCAGCTTCAGCATAATCAACCCCGTTACAAACTTGGGGTAAAAATAAGTGGATTTTTGCGGCATTCTTATGCCTTGTCCAGCGTAGTGTATGATCTCTTCCACGGGGGGTTTGTTGACAAAAAAGAGATACCTGGCTTCACCCCGATCGATCATCTTTTTCGCTTCCCACTCATCTTTCATGTAGACCAACACGGGATCGTCCTTTCGCTCCTTGCCGCCTACCCCGAAGACGGTGAAAAAGACAAGCTCCTGCAAGACAACCGTATCCATCCAGGGATACGGTTTTGCTTCTTCTGCCAGGTCTTGCCTGAGCACCAAGTTATATAACTCCTTTTCGGGAGTATACAGGCCAAAGGCCAGATTTTCCGCCACGGCACTGGTTTGATGAAGATGCAACCATCGGTCCAGGTCTTCCCGGCTGGTCGGCTCCGCATATTTATGCACCTCAAAGTGCGCGGAGAGGGCCCGCAAAACTTCTTCCGTGTGAAGCGAACTCCGGGTGATCAGGCGGTGCGTCGGATAGACCAGGAGGCCCGGATTGTGAATGTTTACCAGCGACATGAGGACGTGATCGTAACCCGGGGCCTCTCCTCCCTGCAGGGCTTTTTTTTCCTGGTAAAAGTGTAAAGCGGTCTCGTAGCGGTGGTGTCCATCCGCAATAAACAAAGACTTGTTAGCAAAAAAGCGCTGAAGCTCCTCGATCTGCTGCGCCTCACTCAAAGCCCAGACCCGGTGCTGCTGCCCCTCAAAATCGAAAAAATCAACAGCGGGTGGAACAGAGCGCTTCAGGTTCGCGAAGCGCTCTTCCAGGAAGCCCCCTTCATCTTCATATAAAACAAAGATGGGACTCAAATTTGTTTCACAGTGCCTCAATAGTTCCAACCGGTCGGCTTTCGGTTTGCTCATGGTTTCCTCGTGGGGAATCACCTCTCCCTTTTCAAGGGGAGAGAGGGAAACTGCGCAGAAAAGGCTTTCCCTGACATAATGTTGTTGATCGATTTCAAAATGCTGCTCGTAGAGGTAGACAGAAGGGTTATTTTCCTGCATGATGATACCGTCACGCCGCCAGGTAGAGAGGGTTTCCGCTGCCCGGGTATACTTGTTTCTTTCGGGGTTATCACCCGGAGATGATTTACCGTACTCCAGGCGAATGATGTTATACGGACTTTTCTGGTAAAAGGCTTCCTGCATTTGCTCATCAATTACATCATACGGGGGTGTAATGAGTTTCGCAAAGTCCAAACTGCCATCATTTTTAAAGCGCAATCCCCTGATCGGGCGTATCTGTACCATCTCGGTTTACCTCCATCCTTTGGCTGAAACTGCTGGTCTCTTGTACGAAATCGAGGGCAACTTGCAGGCGGGCGTGGCATCGAGCACACCCTGCGTTAATCCTGTTGTTTCAAGCACTGCCAGTACTGCTTGTGGGTATCCAGCACGGCCTGGATGGCCCGGCCCCCTCTACCTCCCTTGGAATCCTTGTGATCTTTCTCCAGGGGCAAGTTCCAGTCGGACAGCACATTGATCACGTTAAAGATAATCGATGCCTGTGCATCTACGTTGTAGCCGCCTTCTAAAAACAAGATCATCTTTCCCTCGCAGTGTTTTTCTGCGCCTTCTTTGAGTATCTGGGCCATGGTGCCGTAAAACTGCTTGGAGAGGTTCATGGAGGCCAGCGGATCGCCCATGTATGCATCCTGGCCAGCAGAAATTAACAGGATTTCCGGCTTATACTCCTCCATCACGGGAATAACAACCTGCTGAAAAAGATTCAAGTAATCTTCGTCGCCGCAGCCGGCCGGCAGGGGTGCATTCAGGGTATACCCTTGACCCTTCCCCCGGCCTACTTCTTTTAGCCCCCCCGTTCCGGGATAGGCGGGGCTCTGGTGAACTGAGAAAAACAGCACTTCCGCTTCATTTTCAAAAACATGCTGGGTGCTGTTTCCATGATGGACGTCCCAATCCAGGATCATGATCCTGGAAAGTCCATACCGGTTTTGCAAAACCCGGGCGGCGATGGCGATGTTGTTAAAGATACAAAACCCCATCCCCCGGTTCGGTTCAGCGTGATGGCCGGGAGGCCTCAGCAGGGCAAAGACCCGGTCCAACTCCCCGTTCATCACTTTTTCCACGGCGTCCAGGGCGCCCTGCACAGCAAGGCGGGCTACCTCATAGGTGTCCGGGGTTAAATACGTGTCCATGTCCAGCTGTCGAACGCCTTTTTGACAGGCCGTTTCCACGCTCCGGATATAGTCCTCGTCATGGACCAGGGCAATGGTTTCCACGGGGGCTTTTTCCTGGGGAGTAATCTGCACCAGCGAAGGAAGCACACCCTCTTTCTTCAGCTTGGCCATGGCGGCTTCCAGGCGCTCCTTGCATTCCGGGTGATAGTAATTGAAATGCAGTAAAAAATCATCGTGGTAGACAATTCCCGTTCGCATGTTATTCATCATTTCCCTCCTGGCATCAGGATATTTGCGCCGTCACGGCGCGGCAGAAAACGTTTACACCCTTCGGCTTTTCCTGTTTACGCTCTTTTTCCATTTGACCTAAATCTCTTTTTCCTGGACCTGGTCCTTCAGTATTCTACATAGAAACGGGTTCTGTTTGCGGAGCACAACCGGTTTTCCCGCTTTATTGACAAAGGCATGGGCTGTTTCTCCCTGGGCTAACCGTTCACCGGAGTCAGCGTGCACAATTTCATATTGAAACCCCAGCCGGACTTCCTGGAGAAACTGCAGGCGAGTGATCACTTTCAGCGGGTCGTCGTAGCGCGCCGGGTTCTTATATTTGCAGTAAGCTTCAATGACCGGCAAAAAGAGTTCATTTTGTTCCAGGTCCTTGTAGCTCATGCCGAATTCCCTTAAAAAATCGGTCCGCCCTACCTCGAACCAAACAAAGTAATTGGCGTAATAAACCACGCCCATCTGGTCCGTATCCTTGTACCTGACCCTGACAAGAGTCTCGCTCTGCTTCAACTACTGTCTCCCCTTCCCTTATAAAACAGTGGCTTTCCCCCGGTGAACCAGCCCGCGAACCGTTTCTACCGTGACGAGCTGGCCTGTTGTAAGTGCCTGGGTTGCCCCGGAAGCGCCGACAATCACTGGTATTCCCAGGTTTAAACCGACGATCGCAGCATGGGAGGTGAGCCCCCCGGCTTCCGTAATGATCGCCGATGCCTTTTCCATGGCAGGTAGATAGTCCTTGTCCGTGCAGGGGGCAACCAAAATTTGCTTCTCACCCATTTTTTCTACCTCTGCGGCAGTTAAGGCCACGAACACTTCTCCCGTGACCGCGGCTTTACCGACACCCAAACCCTGCACCAACACTTCACCTACCGTATCAATGCGCATGAAATTCGTGGTGCCCGGAACCCCCACGGGCACACCGGCAGTCAGGATAACCAAATCCCCGTTTTTGATCAGACCGGCTTCCAGTGAAACGTCAACCGCCGTGTTAAACACGTCTTCGGTATGAAAAGTCGGCGGAGAAAGCAGGGGATATACTCCCCAGGTCAACGTTAGGGCCGCGGCGATCTTTTCCCTGGGGGTGACCGCAATAATCGGTGCTTTCGGTCTGTACTTGGACACCATGCGGGCCGTATGTCCCGACTGGGTGGCAGATATGATGGCAACAGCACCCAGCTCATGGGCCGCCCGGCACGTCGCGTAGCTGATCGCATCGGTTACCGTTTTCTGGATGGGAAGATCCAGGGACTCGATGACCTTTTTATCATCCAGGGCTTCTTCCGTCCTGCAGGCAATGCGGGCCATGGTTTGAACGGCTTCCAGGGGATAAGCCCCTGCCGCCGTTTCTCCTGAAAGCATCACGGCATCGGTTCCATCGAAGATCGCATTAGCCACATCGCTGGCTTCTGCCCGGGTAGGCCGGGGCTGCCTGATCATGGAATCAAGCATCTGTGTCGCCGTAATCACGGGTTTGCCGGCATGATTACAAATTTGAATTAATTTTTTCTGCAGCAGGGGCACATCCTCGGCCGGAATTTCAACTCCCAAATCGCCCCGGGCAATCATGATCCCATCGGCAACATCCAGGATCTCAGTAAAATGATCCACTCCTTGCTGGCTTTCTATCTTGGCGATAACCCGCATATCCGCATTGCTTTTCTCCAGCAACCGCCGGATGGCTAAAATATCCTCCGGTCGCCGGATAAACGAGGCGGCGATAAAGTCAACACCGTGATCAATCGCAAAATTGATATCCCGGATATCATCCTCCGATAAAGAGGGCAGGTTCACCGAGATCCCGGGCAAGTTAATACTTTTCCGTGAAGAAAGACGTCCGCCGTGGATCACGCGTGTAATCACGTTATTTTCACTGCTTTCCTCGGCTCTTAATTCAATCATGCCGTCGTCCAGTAAAATACGGGCCCCCGGTTTTACCTCCCGGGCAAAATCAGGATAGGTTACGGCTACCCGATTTTGGTCGCCCTCCACGTTTTCGGTGGTTAAGGTGAAGGTATCTCCATCTCTTAAGGTAATTTCACCCTGGAAAATCCCCTTGATGCGGATTTCCGGGCCGCGGGTATCGACCATGATCCCCACCCTTTTTCCCGTTACCTCGCTGGCCCGCCTGATTTCCTGTATCCTGAGCTGGTGATCCTGGTGGGTGCCATGGGAAAAGTTTAACCTGGCGACATCCATCCCCGCATCAATCAGATCGCGAATCATTTCGTATTTTTCAGATGCCGGTCCTATGGTGCAAACAATTTTTGTGCGTCTCATGCGATCACCCTGTCCCCTCGTTAGATGGCCAGAATCCCTGCCAGCTTGTAATCATCCCAAGAAAACGATTTCTCGTTGGCAAATACATCCTTGTAAGGAATGACTTGAATCCCCGCCTGGTAATAACCAACCATGACCCCACTTGTTCCTTCCATTAACAGGTCTACGGCCCTGGCTCCCAGCCTGCTGGCCAGGATCCGATCATAAGCCGTCGGCGTGCCGCCCCGCTGCAGGTGGCCAAGGATCGTTACCCGCACCTCCATGCGGGTAAGTTCCTCGATGTCCTTGGCAATTTGAATGGCGCTTCCCGCACCTTCCGCCACCAGGATAATACTGTGCAGTTTGCCGCGCTCCACGCCTCGCATCAGGCGGCTGCAAACTTCGGCCAGGTCAAAAGGAACCTCGGGGACAATGATGGATTCGGCACCCCCGGCCAACCCGGCCAGTAAAGCGATATGGCCCGTATCCCGCCCCATGACCTCGATCACGTAAACCCTTTCATGGGAGGTGGCCGTATCGCGAACGCGGTTTATGGCATCGGTGACCGTATTCAGCGCTGTATCAAAACCGATGCAGTTATCCGTAAAAGGGATATCATTGTCAATGGTTGCCGGGATCCCGATGGTATTTATTCCTGCCGCCTCCAGCACACCGGCCCCGCGGAAGGATCCGTCACCACCGATGATGATCAACCCCTCCAATTCCTTTTGCTTGAGGAAGGCGATCCCTTTAGCCTGGCCTTCTTCTGTCAAAAATTCGGGAGACCTGGCCGTGTGGAGAATCGTCCCCCCGCGGTGTATTGTATCCGCAACAGATCCCAGAAGCATGGGCTTCATTTCCCCGTTGATGAGCCCTTGAAATCCACGCATAATCCCGTAAATTTGCAGTTCATGGTAAATACTTTTCCGTACAATCGCTCGCACGGAGGCATTCATGCCGGGGGCGTCCCCTCCGCTGGTTAACACGGCAATTTTTTTCAATGATCCTCACTCCAAGTATGGTATCATGACGCTCCTTTTTCATCCAGGGCAATCCCAGGGACGCATCACCCGCGGAGGCGCTTCAATGGGCTTCTATCTGCTGGATTTTTAAGCAATCCTGGCCCAGCAATCGCTCAATCCGTTCGTAGAGGCTGCCATCTTCCCTAACCCAACAATTCTGGCCGGCCAGCAGCAATTTTCCTCTGTCTTCAAAATACAGGTAAACGGGCATACCCCCTTGGAAGTCCGTGAGAATGTCCCTGAGCGCCACCATATCCCCCAGGGGCTTTTCTCCACAGATTTTTATGAGCAGCTGCTTGGCCTCTTTCGGTAGAAAGGTGATTTCCTTGCAAAGAATCTTTACCTCGTCGTCTTCCTTGCTGTCCGTTTGGCCTTTCAGGATCACAACCCGGTCCTCTTCAATCTCCTCCTGATAGCGTTCATAGATATCATTGAAGGCGATCACTTCAACCTCTCCCGTTAAATCCTCGATCTTGAGAAAACACATGGGTTGCCCCCTCTTGGTATAGATCTTGCGCAGTGAACTGATCATCCCCGCAATGGAAACCTGCCGTCGATCACCCACGTCCGGCAGTTCCCCCAGGGGCACAACGCGGTTGATATTATCCAGGATGGGACGATACTGGTCCAGTGGGTGGCCGGAGATGTAAAGCCCGACCATTTCTTTTTCCATGGACAACTTCTCCTTGGCGGAAAACTCTGGAAGCGGAGGCAGTTCATCTTCCACGCTGGAAGACGTTCCTTCTTCACCCATCAAGGAGAACATGGAGAGCTGCCCGTTCATTTTTTCCTTTTGGATCTGGTGACCTTGCGTCAAGGCGGGCTCCAGGATGTTTAAGTACTGGGAGCGCCGCCCTCCCAGGGAGTCAAAAGCCCCGCTTTTGATCAAGCTCTCCACGACTTTCTTATTACAGGTCCTCAGGTCAACCTTGCTGCAAAAATCATGCAGTCCAGTAAATTTTCCTTCCTGTTCCCGGGTTTTAATGATCGCTTCAATGGCGCCTTTGCCCACGTTTTTCACGGCAGCCAGCCCGAAACGAATGCGGTTCTCGCCCACCACGGTAAAGTTTGTTTCACTCTCGTTGACATCGGGAGGCAGCACTTCGATCTCCATTTTCTGGCAGTTGGCAATATAGAGGGCAACTTTTTCGCTGCTGGACATCACCCCGGTTAAGAGGGCCGCCATGAATTCCACGGGGTAATTGGCCTTTAAGTACGCCGTTTGATACGCGACCATAGCATAAGCCGCTGCGTGGGACTTATTAAAACCGTACGAGGCAAATTTGACAATCAGGTTATAGAGGTCTTCGCCCAGCTTGCGGTCATATCCCGTCTTCTCAACTCCATCGACAAAGATCACCCGCTGCTCATCCAAAACCTCCTTTTTTTTCTTCCCGATGGCCCGGCGTAAAAGATCCGCCTGGCCCAGCGTAAAGCCGGCCATTTTTGCCGCTACCTCGATGATCTGCTCCTGGTAAACCATCACGCCGTAGGTTTCCTTTAAAATGGGTTCCAGGTCTGGATGCAGGTACTTGATCGGCTTTATACCGTGCTTGCTTTGGATAAACACGGGGATCTGCTCCATGGGTCCTGGACGATAAAGGGCCACGACGGCGATTATATCTTCAAACTTGTTGGGCTTCAGGTCACGAAGCACGGAACGCATGCCGCTGCTTTCCAGCTGGAAAACCCCGGCAGTTTCGCCCCGAGATAACAAGGCGAACGTCTGGGGGTCATCCAGGGGGATGCGGTTAATATCCAGGTCAATACCGCGTGAGTTAACCTGCCTGGCTGCTTCCCCGATAATCGTCAGCGTCCGCAATCCCAGGAAATCCATCTTGAGCAAGCCCAGCTCTTCCAGGTTACCCATGGAAAATTGTGTGACCACGGAATCGTCGCTGGTTTTTTGCAAGGGCACGTGTTCGACCAGGGGATCCCCGGCAATGACGACACCTGCGGCATGGGTAGAAGAATGACGTGGCAAACCTTCCACCGACCTGGAGGTGTCCAGCAGCCGGCGGTAGCGTTCGTCATTATAATACAAAGTTCGCAAGTCGCTGTTCATCTTGAGGGCCTTTTCAATACTCATTCCCAACTCAAAGGGAATCATTTTGGCGACGCGGTCGGTTTCACCGTATGAGAAATTTAGCGCCCGGCCCACATCGCGGACAGCCAGCCGGGCTGCCATGGTGCCGAATGTAATGATTTGCGCAACCCGTTCTTCACCATATTTATCCACCACGTAGCGGATGACTTCGTCCCGCCGTTCGTAACAGAAATCGATGTCAATATCCGGCATGGAAACCCGCTCCGGATTTAAAAAGCGCTCGAAGAGGAGACCATAGCGCAGGGGGTCAATGTTGGTGATCTGCAGGGCGTACGCCACCAGGCTGCCTGCCGCAGAACCACGACCGGGTCCGACCAGGATTTGATGGTCCTGGGCAAACTTAATGAAATCCCAGACGATCAGAAAATAGCCGGCATAACCCATCTGGTTGATCACCGACAACTCAAAATCAAGGCGCTCTTTAATTTCCGGGGTTACCCGGGCATATCTCTTTTCCAGTCCCCGGTAACACATGGCCTGCAAGTACTCTTCGGCGTTCGCATAGGGCGAAGGAATGGCATAAGGGGGAAGATGCATCTGGCTAAAGTCAAATTCCAGGTTAACCTGGTCGGCGATCCGGGCCGAGTTGAGGAGGACCTCTTCAGGAAAGGCAGCAAACGTTTGCTTCATTTCCTCCTGGCTCTTAAAATAAAACTGGTTTCCTGCAAATTTCAACCGGTGGGGATCATCCACATTTTTCCCTGTCTGGATGCAAAGCAGCACATCATGGGCCTCAGCGTCTTCCTGGTCCAGGTAATGGATGTCGTTGGTGGCTACCAGGGGAATGCCCGCCTGCTCGCCCAGGGCCAGCAGTTTCTGGTTCAGTTCTTGTTGTTCCGGGAGGCCCTGGTCCTGCAATTCCAGGAAAAAATGCCCTTCCGCAAACGTGTCGCGATACCAGCCGGCAGCCTGCAAAGCTTTGTCGTCTTCTCCTTGCAGCAGCAAGGTCGGTACCTCCCCGGCCAGGCAAGCGCTCAAGGCAAATAATCCTTCGCTGTGTTCTGCCAGCAGTTCTTTGTCAACCCTGGGCTTGTAGTAAAACCCTTCCAGGTAACCGGCCGAAACCAGCTTCATGAGGTTGCGGTATCCTTCCCTGTTTTTCGCCAGTAAAACCAGGTGATACTGAAAATCATCTTTGCCATGTTCTTTGTCAAATCTGCGGCGTGGCGCTACATAGACCTCGCAACCGATAATCGGCTTCAGGCCTGCCTTTCGTGCCTCCTTGTAAAATTCTACGGCGCCGTACATGACCCCGTGATCCGTCACGGCAAGAGCCGGCATCCCTAAGCGAGAGGCCTTTTCTACCATCTTCTTGATCCGAGCCGCCCCATCGAGCAGGCTATACTCAGAGTGATTGTGCAGGTGAACGAACAAAGGGTTCCCTCCATTGCCGCTTGATCTTCCTGGACGTTCCTAAAGAATTTCGACTTTTCCAGGTCAAAACCCTTTTTCAGGTTGATGTTTTCAAGCGGTTTAAAATCAGGTATAATAGAGGCCAGGTACGAGAAACTGGAGGCATTACGTGGATAACAACCTGAAGTCTAATATTAAACTTGTTCTATTTATCTTCGGACTTATTCTGTTTTTATGGGCGCTAAAAATCCTCTTTCCAGTCATTACCCTTGTGATAATTGCGCTTTTTATCGTTTACCTGGTGAGCCCCCTGGTTACCCTGCTGGGCAGGCTCCGCATCCCTCATCCGTTAGCTGCAGTGACGGTCTTTATTCTATTCTTATTCGTGATCGGTGGCATCTTCTATTTCATTCCCCCCATGATTTATCGAGAAATCAGGCAACTTGCCGGCTACATCAGCACGGACTTTCGCCAGTATTTTATCATGCTCTCCACCCGGCTGGAAGAACTGGACATCCTCTACGACTTGACCATCTCCCAGACGATTTACTCCAGCCTCATGGAGTTCATCGAAAGCATTCCCATGATCCTGATCAGCTGGATTAACCGCATCTCGACCTTCCAAATTCCATTTCTTAGCGAGCTCTGGTCCCTGGTCGGGCTTTTCTTTCTTACCTTCTTTTTGCTCCTGGATATCGAGAAAGTCAAGGCCTCCATTGTTTCCCTTTTCCCTCCGAATTATCATCACGAAGTGCTTCACGTAATCGGGATTATCGATTCCAAGGTAGGTGCCTACCTCCGGGGCAATGTGATCCGTTGTTCCATTGTCGGGGTTTTTACCGGCCTCGGCTTGACCTGGATCGGCATGCCCTTTGCCGTCACCCTGGGAATAACGGCGGGCCTTTTAAATATTATCCACAACATTGGCCCCCTGCTGGCAGCCATCCCCGCTGTCTTGCTCAGCCTGACTCCCGGCACGCCCCATCCCCTCATGGTTGCCAGCCTCTACCTGATCATCCAAACGGTCGATCCCTTTATCTTAACACCTTTCTTGCTGGGTAAAGCCGTGGACCTGAGGCCTATTACGGTCATCATCGCCCTGTTAAGCGGTGCTCGTTTAATGGGGTTACTGGGAATCATCCTCTCCATCCCCGTAACGGCGATCCTCAAAGTTTTAATCCATCACTATTACATCAAAAAAATGGGCATCGAAATTCTTGAAGAAACCAGTGTATATGACGAAGATCTAAAAAAACAAAAAACTCCCCCGTTTATCGAAAAGGGAGTTGAAATCAAGCAATAGCCGCTTTTTTATCGCCGGGATCAGGCAACGGTATAACCGGCTTCTTCAACCTTTTGTTTGAGATCTTCCACCTTCACCTGGGCAGGATCGATCTCCACCACGGCCCGTCCTTCCTCCAGAAACACTTCCGTGCGGGCAACACCGGGCAGGCCCTGCAGCGCTTTTTCTACCGCGGCCTTGCAGTGTGCACAGCTCATTCCGCTGATCCTCAACTGGATTTCTTGCTTCGCCAACTACACTCACTCCGTTTCGTTAATGTAATCCCACGCGGTCATTCCATGCCGGGAAAGTGATGCTGCCGCAATGCTTCGTAAAGAACAAGGGCAACCGTATTGGACAGGTTGAGAGAGCGTTGAATGCCGCTGATCATGGGAACCCTGGCAGAACAATGCACCCACTGTTCCAGTAAGCCTGGCGACAGGCCTTTCGTCTCACTCCCGAATACCAGGAAATCGTTGTATCCATAGGCGATTTCACTGTAGCGCTTTTTCCCCCGGGTGGAGAAAAAATAAAAGGTGTGATCCCCGTATTCCTTTACCAGCGCCTCGAAACTTTCATGGTAATAAAAATCGAGATGCTGCCAGTAATCCAGGCCCGCCCTTCGCATATGGCGGTCATCCAACGAAAAGCCCAATTGTCCCACCAGGTGCAGGGATGTAGCGGTCATCACGCAGGTTCGGGCGACATTGCCGGTATTTTGGGGAATATCCGGGTTGATCAGCGCCACGTGCATGAAGGTTCTCCTTGTTTCTGCAGTACATAAAAGATATTCCGATCCGCTGGACCCGGATTTTCGAAAGTAAAAGCCCGGTAACAGGCCTGCACAGCCCATCCTGTTTTTACCAGGAGAGGCTCAAGTTCGTCCCTCGTATAGGAACGCTCCTGGTGTTCTTCCTTAAACATTCTATAGAGGCCATTCTCTGCGCGCAGAAAAGCCGTCAGGGCTATCGCCCAGGTTTTAGATTCCGGCTTAAACTGACTCTCCCAGACCAACACCATGTTTTCTTCCTCCAGCATGGCCGTTTGCGGTTGCTGAGAAGCAGGAAGTTTTTCAACCTCGTTGAGATTAAAGACGAAATAACCCCCCGGCCGAAGCGTCAAGTAGATGGAGCGCAGGGCCCGCTCCAGTTCCTCGTGCGTGAGCATATAATTTAAACCATCCTGGTATAAAACTGCCGCATCGGCATCAAGGGCCAGCCTCATCTCGCGCAAATCTTCCTGGAAAAAGGCGATCTCCAGAGCCTGTTGTTTTGCTTTTTCACGGGCCCACTGGAGCATTTCCGGGGAAATATCTACCCCCCATACCGTAAAACCCCGCTGCGCCCAGGGAAGCGTGGAGTTGCCGGTTCCACAAGCCAGGTCTACGATCTTCTCCAGGGGATGGACCTGAAACTTTCTAAAAATATCTTCCAGGTAATCCGCCCATTCTTCGTAATCCACCCCGGAGAGGAGCTGGTCATAGATTTGGGCCAAGCCCGTATACGGTTGCTGCATTAATTATAAACTCCTAACAAAATAGAAACCAGGTTTTCATGCCAAGCAAGGCTCAGCTTCAACTGGAACAGCCCGGTTCCCGGTCGTTTGGCTGCCCTTTCTCAGGATCCTGATCTTCTCCCTGCTGCCGACGCAACGATTCAGCCAGTTCCCCCAGCCGTTTTTCCACGCGGGCATAAAAGGAACCTTCCTGATATTTGCCGTCTTTACCGCGTTCCCCGGGCGGCAGGCCGGACAGGATTTCCAGGCCTTCTTCCACTGTTTCTACCGAGTAAATGTGGAAGCTGTTTTGCCGCACCGCTTCGACCACCTCTTCATTGAGCATGAGGTTGATCATATTTTGCCGGGGGATGATCACGCCCTGGTCTCCTGTCAATCCTTTGAGCTTGCAGGCAGCAAAAAACCCTTCGATTTTTCGGGTAATCCCACCGACAGGTTGTATCTCTCCTTTTTGATTAATGGAGCCGGATACAGCAAGACCCTGTTTTAAAGGAACTTCAGCCAGGCTGGAGAGTAAGGCATAAAGCTCTGCACTGGAAGCGCTGTCCCCGTCGATCCCCTCGTATGACTGCTCAAAACAGAGGGAGGCGGACAGGGTCAGCGGTTTTTCCTGGGCAAATTTTTGTCCCAGGTAGCCGCTGATGATCAGCACGCCTTTATCGTGAATCCGTCCGCTCATTTTGCTTTCTCTTTCGATATTTACAATCCCGCGACGACCCATGTACGTGGAGGCGGTGATGCGGGAAGGTCTGGCAAAGCTGTAGTCTCCCAGGTCAATAATGGAAAGTCCGTTTACCTGTCCTTCCTTTACACCTTCAAAATCCAGAAGAATCTGCCCCTGTTCTACCATTTCCAGCAGCTTCTTTTCGTATTTATCAGACCGGTAGTTCTTTTCCATGATTGCCTGGTCGACATGGGCGGCCGTGACGTAAGCGTTATTGTCAATGCCTGCCCAGGTGTCGGCTTCGAAGAGAATCTCCACAATATCGTTAAAACAGGTAGTCAGTTTTTCCTGGTGTTCGGCCAGGCGGGAGCTGTGCTCCACGACTCGGGCCACTCCGGTCCGATCGAAATGCTTAAGCTTTTCCTGCTGGCAGTGGGTGGTAATAAATTCGGCCATCTTGCTCATGTTCTCCAGGGAACGCCCCATCACCGAGTCAAAATCCGCCTTGATTTTGAACAGTTTGCGGAAATCTTCGTCAAACCGATAGAGCAGGTGGTACCAGAGGGGATTGCCGATGAGGATGACTTTCACTTCCAGGGGAATAGACTCGGGTTTTAACGTGGCCATGGTTAACAACGCATATTGTTCCCCGATGGTTTCCATGCGGATCTCTTTTGTCTTCAACACGCGCTTGAGCACTTCCCAGGACTGAAAGTTGGGCAGCAGGTCATTAACCTGGAGGATTAAATATCCCCCATTCGCCCGGTGCAGGGCGCCTCCCTTGATCATAGAGAAATCCGTGGTCATGGTCCCAAAGCGGTTCTCGTATTCTACCCGGCCGATCAGATTATAATACGTGGGGTTGGATTCAATGACGATGGGAGCACCCGTTAGTTCACTGTTATCAATGAGCAGGTTTACCTTATAGCGTGTTGAAGCTTCAGCCTGGGCCTGCCTTTTCAACCAGGGAAAGGGAAACTGTTTTTCATCATCTTCATCCCTGAAATCGCCCAGGTTTTCCAGGACGTCTTCCTGTAAAGCATCCAGGTATTGCAGCACCCGGGGGAAATCCTGGTACTTTTCCTTGAGTTCATCGATGAGGTGGCCTGCTGCATGCAGACCGGTTTTTTGTTCCAGTTCACGAAATTGATCCTTCATGGCTTTTTCTTCGTTTTGAATCTTACGCACGATTTCCAGTGCTTTAAGCTGCACTTCTGTAGATTTTTTTTCTACTTCTTCCCGTTCGGACTTTTCCAGTTGATTAAACTCTTCTTCGTTCAGTTCTTCGCCGTCTTTCAAGGGCACACTTAAAAACCCGGTACTGGTGCGTTTTAGCACAAAACCTTTTTCCTGGGCAACCCCGTTTAGCTCCTCCATGAGGTTGGATCGGGTTTCCTGGAATTTTTTGAGGATTGCCCCCTTCTGCCGCTCATATTCTTCCGTATTGAAAGCCTTGGGGATCTCTTCTTTCAGCTCGTCCTGGAGATTATGGATATCTCGAACAAAAACACTTCCAGTCCCGGCGGGAAGGCTCAACGCAATCGGCTCGCCGGGATGCTTAAAGTTGTAGACGTAGAGCCAGTCATCGGGGACCGGTTGCTCGTTTGCTCTTTCCTGGATAACCGAGCGGGCATAACTCAACTTACCTGTGCCGGTTAATCCGGTTAAAAAGATATTGTAGCCATACCGGTTTATCTTCAAGCCAAAGTTGACCGCGCGAACGGCCCTTTCTTGTCCAATGATACCGGCCAGAGGGGCGATTTCTTCTGTTGTTTCCAGTTCGAAGATTTCTGGCTTACAAGGTTTAAAAATCTGCTCCGCCTCCAGGCGATTGACGCGGGTCATCGTTTTCCCCCTTTATAAAATCACGTATTTAACTAGCATCGATGAACCTGCCAGGGAAACAATCTTTTGCCCGGTGAATAAACTTGCTCGGAAACAACCTCTTTTCCCTGCTTGCCCCCAGCGAAAAGAAGATTTGTCGCAAGCATAGCTTTACATTTTCTAGTTGCGTTTTATAATTCTCCCTCGCCGGGATGATTCCTTTTGTTCTGATAAATTTTACGAAAAAAGACCCGAAATACTTTTTAAGGCTATAAAGTTTACTCAGGTTTTATGATCGTTTCCCTGCTTGCCCTCAGCCAACGAGGGAAACAAGGGTTTATTCCTGAGCAAGCTTGATCACCAAGATAATTTCATACAGGTTTCTCGGGGCGCAGGCATAAAGGGGAAAGAGGGCATGCGCTGCAGGTGGGATTCCTGGAGCGGCAAACTGTCCTCCCGTGGGCAATGAGCCGGTGATGGGTTGCGGTCCACTGTTTTTCCGGAAGCACGCGGCATAGTTCTTCCTCCACCTGTCCGGGTGTTTTTCCCCGGGCCAATCCCAGGCGCTTGCTGACCCGCATCACGTGGGTATCCACGGCCATGGCGGGAAAACCAAAAGCTGTGCTGAGGATCACGTTGGCCGACTTACGGCCAACGCCGGGCAAGGTCATTAATCCTTCCCGGGTGTCGGGGATCGTTCCATTGTGTTTTTCCAGCAAAACCCGGCAGGTTTCGCGAATTTGCTTGCTCTTTTGTCGGTAGAGTCCACAGCCCTTAACCATCTCTTCCAACTCGGACAATTCAAGGGCCAATACATCCCCGGGCCCCTGGATGCGACGAAATAACCCTTCGGTGATACGATTCACCTGCTTGTCCGTGGTCTGGGCAGAGAGGATCACGGCCAGTAAAAGCTCAAAGGGAGTACGATACTGCAGGGCAGTACGGACCTCGGGGTACTCCTGTTCCAAGATCTCCAGTATTTTGGAGAGATTCTTTGATGGATGCGATATGGTTTGCATTCTGTCACCCGAATGAACTTCAAGATCCAGCAGGGGTCTATGCTGTTGTGCTCATTATACGTCAATTCTCGAAAATGATCTAAAAGGGGAATTCTTTCTCCGGGGTGTCCATTCCTGCCGACTGCCCCAACCAAGCCCGTCCGGCAGCAGAAATCTTGCTGTAAAATCATGCGGGGAGGCTGCAGACCAGCCTCCCCGCATGAATCATGGCCCAGATCAAGTGATGCTTAAGCTTCGCTCTTGTATTTTTCCATGATCCCGGAAAGGACTCCCGGGTCCAGCAGTGTTGTTGTGTCTCCCAGGGCCCGGCCTTCGGCGACGTCCCGCAGCAGGCGCCGCATGATTTTACCGCTGCGGGTCTTGGGCAGCTCGCTGGTAAAGAAAATGTCATCGGGACGCGCGATCGCCCCTATTTTTTTCACCACGTGGGCCTTGAGTTCTTCAACAAGCTCATCGGAGCCGTCCAGGCCTTCCTTCAGGGTGACAAAAGCAGAAATTGCCTGGCCTTTCAAATCGTGGACCTTACCGATAACCGCTGCCTCGACAACTGCCTTGTGGTCCACCAGGGCGCTCTCCACTTCCATGGTCCCAATGCGGTGGCCGGATACATTCATCACATCGTCAACGCGCCCCATAATCCAGAAGTATCCATCTTTGTCTTTCATGGCTCCGTCACCGGTAAAGTACTTCCCGGGATACTGCTGCCAGTACGTGTTCTTGAAGCGCTCCGGATCTTTGTAGAGCGTACGCAGCATGGCGGGCCACGGTGATGTAAGGGCCAGGAATCCTCCTTTCCCCGATTCGACTTCATCTCCCATTTCATCCAGGATCGCCGCCTCAATGCCGGGGAAAGTATGGGCCGCAGAACCCGGTTTGGTCTTCGTTACGCCCGGCAGCGGTGTGATCAGGATCATGCCCGTTTCCGTCTGCCACCAGGTGTCCACGATGGGACACTTCTCATTACCGATATGTTCGTGGTACCACATCCAGGCCTCGGGGTTAATGGGTTCTCCCACCGTCCCCAGCAGCCTGAGGCTGGAGAGGTCCCGTCTGGCGGGCCAATCTTCGCCCCAGCGCATGAAAGCCCGGATGGCTGTGGGCGCCGTATAGAAAACATTCACCCGGTATCTTTCAATCATTTCCCAGAATCGATCCCGTTCCGGGTAATCGGGCGTCCCTTCATACAAAATCACCGTCGCGCCGTTGGAAAGGGGCCCGTAGACAATATAACTGTGCCCGGTAACCCAGCCGATATCGGCCGTACACCAGAAGATATCCTCATCCCGATAGTCAAACACGTACTTAAAGGTACAATGGACCCCTACCAGGTATCCGCCCGTGGTATGCAAAATGCCTTTCGGCTTCCCGGTGGTCCCGCTGCTGTATAAAATATACAGGGGATCTTCGGCTTGCATTTCTTCCGGGGCACAGTAATCGTCAGCTTCTTTCATGATTTCATGGTACCAGAGATCGCGCTGCTCATCCATGTTGACCGCATTGCCCACACGTTTCACCACGATCACTTTTTCCACGCCCGGGCAGGCAGCTACGGCCTCGTCCGTATTCTCTTTCAAGGGGACCACTTTGCCCCGCCGATACCCCCCATCGGCCGTAATCACGATCGTGGAGTCCGCATCGTCGATGCGGTCTTTCAGGGAATCGGAACTGAAACCGCCAAAAACTACGCTGTGAATCGCCCCGATCCGCGTACAGGAAAGCATGGCGATTATGGCTTCAGGGATCATGGGCATGTAAATGGTGACCCGGTCACCTTTTTGCACACCGATTTTTTTCAGCCCGGATGAAAAACGATTCACTTCCCGGTAAAGCTGCTGGTACGTCAGGGTAACGGAGTCTCCCGGTTCTCCTTCAAAAATCAAGGCGGCCTTGTTTCTCCGGGAGGTCAACGTGTGCCGATCCACGCAGTTGACGCTCACGTTCAAAGTGCCACCATTAAACCACCTGTAAAAGGGGGCATCGTCATCTTCAAGGATGGTGTCCCACTTTTTCATCCACTCCACATCCTCCGCCATGGTTGCCCAGAAAGCCAACCGGTCTTTCTGCGCGCTTTCATAGAGGCGCCGGTCAGAAATAAGGGCATTTTCCTGGAAGGATTCCGGTGGTGCGAAAAGTTGGGATTCACCGAAGAACTTATCCCTGGTCTCTTCTGTCATGCTCATCGCTCCTTTCGTTTTATCCTACTATTCACAATATACGAAGATTTCACTCGATAGTTATTCGATGGTGACCCCGGCAATTCCTGCAAGATCAAGCATTTAAATGGCCCCTTTTCTTTTTAATTCCGCAATTTCTTCCGCGGATAGTCCCATCCCTTGCAAAATCGGTTCTGTATCTTCTCCCAGACCAGGCGGCGCTTTCTGCAGGCGCCCCGGGGTTTCCGACATCCTGCAGGGAAAACCCAACTGCTTGAATACACCATTCTGGGGGTGCTGGACCTCCAGGAAAAAGCCCCGAACCTGGTTCTGGGGATGGTCCTCTACCTCGTTCAATTCCAGCAAGGGTTCCAGGCAGCAGTCATCGTTGCCGGCAAAAAAATGCACCCATTCCTCCCGGGTACGTTCCGCGAGCAAGGCAGCGACCGCTTTTTTCAGCTGCTCCTGCACCGGGGCAGGGCCATACTGTCGGGGGACCCACTCGGGATGACCCACGGCTTCACAGAAGGCGCGCCAAAACTTGGCTTCCAGGGCACCCAGGCTCACGTATTTCCCGTCTTTTGTCCGGTAAAGATTGTAGCAAGCATAGAACCCCGACAATAAACCTTCGTTGCGCCGGGGAATGGTTTGATCAGAGAAATATTCGGTAAACTGCAGGGGCAAGCAGGCCATACTTCCCTCTGTCATGGAAATATCCAGGTACTGCCCCCGACCGGTATGCCTGCGAGCATGCAGGGCCAGGAGTATCGCCACCAGGCTCCAAAGGGAGCCGCCGCCGATATCGGCCAGCTGGATCGCAGGGACGACCGGTGAGAGGTCGGTTCCGCCGCTCAACGCATTGACCCCGGCAATGCTGGTATAGTTAATGTCATGCCCCGCCCGCAGGCGATAAGGACCCTCTTGCCCATACCCGGAAATGGCACAGAAGACCAGGCGAGGGTTTACCTGCCGCAGCTGTTCATAACCCAGGCCAAGCCCCTCCATCACCCCGGGACGGAAACCCTCCACCAAAACATCGCACTCCGCCACCAGCCGCTTAAAAAGTTCTTTGCCCTCAGGTACCTTCAAATTCAAGGAAATGCTTTTCTTGTTGCGGTTTAACTGCCAGAAATAAGCGCTGTTTTCATCAATCATCGGACCCATTTTCCGCATGTAATCGCCTTCCTGGGGAGATTCCACCTTGATCACCTCTGCGCCGTGGTCAGCCAGCACCAGCGTACAGTACGGACCGGGCAGGAGCCGGGTTAAATCCAGGACTTTGATCCCTTGTAAGGCATCTTCCATCACACTGAAGACCTCCCATCCATAATTTTCGAGGCAAACGGCATTAAAACAGCTAATTCGATTTTTTCATGTCGTTTTCCTTTGTTCGGGTTAATTTGATTAAAATACCGGGGCATGAGTCTGTAATTCATAAAAAAAGCGGCCCCTGTTTAGCACGAGACCGCTGTTTCTTTGAATAAACGTCACATTTGATGTTTTCCCGGAGGCGTCGGCTGCTACGCCTCCTGCTCCAGGACTTCCCGGTGGGTGTAGCGAGGCAGCAGCATGGGCGAAATCCTTCCACCCGTAGCCACGCCATTTTTTTCCAGCTCAGCGTGATACTTTTTCACATGTTCCAGGGTCAGTTTTTTCAGCTTCACGTCTTTATACGTTTCTCCCGCATGGTAGCCGGCGCGGCGGCCAAAAACCAGGATGTCCAGCAGTGAATTGCCCATGAGACGGTTGCGACCGTGAATGCCGCCGGCGTTTTCTCCCGCCACATAGAGATTTTCTACATTGGTTTCCCCGTGCTCATCAATGAGCAGCCCCCCGTTCTGATAGTGGAGCGTGGGGTAGATCAGCATGGGTTCCTTGGAAATGTTTATCCCAAAGCGGCCGAACTGCCGCACCATGGCGGGGAGCATTCTCTCCACGGCGCCTTCACCGTGAATCAGTTCAATCAGCGGGGAATCCAGCCATACCCCCACCATGCCCGTGGGGGTTGTAATGCCTTTTTTCCGTCCCACGCATTCCCTGATGATCGCGGCAGAGGCCACGTCGCGGGTTTCCAGGTGGTAAGCAAACTGTTCTCCGTCGATGTTTAGGAAAGTCGCCCCCCGGCCCCTGACCGCTTCCGTGACCAGCAGCCCCAGGATCTGGGGAGGATAAGCAGCTCCCGTGGGATGGTACTGGATCGTGTCCAGAAAGGCCAGTTTTGCTCCAGCCCGGTAGCCCATGATCAAACCATCACCGGTTGCGCCATAGTGGTTCGTCGTGGGGAAATCTTGGTAGTGCAGCCTTCCCGATCCGCCCATGGCGAAAATAACCTTTTTAGCGCGGCATACCTGGTACTCTTCCGTTTCCAGGTTATACAAGACCGCGCCACCTGCCTTGCCGTCTTCATCCAAAAGCAGCTCCACGGCGGCGGTGAATTCGATCACCTTGACGCCCCGGTTCAGGGTTTCATCCCGCAGGGTGCGCATGATTTCCGCCCCGGTATAATCGCGGGCCGCATGCATTCTTTTGCGGGAGGTCCCCCCGCCGTGGTTCGTGACCATGGTGCCGTCTTCTTCCTTGTCGAACATGGTTCCCAGGTCTTCCAGCCACTTGATCACGATGGGGGCGTCATTTACCAGGGCGCGCACCAACCGGGGAACGTTATGATAGTGGCCGCCTCCCATGACATCCAGGTAGTGAATGGGTGGGGAATCACTGGGTTTATCGGCTGCCTGGATCCCTCCCTGGGCCATCATGGTGTTGGCATCCCCGAAGCGCAGCTTGGTGACCAGCAAAACATCTGCGCCTTTTTCCTGAGCGGACAGCGCCGCGGCCGCACCTGCTCCCCCGCCGCCGATGACCAGCACGTCCACATCGTAATCATATTGATCCAGGTCCAGCTCCACGTTTTCAATGCAGCTGCGGGCGTCGATCAGGGTTGCCAGTTCCAGTGGAACCCGGTCCCCCTTGTTTACCCCGACGGTGATCTCGCTAAAGCCGGCTTCAATGAAATCCGGATGGTACTTCTTTAGAACTTCTTGCTTATCTTCCGGGCTCATTCTGGGGAAATGCACGCCCACCCTTTGGGGGCGTGTTTCTTCAACCTTTTTTATCAGTTCCTTCATCTGGGGTGTATACATAAAGGTTTGCCTGGCTCATTGCACCAGGGCTAAGCCCTCCTTCCGTTTGTGGATAGCCGCTCGTTATGATCGCCTATTCAATGTCGCGGTTATTATAAAGAGACTTCAGCTCTTCGATGTCTTTGTTCATGAGGTCATCCAACTCCGCGTCAAATGTTCCCGCCTCGATCTCTTCATAGCGCTGCTGCACATGGTCGGCCCGGGGTAAAACATGCTTTCCGTGCAGTCGGCGGGCGAGAATGCCCACAAAATACTGGGCAATGTGGGCAGGGCAGCGGGATGCGCATAAACCGCACATGACACAGTCGAACGATTCACTGGCACAGCGAGCAATATCCCCCCTCTGGGCGTAGGCCACGTACTGCATCACATTTAAGTCCTGGGGGCAAACGTTGGTACAGGAATTACAGCCGATACAGCGGTAGATCTCCGGGTAATACCTGGCCAAAGAAGCGGCTGTCGGTGTCAGCTCGTCGAGATCATAAACACCCTTCACCGCAGGGAAAAAGGGTATTTGTGCCAGGTACATATCCGCTTCCACCTTGGTCTGACAGGCCAGTCCCACTTTTAATTCGTAGTCCCCGGCGATGCGATAAACGGTGCCGCAGGCACCGCAGAAACCTGCCCGGCAGCCGCAGCCTCGTTTCAGCTGGTAGCCGGCAAATTCCATGGCATCCATAATCGTTAACGATTCGGGCACCGAGTATTTTTTGCCCATGATATAGATATCAACCATTTCCACTTGGGGCATTTACATTAGACCTCCCTCTATCCTTCGTATCAGGCAATTTTCGATCCTGCTTGAGCTCCTGTTGAATTCAAGACGCGGGATGGCTGGAAAGTCAAACACTGGTGTTCTCGATCTTTCCAGCCATCACCGCCCGTTGATGATCCCTTGCACATTTGCAGCCGACAGGAAGCCCGCTGGAGCCGTTTCCCGGCTGGATCCGGCCTTGCTGCATGGGTTATAAAGTTCTTATTTTACTCTGCTGGAGGCATGGGAACGATCCCATTGTCCTGGAGCAGCTTGGTCTGGTCCTGGGCTCTCTTGATCTTCTCGGTCGCGATCTTGTAAATTTCGTCTCTGCTGAGTTCCCGGCGAGCCACCCCTTCTTTAATCGCCTGCATGGCTGTGGCCGTGGCTACCCGGGGAAACACTTCCCAGTTATCCATGGTCGGGAGAATCTCTTCGGGATTCAATCCTTTTTCAGCCGCACAAGCCGCCAGTTCTTCCGCCGCGGCGATGCACATGGTATCGGTAATGGTTGAGGCATGCACGTCCAGTACCCCGCGGAAAATTGCCGGGAAGCCGAGGGAATTGTTCACCTGGTTGGGGAAATCGGAGCGGCCGGTGGAAACCACGGCGGCGCCTGCCTCTTTCGCTTCCCAGGGCCAGATTTCCGGAATAGGGTTGGCGCAGGCGAAGACGATGGCATCCTTGGCCATGGACTCGACCCATTCTTTCTTGATGGTATCCGGGCCGGGCTTGGATAGCGCGATGACCACATCGGCACCCTCCATGGCTTCGGCAATCCCGCCTTTTTTCTGATCTTTGTTGGTGATCTCGATGATTTTCAGCTTATCCTGGTGGGTTTCCTTGATGTCCGTGCGTCCTTTATGCAAGATGCCCGTGCTGTCGCACATCACGATATTCTCGGAAGGGACACCGGCAGCTAAGAGCAGGCGAACCGTGGCGACATTGGCGGCGCCCACACCGATCATAGCGATTTGGACTGTTTTCATATCCTTGTTGACGATCTTCAAGGCATTAATCAATCCGGCCAGGGTCACACAGGCGGTACCCTGTTGGTCGTCGTGAAAGATGGGAATGTGGCACTCTTCACGCAGACGGTCCAGCACGTAGAAACACTTGGGGTTGGCAATGTCTTCCAGGTTCACGCCTCCGAAGGATGGCTGCAGCATTTTTACGAATTCGATCAGCTTATCGGGGTCCTTGGTATCCACGCAGATGGGAAAGGCATCTACCCCTCCTAAGTACTTAAAGAGCAGGGCTTTTCCTTCCATTACGGGCATGGAGGCCTCGGGCCCGATATCACCCAGGCCCAGCACGCGGGTTCCGTCGGATACCACGGCGACAAAGTTGGCCTTGTTGGTGTGCTTGTATACTTCTTCCTTATTTTCGGCAATGGCCCGACAGGGCGCTGCTACGCCGGGAGTATACCAGATGGCAAAATCATGGTAGTCGCGTACAACGCACTTCAGGGTGACTTCAACTTTGCCCTGGTAAAAGGGATGCAGGATCATGGCATCCTGGGCAGGCTTTTGCGCCTTTGCTAACAGTTCATCTTTGTTCAAGACAGTCAACTCCTTTCAAGTTAACAGGTAAAATCATTCACGATCGGGATCCGTCATGCACAGCTTGCAGAGAGGGTAATGGCTACGCTTTGGCGTACTGCTTGCGGCCTTCCGCATAGAGGTCATTGCCGTGGGCATCATTGATCACCGTAACAGGAAAATCTTCGACAACCAACTTGCGGATGGCTTCGGGGCCCAGCTCTTCGTAAGCTACGACCTCCGCATCCTTGATCCGCTTGGCCAGCAGAGCACCGGCGCCTCCCGTGGCTCCCAGGTAAACGCCTTTGTACTCCTGGAAAGCCTTGCGGGTCGATTCATCCCGAGCCCCTTTACCAATGACCGCTTTAATACCGTACTTCAGCACGGCAGGAGTATACGAATCCATTCGTCCGCTGGTCGTGGGGCCGGCCGAACCGATCACTTGCCCGGGCTTGGCGGGGGTAGGACCCACGTAATAGATAATCTGGCCCTTTAAATCCACCGGCCACTCCTCACCTTTCTCCAGGAGCTCGACCAGCTTTTTATGGGCAGCATCTCTGCCGGTGTAGATCACACCGGAAATGAGCAGGTTATCGCCCGCTTTTAGTTCCATGATCATCTCATCCGTCAACGGCGCACTAATTCTTTTCGGTTCCATCGGTTATTCCCTCCTCTCTCTTAATTAGATGACCCGTTCTTTATGACGGCTCGCATGGCAGTTGATATTCACAGCAGCGGGCATACTGGCAATATGGCAGGGAAATACTTCTAGCTGAACGCCCAGGGCGGTAAACCGGCCGCCGTAACCCTGGGGTCCGATACCCAGGTTATTGATTTTTTCCAACATTTCTTTTTCCAGGTCAGCATAAAAAGGATCCGGGTTGGGCTCACCCAGCGGGCGAAGCAAGGCCTTTTTCGCCAGGTAGGCAACCTTTTCGAAGGTGCCGCCAAAGCCGACGCCGACAACAACCGGCGGGCATGGATTCGGTCCTGCTTTACTGACGGTATCGACAACAAAATCAACCAGTCCCTTGGCCCCCTGGGCCGGTTTAAGCATCCCCACGGCGCTCATATTTTCACTTCCGCCGCCTTTTGGCGCCAGGGTGAGCTTGATTTGATCGCCGGGGACGATCTCCACGTGGATAATGGCAGGAGTGTTGTCCTTGGTGTTAGCCCTTTCCAGGGGGTCGCTCACGATGGACTTCCTTAAAAAACCATCGGTGTAACCCCGTCTCACACCCTCATTAATCGCCTCGTTGAAGTCGCCTCCCACCAGCTTTACATCCTGACCCAGCTCCACGAATAAAACGGCAAAACCCGTATCCTGGCACATGGGAACCTCTTCCTCCCTGGCAATACGGGCGTTTTCCAACAGCTGGCTGAACATCTCTTTCCCAACGGGCGATTCCTCTTCCTTCAACCCCTTTTCAAAGGCCTGCACCACATCATCCCCGAGAAAATAGTTGGCTTCTTTACTCATCTCGGCAACGGCATCTGTAATCAGTTTCACATCAACCTCTCGCATCCTATCCCCTCCTTATTAATTTTTTGCCCTGGTTAGAAGCGCTTTTTAAATCCTTGCAGAAGTATAAAGATATACTGTGCGTTTGCTGCATTTCATGTTCTCGTCGCGCGGAGTTCTTCTCCTGGTTCGTGCTTCCTGTCGTCGCTGGAAAAGGGTGTTTCAGTCTGCGCCTGTTATTAGCTGAGAAAGCGCTCCCCCAATCTGCAGGGAAAATTCCTCCGTTTTTAAATTATTGGCTTTTTATTTCAAAATTCCTGCAGTAAAAAATGAAAATCCGAAAAATTTATTATAAATTTTACAGATATTCTAAGATTTATAGTTATTTTGTTCATTTTGTTTTCTCTCTACAAGTTGGCCTACCCGTCCAGCTCTTTTTTTAGCGCATCCGCAGCCATTTGCGGGTTAGCCTGGCCCCGGGTCGCTTGCATGATCTGCCCCACCAGGAAAGCGATGGCTTTCTTGTTCCCAGCCAGGTAATCTTGCACGGCCTCCGGGTTAGATGCGATCGCCTGTGCGGCAAGTTCTCTGACTTGATTTTCATCACGAATTTGCACCAGGCCTTTTCCCTGGACAATGCGGCGGGGTTGTTGCCCGGTATGAAACGTTTCCACCAGCACTTCCTTCGCCGTTCTCCCGCTAATTATCCCTTCATCGACCAACTGGACCAGGGCGGCCAGGTTCTCGGGAGCCGGCTTCAGCGGGTCCATTTCCCGGGAAGCGCTTTTCTGGAGGTTTAAGACATCTCCCAGGATCCAGTTCGCCACGTGGCCGGGATGGTGGTGGAATTGGAGCGTCTCTTCAAAATAATCCGCCAGCTTCTTCGAGCTGGTAAGAATCTCGGCCTGGTAGGGGGTAATCCCGTATATTTCGATCAAACGCCGGTTCCGCTGCACCGGCAGCTCCGGGATTGCTGCAGCAGCC
>PWRN01000027.1 GCA_003556225.1 Syntrophomonadaceae bacterium
AAATTTCAGGTAATGCTTGCAATTTTCACAAACGTGCACCTGGCGCGCCTTGTCTTCCTGCACATAGAAAAAGCGCAATTGCTTTTGCTCATTGTTCTGGCAGTGAGGACATTCCAGGCGGGGATAATTCCACTGGGCATGGCAGAGCCAGCATGCTAAAATCCTGGCCCCATCTTCAACCCGGTGTTTTCCCATCACCGGTTTTTGACCGCAGACCGGGCAGTAATGGTTGCGCCATACTGCGAAGTCTGTTTTTTCCAGCACCCTTTGCGTCAATATACTGTAAAAGGGACTCAAGCTGGAGAATATGACATAGGAGATCACTTCGCTGTCAAGACCCGTTCTCTGGTGCATTTCTTTGTCCTGGATCAAGGTCTCAAGTTCTTTCTTGTTGAGCAATTTAATCTGCTCAAGTAATTCGGAAGCCTTGCCTTCTTGCAGTTCCGGGTCCTGGCTGAGTTTCAACAGCGCATCTGGAGCATCCGGGCTGGCTTCTTTAATGGCCTGGCAGATATCGTCAAGCAGTGCCAGGAAAAGTTGTTCGTCAAGGGTGATGTCCTGGCAGGACATGACATATTCATTGTTGCGAAAACAATCCTTTAATTCTTCTTCAGACAAGGTTACGTCCATTTGAATTTGATCCAGGTGGTTCAGCTGTGCGAGCAGGACTTTCTTGAACACTTCAAAGACCTGGGCCAGCTTGTTGTTATTTTGCAGGTGATCATCGATTTCTCTTTCCACGCGCTTGAGATCTGGCGGATATTGTCCCATTACATCACCTCCCGGCGCTCAGTCATGATACTGAAAAGAATTCTTGATACTCCAAATGGTTTGGCGTTGGCAAGCACCCCCTTATCTGCTTCGAGAACGAAGATGTTCAGTACAGATTTAATAAGGAAACACCCTTAAGGACTTAGGACTGTTATTTTCTTGCGATTTCATTCACATGGAAGCTCAAATAGACAACCTGATATTATATTTATTGTATTATACTTATGATAAGATAAATTTTATTTATTATTGCTATTACATATTGCCATAAAACATCGTTATTTACTATCGGGAAAATTACTAAAAATAAAAGCCGCTTAGGGATATTATCCCTTAGACTAAGGGTAAATCCCTAACCAGCTTTTATTTGGAATAGTCCAAATAGTGTAACATTTTCTTAATATCAGGTTTTTCCCCAGCAATTTTCTAGCCATTTATCCATTTACCCAAAGATCTAATGCTTTCGTATAGGTAATTAACTCTTCGGGCTGGAAAAACAGCGTGATTTCTCTGGAAGCGCTTTCCAGTGAATCCGAGCCGTGGACGACGTTGTTCCCCATGAACAGCGCATAATCGCCGCGGATGGTGCCGGATGCGGCTTCCTGGGGGTTAGTGCTGCCCATCATGCGCCGCACTACCTGGACCGCACCCAGCCCTTCCCAGATCATGGCCACGGCAGGACCCGACGTGATAAAGCCCACCAATTCGTCGAAAAAAGGCTTTTCCCGGTGTTCCGCATAATGCTCTTCAGCCAGGTCGCGGCTCACCTGGATCATCTTTAAGGCACAGAGCTTTAACCCCTTTTTCTCCAACCGTCCAACGATTTCCCCCACCAGGTTTCGCTGCACGCCATCGGGCTTGATCATTACAAATGTTTGCTCCAAGACAGGGCTCCTCTCTTGATTGAACTTAATCTTCCATTAAGTTTTATTATAGAAAATCTTTATGCACGGATTGCTTCATAAAATTATTTTATGGCAGGTGATCCGCTTCAATAGGTGGTCAGGGGGTCATCGTCTTCAATGATGCGTAATTCCGCTGCCCGCAACCGGCGCAAGTCCTTGGGCAGGGTGAAGAGGTGCTGGTGGGTTAACCCGTCGTAATATTGTAAATCATTCATGCCCCGTTCCTGCAGCCGGCTGTCAATGCGCCCGGCAGGGAAATCCTGGGCATTGAAAAAATCGGAGGCACACATGAACCCCCATTTCGTATCGTAGGAGGGAATGTATGCCCCGTAAGAGTCGACGTGCTGAAAAACGGTTTTTAACGTGTTGTAAATGGCCCCGTGGCACTCCATCAACCGAATATTCAAGTTGCCCGCCTGCAGGGCGATGATCCCGCTGCCCCGCAGCCTTTCTTTGACCAGGCGGTAAAATTCCCGGGTGAACAGCATGTAACAGGGGCTGTTTTCCAGGGGTTCGGGCAGGTCCATAAAGATCACGTCCCACTGTTCGGTGGACTCTGCCAGGTATTTTCGCGCGTCTTCAAAGACGATTTTGACCTTGTCGTGGTGATAGGTTCCGGCATTCCACCGGGGTAGATATTTCTCGCAGAGCTCGATCACTTCCTGGTCGATATCGACCATCAAGACCTCTTCCACGGAAGGGTGCTTTAAAATTTCCCGCAAGACGGCCCCCTCTCCACCACCGGCGATCATCACGCGCTTAGGCGCAGGATGCATGGTCATGGCGGGATGGATCAGGGTTTCGTGGTAAATATATTCATCGTGCTCCGCCGATTGGATCTTCCCGTCGAGGATCAAGCAGCGCCCGAAAAACTCTGTATCGACAATCTCCACCTTCTGAAAAGCCGTCTGACCGCTGTAAACGAAATGTTCGACGCCGTGCATGTGGGCCTGGGTCGGATGGGTATATTCGATAAACCACTTCCAGTTGTACGATACCACCTTGAAACGCCCCTTTGCCGCTCACGCGCTTACACGGCTGATCTGTTACCCGCCTGCTGTTCGTATTCGAACTCAGAAATGCCGCGTTTGATTTCTTTTGCCGCCATGCGTTCAGCGGTAAAGTGCTTTTTCAAATAGTAACAGGAAACCCATGGATCAACAGTGTTGCCGCAGGTGAAAACATCGACAGCGGCGTAACCGTACTCTGGCCAGGTGTGGATGGCAAGATGGGATTCAGATATTACAACCACACCGCTGACACCCTGAGGGTTGAACTGGTGAAAAACCACCTCACGAATCTCTGCCCCGGCTTCCAGTGCTGCATCTACCATGATTTTTTCGATTTTTGCCGTGTCGTTCAACACCTCTGGCGTGCATCCATAATATTCTGCCAGTACGTGGCGGCCCAAAGCGCGCATTTCTAAGCCCCCCTTTATCAATAAGTTGAAAGAGTCAAATTTCATTGTAGCAAATTAAGCCAAAAAGTCAATAAAGACAGTAACTTATTTTTAAAATGCGGAGTATATTTCAATATATCCGGGTTAATCCATCGAATATTCGACTTAATCCATCGATAGCAGGTAAAACGACAAAATTGCTGCTGAATTACCAGAAATGGTCTCGTTTTAACTTTCATTGCTTAAAGTAGCGCTTGATGCTGCGGTCGTAGGTTTTTTCCACCTCCGGCGTGAAATAGCACGCGGGCAGTTCTTTCTTCGCGCGGTGGTAGTGCAAGCACTCGCAGCAGATCCCCTTTCTGCTGCATGTTGGGTAGGTACAGTTGCACTCCCTGCTCAAGTCCAGCTTGCTGTGTTCGCAAGATTTGACCATGATATAAGCTTCCCCCTTCTTCAATTAATGCTTCCCGGTAGTGAATTGGATAAGGTGACAAGGGAATCCTTTTTTTCGGTAAAAATTGGTGCGAGGTACATTTGAGCGGACGTACAAAGAAAGAAAATGCTTTTTACTCGACGATAAAGCATTTTCCGGTCAATCACGCCTGATGTCCGCGGTCCGTGGGAGCGGGGACTAAACCTGCACGCCCACGCACTTGGCGACTTCTTTATGGGTAATTTTGCCCTGGTGAATGTTCAGCCCCGCACGTAGCCCGGGATCCTCTTCCATAGCGGCTTGCAGCCCCAGGTCAGCGATCTTTTTGATGTAATAAAAGGTGGCGTTAGTTAAGGCCAGCGTCGAGGTATGGGGGACAGCGCCGGGCATGTTGGTTACCCCGTAATGGATGACTCCATCGACCTCGTAGGTGGGATTCTTGTGCGTGGTCGGTCGAATCGTCTCCACACAGCCGCCCTGGTCAACCGCCACGTCAATAATCACGGATTTTTTCTTCATGAGCTGCAAATCTTCTTTCTGAATGAGCATCGGGGTTTTTCCTCCGGGGATGAGCACCGCGCCGATCACCAGGTCAGCCCCCATGAGTTTCTCTCTAAAATTGTTGCGGTTGGGCAGCAGGGTGATCACCCGGGGCCCGAAGATATCGTCCAGGTAGCGCAAGCGGGGCAAAGAAACATCGAAGACGACCACTTCCGCTCCCAGGCCCACGGCCACCTTGGTGGCGTTGATCCCGACAATTCCTCCGCCCAGGATCACAACCCGGGAGGGCGCCACACCCGGTACGCCACAGAGGAGCACCCCTTTACCCCCGTTGTTTTTAATCAAGTACTGGGTGCCCAGGATGATGGCCATGCGGCCGGCGATTTCACTCATGGGCGCCAGCAGGGGCAGGGTTCCATCGCTGGCCATAACGGTTTCGTAACCCAGGGCCGCCAATTTTTTTTCCTGCAAGACGGGGATTAAATCCGGTTCTCCGGCCAGGTGCAAGTACGTAAAAAGGATGTGATCTTCCCGGAGGAAAGGAAATTCCGGGGGGAGTGGTTCCTTGATCTTGACAATAAAAGTGGCTTGTTCGTATACCTGTTGAGCTTCTTCAAGGATTATAGCCCCGGCTTCCAGGTAGTGGCTGTCCGTAAAGCCGCTTCCTTCTCCCGCTCCGTGCTCCACAAAAACCTGGTGGCCTGATTCCGTTAAGCTTTTTACCCCGGCCGGTGTTAAGGCAACCCGTAACTCGTGTTCTTTAATTTCTTTCGGCAAACCAATACGCATGGGCTTTAATGTCCCCCTTAATGATGGAACTCTTTTTCATTTTTCACTTTCATTTCGAATGATGCTTATTCTACACCATCGGTTGTTCTTCCTGCAAGCACTTATTTCGCACCAGAACCACGCTTTTTCAAGACTCAACCATTTTTTTCTATTGCAACCATGCTCTATCTTAACATAAACCGCGGCATGCCGCAAATTTTTCGGAAAGGCGAAAGCATTGACACCCTTGAAGGAAACTGGTATAATTTTAAACGAGTTTAAATCGAACATACCGGGGCGTGGCGCAGCTTGGTAGCGCGCTTGACTGGGGGTCAAGAGGTCGCAGGTTCAAATCCTGTCGCTCCGACCAGTCCGACCAGAAGGAAACCCGCTGGAATAAAAATCCAGCGGGTTTTCAATTAATCCTTTAAGAAGGCATCCACTTCATCAGCGGTTTTGATCCTGCACCGCTGCCAAGAAAGCGGACGGCCTAAGATTATCAGCCCGGCGGGGGTTGCTTCTCCCGGGAAAGCTGAGCGGCATACTCCTCCTGGCACCCGGGATCTCCAGGGAACAGTCCTTGCGGATCAGGCAGGATAATCCTAAGCATTTCCCGCTCTCTCCGCTTCGATTTTTTAAAGAGCACTTCCCCATTCTCTATTATCTGGTCGCACTTCTGCCCGTCTTCATAGCGCTTTCCTTTTTTAATGTTTTCAACGGCAGCGGTTAGAACCCTGTGGGCCGTATCGTCGGGTATGTTAAGCGCAACCTCTAAGTCCGGGTGGTCAAAGTTTTCTCGAAGTCCATGGGTGTGACTGCCTGTCTTGGCAACATCGTGAATGATCCACCCATGCTTTTGAAGCAATTCGTATTGCTCTTCCCATTCTTTTTCGAACCGGTTATCTTCCATGAGGCCAGCCTCCCCTTTTCTAGCCTATCTGTTACTCCCCGCTCAGCAGCAACGTAAGCGATTTATGACCTGACTTCTCCCTGTAACCGAACTGGATCAACTCCGAGGAGTCATCATCACCCTCAACGTCAAGGGAATTGGTCTTCCAGCGTATCCCTCCCGGGGGTATCCGCTCCAGGAATAAAGTCTTGCAAAAATTCCTTGTTAATATTCAACAGGCAGATTTAAATATCCTCTAATAGCTAAAGAAACTTCCTTAAAGGTATCATTCCTGGAAAGATAGCAAAACATAATCCTTAATCCTTCTTCTTGATTTATTGGGTCGCTCCAGGAGTATCATTTTTTCTTACAATTTTAAAAGGAAATGCAAAGGAAAAAGCAAATAAGATATAAAGAAGCTCGTGCTAACTTCTGGGGGTGAATTTCCTTACCTCATGATCACAAATATGAAGCCTACCAGGTTATACATATTCTTCTTCATCTTGCTTTTTCTCGGCATTGCACCTTCTGCATCCGCAAAAACATACACGTACCCGGAGCTGCATGCCGAAGCCGCAGTCTTGATGGACGCGAAGACAGGGCAGATCCTCTTTGAGAAAAATCTCCACCAGAGACATTATCCCGCCTCCATCACGAAGGTCATGACGGGACTGTTGGCGCTGGAAAAAGGAAATTTGACCGATCTCGTGACCATGAGCAACGAAGCCGTGTTTTCGATCGGCAGGAACTCCTCCCATGTTGCCCTGGATGTCCATGAAGAGTTGACCCTGGAAGAAGCCCTCTATGCCCTGGCCATCGCTTCCGCCAATGATGCGGCGAACGGCATTGCCGAGCACATCTCCGGAAGCCTGGAACATTTTGCCCGGGCGATGAACGAAAAGGCTATCGCAATAGGCGCCGGGAATACCCATTTTGTGAATCCCCATGGACTGCCAGACGATAACCATTATACGACGGCCCATGACATGGCGATCATCATGAAAGAAGCGATCGAGACCCCGAAGTTTACCCAGATCTTTAGCGCAGTCTACTATGAAATACCCCCGACAAATAAGCAGCCGGAAGTACGATGTTTCCACAGCAGGAATGCCCTTTTAAATGGAAATTCGCGGTATCCGGGTATCTTAGCCAGTAAAAGCGGATGGACTTCCCAGGCGAACAACACCTTGGTCACGGCCGCTGAACAAGAAAACAGAAAACTGATTGTGGTTGTCTTGAATGTCTCGAACAGGGCTCTTAGCTATGAAGATACCGTCAATCTCTTGGATTATGGTTTCCAGGAATTTATGGACTATCCCATCGATCTCACTGATTTACAAGAAACCATGCCGGAAGTTCGCTTCACTGCGGCAGCGCAGGAAAGTCTGGTAAGATTGTTACATCGAAGCCTATCGCCGGATGTGTTGAAAAAGGACTATGAGATTTTCCAGGATGCCGATGAAAGCGCACAGGCGATTTTGTCCCTGAGCATTGAGCACCCTCAGCATTTCATGTATCGCGACCTGGGTTCCATTTTCCTTCACGGTGAAATCCTGAATGAAACGGAAACGAACCCGGTGGCAGCTGACGACAGTACAGTTTCCAATCACGAAAAACGCTACTTCACAGGCGGCATGGGGTTGCTAGGTTTTTACTTCTTTGTCGCTTATGTAAAACGGAAAAAGTCCTTGCACAGAAACAGACTTAAACTGCCCAGAAAGTTTCGATATTAATCACGAATAATCGAGATGGGGTTTTTAAGCCCAGTTCCTCGATAAATGCGGCCAGGTATCCGGCGTAACCAGCACTTGTTATTGTCTCTTCTAGATCGGACGAACGGCCGCAACCCGGGGCATCCCAGGCCATCACCATGATCATGAGTAGTTTTTTCAGTTGGTGAATTTTTGTGTAAACATGGTTCCATAGCTGCCCCCCCGGGCGGCTCCAATGCCCACCCGAAGAAACTCCGAACGAAGAATATTCTCTCGATGCCCGGGACTGCCCATAAGCCCCTTGTGAGCAATGTTGACTGTTGGAGCAACCGCGAGATTTTCACCGGCGATAATAAAGGTTGCCCCTCCAGCCAGCATCCTGTCAAAAGGCGTAGTTCCCTCAGGATCGACATGGCCAAAATACCCCCTTTTAAACATGTCAACGGAATGTTGGCGCGCAACTTCGCGAAGGGTTTCATCCATGACGAGTTCAGGGAGACCCCTCTGCGTGCGCTCCTCGTTAAGCAGGCGGAGCATCTCCATTTCGGCCTCCTGGTCTATCACGGGATCAGCAACGGCAAATTTAAGTTCAACGCTTTCACTCGTATCGGTCTCGATGGTAAGAAATCCCACTGCATGTTGAAAGGCTTCGCCGAAGATGCGAGCGGTCAGGGATGTGGCTGCTGCTGCTACATCCAGCATCGGAGAGGCAAATTCTGATTCATTTAGATCTTCGGGGCTAAGGAAAGGGAGAGGCAAAGAAACTGCAATGGCAAGGAGCAGGGTAATGATCACCAATCCCTTAAGCAGTCCCGTAAAGAGGCCTAAAATCTTATTAACCCGTGAAATACGTACTTGATAAGGAACCCGCCGGTAAAATCTTTCGCCGATCGCATAGTATATAGAGGTCGCGATAAAAAATAAGGCCAGGAAACCCAGGGCGCTGGAATATATCTGGGATATACCCAGATGCTCCAAAACCCTGCTGGCCGGAATGTAGAAAAACAGGGGAATAGATACCGACACAATCATGCCTGCAAGACCAACCACCCCGATCAGAAATCCACGCTGGAAACCTGTAACCATGAAAAATAATATTATGACAGCAATAATTGCATCAAGCCAGTTCATCGTAGAGCCTCCGCACACAGCTTTCGTCTTTATTTAGCACCGAATTATAAAATTATAGCAATTTTCAGTTATCAGTGTCAAGCGCACGCCCTCCAAAAGAACACTTTCTTTGCGTTCACTGGAGGGTGTTTTCTTGAAAAGGACTTTTCTTACCGAGTCAGAAGTGTTATGATTTGAATTGATGAATTCCCCAAGCTTCTGGGAAACATGAATATCAGCAAGCTGATCCAATAAACGAGGTGAACCTTTTTGAAGTACACAGGTGTCTGTCTGGGAGCGACTACTATCAGCGCAGTTACTGTGCAACAAGATGAAACAGGGATTAAAATTATCGACGCCTCCTCTTGCCCCCATGAGGGTGAACCCCGGCGGGTGCTGCTCAAGATGCTGGCGGGTCAACATGAGGCACGCATTTGCGCCACGGGCAGGAAGTTTCGCCACGTGGTGAAACTTCCCTCCATCTCCGAACCGGAAGCCGTGGAGCAAGCCTATGCTTTCTGTTGCCGGGAACAAAATTACGAAGGCATCGTCAGCGCTGGCGGGGAAACCTTTATTTATTACGAGCTCGATCCCCGGGGAATTATCGGCAACGTGTTTACCGGGAGCAAATGTGCCTCGGGCACGGGTGAATTTTTCTTGCAACAGATCAAGCGGATCAATTTAACCCCGGAGCAAGCCATGCAGGCAGCCCAGGATGCTGCCCCCTACCCGGTGGCGGGACGTTGTTCGGTATTTTGCAAAAGCGACTGCACCCACGCCCTGAATAAAGGAGAAAATAAAGGCCGGGTTGTGGCCGGGCTCTGCCAGATGATGGCCGGAAAGATCCTGGAACTGGTGCGGCAAACCAGCGCGCAAAAAATCCTGTTGATCGGTGGAACGGCGCAAAACACCGTGATGGTCCATCACCTGCAGGCTTCCGATAGCTTACATGTTGACGTCCCCGAAGAAGCCCCTTATTTCGAAGCCCTGGGCGCGGCCCTGTGGGCCTGCGAAAACCAGGTCGACCCCGTGGAAGTAACGGAAGCCGACCTCTTCAAGCCGTTTAAAGGCTCTTTCTCCTTCTTCCCTCCCCTGGACATGGCTTCGGAACAGGTGAAGTTTGAAAGCATAACCCGCAGCCAGGCCCGGGGAAGAGATCGCCTGCTGCTGGGTCTGGATGTAGGCTCCACCACGACCAAGGCCGTTCTCATCCGGGAAGGGGATCATGCCCTGGTTGCTTCCACCTACCTGCGCACCAATGGAGACCCGGTGCAGGCCAGCAGAAATTGCTATCACGAACTGGCCCGGCAGGTCCCGGATGACGTGGAGATCTTCGCCCTCGGGGTCACTGGCTCGGGAAGGGAAATCGCTGCCCTGCATGCCCTGACTCCGGGTGTGATCAATGAAATTATTGCCCACGCCACTGCCGCGCTCTATTTTGATACGGAGGTCGACACCATTTTCGAGATCGGCGGCCAGGACGCCAAGTACACCTACATCGTCAACGGCGTTCCGGCAGATTACGCCATGAACGAAGCCTGCTCCGCCGGGACCGGGTCCTTCCTGGAAGAAGCCGCCCAGGAATCCCTGGAAGTATCCATGACAGAAATCGCCCCCCTGGCGCTCCAGGCCACTTTGCCTCCCGATTTTAATGATCAATGCGCTGCCTTCATCGGTAGCGATATCAAAACGGCCGTGCAGGAAGGTATCAACACCAACGATATCCTGGCCGGCCTGGTCTACTCCATCTGCCAAAATTACTTGACGCGCGTGAAGGGCAGCCGGCCCGTGGGACAAAAGGTTTTCATGCAGGGGGGCGTCTGCTACAATCACGCCATCCCCGTGGCCATGGCCGCCTTGCTGGAAAAACCTATCGTTGTACCGCCGGAACCCGGCCTGATGGGCGCTTTCGGCGTGGCGCTGGAAGTCCAGGCAAAAATTAAAGACGGGTTCATCCCGGAAAAGCAGTACCAGCTGGCAGAACTGGCCCGGCGAGAAATTACCTATGAGCGCAGTTTTATCTGCAAAGGGTCGGACAACTGCGATCGCAAGTGCCCGGTGAAGGTGTTGAGCATTAACGGCAAACGCTATCCCTTTGGCGGCGCCTGCAGCAAGTACAGCAATGCCCGCAAAACAGGGGGCAGCCAGGTCCAGGGGCGGGACTATGTTTTTGAGCGGGAAAAGCTTCTCTTTGCGCAGCAGCCCCCGGGCCAGGACAAACCGCTGCGGGGGAAAACCGTGGGCATCAATCGCTCTCTCTTGACCCATACCTTTTATCCCCTCTACCATCACTTTTTTTCCACCCTGGGCTTTGACCTGGTGATTCCCAGGGAAAAAGACCCTACGGCGATCATCCGGCAGGGCGCTTCCTTCTGTTACCCCGTGGAGCTCTCCCACAGTTTTTTCGCCGGGCTCCTCAAGGAACACCCGGATTATATCTTCTTGCCCCAGGTACGCGGTCTCCCGGTCACGGATCACGGCAGGGTCGGCACCATCTGCCCCTTGGCCCAGGCCGAGCCCTATTACTTGAAAGCCGCTTTCCCGGAGCTCTACGAAAATGGGAACGTGCTGACGCCGGTCCTTGATTTTTCCAGGGGTTTCCAGGCCGCCCTGCAGCCTTTCGTGCAGCTGGGCAAAAGCCTGGGCGCAACCGCTGCCGCAGCGAAAGAGGCTTACCTGGGCGCCGTCTCCCGGCAGGAGCACTTTATTACCCGGCTCAAGGAGCGGGGGAACCTCCTGCTGGCCGAGCTGCAGGCCAACCCGGAGAAAAAAGCCATCGTGCTCTTCGGCCGCGCCTATAACGCTTTTACCACGGCTGCCAACCTGGGCATCTCCCAGAAGTTTGCCTCCCGGGGCCTGGATATCATCCCCTGCGACTTTTTGCCCTACGAAGGAGAAGAATCCTTCCACAACATGTACTGGGCCAGCGGGCAGATGAACATCCAGGCCGCCCGGTTGGTGCAGCGGCACCCGCAGCTTTTCGGGGTCTTTATCTCCAATTTCAGCTGTGGGCCCGATTCATTCATCGTGGGCTACTTCCGTGAAATCATGGGAAACAAACCTTCCTTAACCCTGGAGCTGGACAGCCATTCCTCCGATGCCGGCCTGGACACGAGAATAGACGCCTTCCTGGATATTATCGAGGGGTACCTGAAAACGCAAACCGTAACCGCCGGGCGCGCCTCCCGCGGGAACGTGCCGCGCCCCAGGGCGATCCTGGAAAAAGGGGCCATCTATTTGCAGCTGCCCTCGGGAGAAAAGCGGCCCCTGGATCATCCGAAGGTGAAGCTGCTCCTGCCCTCCATGGGCAAGGAAAGCACCTCCCTGATGGCTTCGTCCATCCAGTACAAGGGCATTCAGGCCATTACCGTGCCGGAGCCGGGTGAAAAGGAACTGACCCTGGGGCAGGGCCACAGTAACTGCAAGGAGTGCCTTCCCCTGCAGCTCACCGTCGGCAGCCTGCTGCGCTACCTGGAAGAACACCCCCTGGAACCGGACGAAAACCTGATCTATTTCATGCCGGATACGTCGGGTCCTTGTCGTTTCGGGCAGTACCAGGTGTTCATCAACCAGCTGCTGAACAGGCTGGAGATTCCCAACGTCACGACCCTCTCCCTGAGCTCCGACAACAGCTACGGCGGCCTGGGCACCGATTTTACCGTGCGGGCCTGGACTGCCCTGATCACCGCCGATGTATTATCCGAGGTTTACAGCACCCTGCTGACCCTGGCCCAGGACCGCGCAGAGGCTTTCGCTGTTTACCAGGACGTGTACCGGGAGCTCCTGTTCTCATTTGCCCACCACGGGAAAAAGGAAATCTACAAAACCCTGGAAGCCGCGGCTTTCCGCCTGGGGCAGATCCCCTTGACGAATTCCCCCGACGACACGCCGAAAATCGCCTTGCTGGGAGAGATTTACGTGCGGAGCGACAGTTTTTCCCGACAAAATCTCGTCGAATACTTCGCGGACCACGGCATTATTGCCAGGGTCGCCCCCATCAGCGAGTGGTTGTATTACACGGATTACCTGCTGCAGAACAACCTGCTGCAAAACTATACCCGGATGGCCCAGTTCAAAAACCGCCTGCAGCAACCCGTAAAACGGCGGATCGAGAAACGCATTAAAAAGATCTTCGCTCAAACCGACCTCTATGAATACCACCTGGTGCGGGTGGATCACCTCATGGATGTGGGTTCCAACTATATGATGCCGCAGCTCACCGGCGAAGCCATCCTGACCTTATCCTGCGCCATCGCGGAGATCGTCGACCAGGTTAGCGGCGCCGTGGCCCTGGGTCCTTTTGGGTGCATGCCCAACCGCATCGCGGAAGCAATCACCAGCAAGGCGTTCACGGAGAGAAGGCTCTACCGGCCTAACGGCCGGGAACTGCCGCCAGCCATCCTGGAAGAACAGCCCCATCTCCCCTTTATGGCCATTGAAACCGATGGCAGTGTTTTTCCCCAGGTGGTGGAAGCGCGACTGGAAAGCTTCATCCTGCAGGTGAAGCGCCTGCACCAGTTCGTCAAGCAGATAGAATCAAAAGCCCGCGTCTAAGCGGGGACGAAACGAAAACGGCGCAAAGATTTTTCCTGGCGAACAGCCAGCTGACCAAGACAAGGGGGGGCCCGGATGTACAAAATTCTGTTGGCAACGGATGGATCGGAGCACGCGTTTAAAACCATAGGTAAAGCCGCGCAGTTGTTAAAAATGCTCCAGGGCAGCGTCACGGTGCTTTCCGTGGTGGAAGATGTGCCTGTTTACAAGGGCCTGGGCGGCCTTTCCGCCAGGGAAACGGAGCTGCTGCATCAAAGTATCGAACAGGTCGCCCGGGAAGGGCTGGATAAAACGAAGCAAACCCTGGCAGAGAACGGGATTGAAGCCAATACCCTGCTGCGCATGGGACAAGCTGCAGACGTGATCTGCGAGGTGGTGGAAGAAGATGGTTACGACATGGTCATTGTGGGAGATACCGGCTTCGGGGGGATCAAGGAACTTTTCCTGGGGAGCGTGAGCAACAAGGTTGCCCACAAGGCCAAGGCAGATGTGCTGATCATCAAGTGGATGTACCAGTCAATTGAAGGCCGACCGGAAATTTAAAGGTAATTGGCCAGCAGGAAGAGCAACCCGGCGGCAACCGCAACTTTCAGCAGCTGAAAATTCATCACCTTGCGGTATGCTTTTTCCTGCTCTTCATCCAGGTCTTTCTTGTTTTTGGCCTGGCGAATGGTTGCCACCCGCTGCCTGGTGACGCCTCGCATCACCTGGATGGCGCTGATGATCAACCAAAAAGCCAGGGCTCCTGTAATAATGCGCAGGGGGGACATGCATATCCCGTCCTTTCTGCTCTCCTACCGTAGGATTCCACGGGCGCGAGCGCCCGAACGGTCAAGCCCGGGGCTGACAACTCAAGCCCACCGTGCAGCGGTGCGGCAGCCAGCCCCGGGCTCTTCTTATAAAGGTTTGTCTTCCGGAAGTTTTTCTCCCAGGGCCAGCCTGCAGAGGTCGCTGATCATGTAGTTGTCTAAACCGGCCGCGTGGGCTTTTTCATGCAGGCTCTTAAAACACATGGGGCACAGGTAGACCATGGCTTCGGCCTCCTTGTCCCGGGCATCGGCGATGTTCTTATCTTTAAAGGGCTCGATATTTTTGCCCCGGGGAAAGAGCTTCAGATTGGGGCCGGCGGCCTCCACGCCGCAGCACAGGGCATCAATGCCGTCGTATTTCCGCTTCACCCGCTCAACCCCGATCAGGGAGAAGATCTCCTGGAGCGTGTTTTCCACTTCGGCCGGGGTATGACGCGAAGCACAGGGCCTCTGGTAGGCCACTTTCATCTTCAAAGGGGTAATACGGTCCTGGTGTTCCTGCAGGTAATCCCGCAGGTATTCAAAAAAGTGCACGACCTTAAAAGGTACGTCGATGCCGGCCCGGGGCGCGATGTCCTGCAGCAGGGCATAACAGTCCTCGTGCACGAAGATAATCTCCTCTGCCCCAGACTGGGCCAGGTTATCCACGGTCTTTTGCATGCGCTGGTGCATGATGGACTCGTTTCCCATGTGGGTGAAGAGGACATGGCAAAAATAAGGCAGGCCTTTCAAAATGGTCAGATCTTCAAACAGCTGGCCCTGGGGCGCCCAGGGCATGTTTCCCGTCATCACGCAGAGAGACATCACCTTTCCCTTGATATCTATCGGACGCGGCTCACTTTTCGCTTCAAAGCGCTCGGACATCTGCTGGAGTAGCGCACCATCGGCGAAATCTCCATCCTCCTCCAACCGCTTTAGAATCAAGTCGAAGGGACGCGCTTCCTTGCTGCAGTACTCGTTGCAGGCAAAGCAGGTGATGCAATCATGGAGCCAGTCCACCTCGTCGCCCTGGACGAGTTTTTGAAATTCCTTTCCCGCTTCCTCCGGGGAAAACTCCATGTAGCTGCATTTTGCCAAACAATCCCCGCAAAAATCACAACGTGCTGCGTCGAACAAGTGGATCACCGCCGTTTCTAAGAGTGGGTTGTTATGCTTCAATCAAAAGCCAGTTCCTCGATCTCCTTGGTTTTTTCCCGCCGCATCAAGTTCTCTACCGCCTGCCAGGGTTCCGTGTCTTCAAAGAGGATTCCATACATTTCCCGGGTGATAGGCATTTCCACGTGATGTACGCGGGAGAGGGCTGCCGCGGCCCTGGTGGTTTTGATCCCTTCTGCCACCATCTTCATGGAGGCCGTGATTTCAGCCAGGCTTTCCCCCTGCCCCAGCCGTAATCCCACTTGGCGATTCCGGCTGTGGGTGCTGGAACACGTTACAAACAAATCGCCGACGCCGGTTAAACCGCTGAAGGTCCTGCTCTTGGCGCCCAGGGATAACCCCAGGCGGGTGATCTCCACCAGCCCCCGGGTCAGCAGGGCGGCTTTTGTGTTGTCTCCAAATTTCAGCCCTTCACACACACCGGCACCGATAGCAATAATGTTTTTCAGCGCACCCCCCAGCTCTACCCCGACCACATCCGGGTTAGTGTAGACCCGGAAGTACCGGGTCATGAATAAATTTTGGATAAGTTCTGCAGTTTTACGGTTCGTGGAGGCGACGACCGTCGCCGCGGGGAAAAAGCGGCTGACTTCTTCGGCATGGTTGGGCCCGGAAAGCACGACCAGTCTTTCCGGGTCCAGGGCGGGCAGATTTGCCAGGATTACCTGGGAGAGGCGTTCTTGGGTGTCTTCCGTGAGTCCTTTGGCCGTATTCACCACGATACTTTCATCTTCCAGGTTTTCTTGAACGTTTTTGACCATCTCTCCCAAAGCGTGGGAAGGAACAGAGAGCACGATCACGCGTTTTCCCCTGACGGCTTGCGCTAAATCTACTGTTAACTGGATTTGCTCGGGCAGCCTAATGCCCGGCAAATACTCCACGTTTTCCCCTGCTTCCACCATCTTCTGAAACAGTTCTTCCCGGCGCGCCCACAGGTGTACACGGTATCCTTTATTCGCCAGCAGGATGGCCAGGCAGGTCCCCCAGCTTCCAGCGCCAATTACTCCAATTTCCATCGACCTAAATCCTTTCTATGATCGAAATTGATGCTTCTTCTCCAGGCGCGGCTCTGTTCCCTGCAGCAGTCTCTTGATATTCGCTCCATGCCTCCAGAGAATAATCAGGCAAATAATCAGCCCGTAAAGGAGATGACTGCGCAGTTCCGGGCTCAGCACCATTAAGACAGGAATGGCAATGCTCCCAACGATGGAGCCCAGGGAGACAAAGCGAGTTAGAAAAATCACCCCGGCCACGAAAGCGACAACCCCGATCGTCGGCAAGAAGGCGAAGCCCAGAAAGAAGCCCAGGGTGGTGGCAACGCCTTTCCCTCCCCGGAATTTTAAGAAGACCGGCCAGTTATGGCCCGCAATCACCGCCAGGCCGCAGAGCAAGACAAAGCCCGGATCAGCGACGAGCCGGGGAACGGTTGCGGCCACGATCCAGCCCTTGAGGGCGTCCAGGAGCAGCACGACCAGGGCGGCCTTCAGACCCATCAAACGAGCCACGTTAGTTGCACCGGGGTTTCCGCTGCCCACGCTGCGGATATCTATGCCTCTGAAACCTTTCACGAAAAGGTAAGCAAAGGAAATGGACCCCAGGAGGTAAGAACAAACCAGCAGCATGATTTCCATCGCGTCAACTATCCCCTTTTCGACTCCGGGATTTTAAATAGAACTTCAGCGGTGTGCCCGCAAAGTCAAAGGCTTCCCTCAACCGGTTCTCCAGGTAGCGCAGGTAGGAAAAATGAACCAGTGCCGGGTTGTTGACAAAGAGCAGGAAAGCCGGGGGACATTTGTTCGTCTGGGTCCAGTAATAAATGCGTCCCTGCTTTCCTTTCGACGTCGGTATGGGATTAACGCTCTGGGCGTCTTCCAGTAGGCGGTTCAAAAGCGGTGTGGGTATCCTGCGGGTGTAGTTTTCATAGATCCGGGGAAACAGCTTAAAGAGTTGGTGGAGCCGGCGCACTTCATAAATGGAGGTGAAAACAACGGGGGCAAAAGAGACGAATTTCAGCGCGCTGCGCACCTGCTGCACGGCTTCCTTTCCCCCGGTTTGGCGCAAATACGCCTCCACCAGGTCCCATTTATTCAAGGCCAGGACCAGGGCTTTCCCTTGATCCAGGATATAGCCGGCGATTTTCTGGTCCTGCACCGTCACCCCTTCCTGGGCTTCCAGCAGTAACAGGGCGATATCGGCCTGTTCAATCGCGCGCAGGGAGCGCATCACGCTGTAGTACTCCAGGTTCTCCCTAACCCGGCTTTTTTTCCTGATCCCTGCCGTATCGATGAAGCGGTAGCGGGTTCCCTCTTTCTCAATCCAGGAATCAATGGAGTCCCGGGTGGTTCCCGGTTGGGCGCTGACGATGGTTCGGGCCTCCCCCAGCAAGGCGTTCACGAAAGAAGATTTTCCCACGTTGGGTCGGCCGACCACGGCCACCTTGATTTGCGGTTCCATCACCAGGGAGGGTTCTTGAGTACGTCCTGGTAAAAGAGAAACAATTTCATCCAGGAGGTCGCCGATATTGAGGCCGTGGGCCGCGGAGATCCCCAGCGGCTCGCCAAAACCAAGCTCATAAAAATCGTGCACCGTTTGCGTCGGCGATTCAATTTTGTTCACCGCCAGGATCACCTTTTTCCCCTGGCGGTGGAGCAAGTTGGCCACTTCCCGGTCCAGGGAACTAGGTCCTTGCCTGCCGTCTACGAGAAAGATGATCACCTGCGCTTCCTCGATGGCCAGCAGGGCTTGCTTATGAACCTCTGTCTCCATGTCTCCCGCCTGCGTAAAGGTTAATCCACCGGTATCCATCACGCCGAATTCATATTCCAGCCAGGAAGCCCGTTCATAAATGCGATCCCGCGTAACCCCGGAAGATTTCTCTTCAATGGCCCTGCGGCCGCCAACCAGTCGATTGAAGAGGGTTGATTTTCCTACATTGGGCCGACCGACAATGGCCACTAATGGCGTTGGCATGTTGGAACCTTCTTCCTCCCGGTGATATTTGAGGCGTGGTTTGCCAGGAAAATGCGCAAGTCCTGGAGCGCCTCGACCGGGATAAGGGGCACATTCAGGTATCGAGAGAGGTGATCCACGGCATAACCGTCCAGGAAAAGGCGGCTGTTCTCTTTCAACATGGTAGAGGAGACAAAAACGTAATCGCCGAGCGCTTGGCCTGCCAGGGCCTTCAGGAGATCGCTACCCGTCAATAAACCGGCGACAGAAACTTCTTCCCCCCAAAAAATGCTGGGCACCGCGTGGAGCTGCACCTCCAGGTTTTTCGTCTTGCGAAGTTCCGCGGCAAAAGCGCTGAGCAAGGGTTCGGCCAGGGTACCCGTCACCAGGGAAACCCGCGTTTTTTGCGGCATTTCCGGCAAAGGGCCCTGCTTCTGCCAGCTCGCCAGTTCCCGGATAAAGAGCCTGCTCATCCCCACGCCGTTTTCCAGCTGCGCGTAAGGGCCATAATGTTCATGGGCCGGCAGTTCCTTGCCGGTGAGGTAATAGAATTCGTCTGCCATATAAACGAAAGGAGTGCCGTATGTTTCCAGGTACGCTTCCTGTTTGGGGACCACCCGGGCGAAGAGCGCTTCCGCCGTTTGCGCGCTCACGCGCTGCAGGGGGAAAAGATCCTCCCGGTGCCGGGAAAGGCCCACGGGAACAATCGCCAGGGTCTCCAGGGCGGGATAAAGGGCTGAGAGATCAGCCAGGGTCTGTTCCAGGACGTCGCCATCGTTAATGCCCGGGCACAACACGATTTGTCCGTGCATCTTGATGCCGGCACGGGCCAGGATCTGCATCTGCCGTAAGATGGCGCCGGCCCGGGGATTTCTCATCATCTGTCGGCGCACGGCAGGGTTGGTTGCGTGCACAGAGAGATACAGCGGGGAGATCCGCCGCTTGATCATGCGCTGCAAATCCAGTTGTCCCGCATTGGTGAGAGAAATGTAGTTGCCGTATAAAAAAGACAGCCTGTAATCGTCGTCTTTTTCATAGAGCGATTCCCGCAATCCTTCAGGCTGCTGGTCCACGAAGCAGAAAATGCAATTATTGCGGCATTTTCGCAGGGGGCCCAGGGTAGAGTTGGCGAAAACCAGCCCGGGATCCTCGTCGTACTGCTTCTGCAGGCGCAGTTCAACCCGGCGGCCGTTTTTCTTCACCACGGTGAAGAGGAGTTCTTTCTCTGCTGTAAGGTATTTATAATCAATAATATCATGGAGAACCCGGTCATCAATCCTAGAAAGACGATCGCCGGGCGCGATCCCGGCTTTTTCTGCTGGAGAATGGGGGTTGACCTGGCAAATAACAAAATCACTGCTCATGATGGAACCTCGCGGTCTCGAAAATTCTTGCATATTATTCTACCTGCCATATTATCCTATATTTTTTCGCCTGCTGTCAAGGGAATGAGTCCCAGGCCAAAGAAATACCCGGCTGTGCAAAACCGGGTATTAATTGTTACGGCCAGTTTTCGAGGGCAGACTGCGCTGCACCCTTGCCTGTTGGACAGGCGGCCGCCGGCGGCGTGCTTCGGTTTCCTACTTCTCCTCGTCCTCACCGTTTGTATAGTCTTCCTGATTGAACAGGTCGCCAAAGACATCCCCCAGAGTCACACCCTGGTTATCCGAGTCCCCTGGCTGGTTGGAATGGGCAGAAAAATCCCGGGGGGCTGGACTGGCTTCTTTGATGCTTAAACTAATCCTCTTCCCCTGGGAATTGATTTCCAATATTTTTACTTTAACTTCTTCCCCTTCCTGGATAATCTCCGAAGGGTGCTTGACGTGAAAGTCCGCCATCTGGGAGATGTGGACCAACCCTTCCACCCCGGGCATCAGCTCCACGAAGGCGCCGAAGTTCACGATCCGGGTCACTTTTCCTTCGACGATGTCGCCCTCATGAAACGTTTCGCTGATCTGGGACCAGGGATCGGGCTGGGCCTGCCGCACGCTGAGGCTGATTCGTTCTCGTTCGGGGATGACTTCAAGGACCTTGACCTTGATCTCTTCACCCACGCTGAGCACTTCCTGGGGATGACCCACTCTCTGCCAGGATACTTCAGAAATATGGACCAGTCCATCTATGCCGCCCACATCGACAAAGGCGCCAAAATCGGTTAATCGTTTGACCACCCCGTTGATGATGGCATCTTCTTCCAGAGCGCTGATGGTTTTCTGCTTCTGTTCGTCCGCCTCTACTTCCAACAATTTTTTCCGGGAGAGGATCACTTTATCGCGCTCCCGGTTCAGTTCAATAATGTTGAAGGATAATTCCTGGCCCAAAAATGTTTGAAAATCCGGGATGTACCTGACATCAACCAGGGACCCCGGCATAAACCCTTCAATACCGCTGCCCAGGTTTACGATGATCCCGGCGGGGACCACGTCTTTGACCAGCCCTTCCATGCGCTTGCCGCTTTCCAGGGCCTCGTTCAGTTCTTTCCAGCGTCTCTCCCGCGCCAGTCGTTTCTGTGAAACAATGATCTTATCTTCCTGCTCGTTTATTTTTAGTACGAGGACGTCGACATCATCGCCCTCCGAAAATGTATCTTTCAGCGTGGCGCCGCCTTCCAGGAGAAGTTCGGCCTTGGGAAGAACAGCGTCTGACTTCCAGCCGATATCCACCAGCAGCTGGTCGTCTTCAACCAGGACCACCTTCCCCGTGACCACATCCCCCGGTCGGTATTCCTTTACGTCCTGCTGGTAGGGAAAGCTGTCTTCTGGATCCACTGCTGCTTCCTGCCCCGCTTCCCCTTCGGCAGGACCGGCTGTTTCTTCCAGACTGGCTTCTCCTGCGGAGATGCCTTCTTCTTCCTGCTCGCCGGTTTCTTCCTGCAGGCTTTCTTCCTGCAAGCTGGCCCCTTCCTGCCCAATAGTCTCTTCCTGCTCGCCGGTTTCTTCCTGCAGGCTTTCTTCCTGCAAGCTGGCCCCTTCCTGCCCAATAGTCTCTTCCTGCTCGACGGTCTCTTCCTGCTCGACGGCTTTTTCCTGGTCGCTGGACCCTTCCTGCGGGTTTTCTTCCTGCAAGCTGCTCTCCTCTTGCTTGCTTTCTTCTTCCGGGCTGCTTTCTTCCTCTGACCGAATCTCAAAATTCTCGTTTTCCATGCGATCCATAACCTCCTTTATCGTCCAATCCGGGGTAGATGCTCCTGCAGTGACCCCAACTTTTGTGATCCCTACCAACCACCGGCTGGAGATTTCCTCTGCACCCGTAATCTGGTAGGTTTTTATCATTTCACGGCAAACTCTTGCTAATTTCTCTGTGTTGGAACTTTTCCGGTCCCCCACAACCAGCATTAAGTCTACCGCTGAAGCCAGTTTTGCCGCTGCATTTTGTCGCAAAACCGTAGCTTTGCAAATGGTCTTGTAGGTATCCAGCTCGGTATAGATGCTCTTGAGCATGGCCGCCACGTTTAAGAACTCTTTTTCTCTTTGCGTGGTTTGCGAAATCAGGACAGCCTTTCCCGGGATGGACAGCTGGTGGATGCTTTCATCCTCCCCGGGTGCGATCACCATGGCCCCTTCACCGGCCCAGCCTAAAAGAGCCTGGACCTCGGGGTGTTCGCGGTTCCCGTAGATGAGAATCTTGTACCCCTTGATCGAAAAATTATGGGCAATCTTCTGCAGGCGCTTGACATAGGGACACGTGGCGTCGATGACTTCGATATTTTTTTCCCTGGACAAACGTTCCAGGATCTCCGGGGTCGCGCCATGCGTGCGGATGATAACCGTCCCGCTTTTGATTTCATCGAGCTTCGAAAATACTTTTACACCTTTTTGCGCCAAAAAATTTGCAACCTTTTCATTGTGCACCAGGGGGCCGAATGTACTGACATCTTTCCCCATTTCCACGTGGTGCAGGGTCAATTCCAGCGCGTTTTTTACCCCGTCACAGAAACCGGCATGCTCTGCAAGGTAAACCTGAATGGAAACGTACCCCCTCAAGGAGTCAAAGAGACCCACTGCTTTCTTATTTCTTCCATAATCTGCGCGGAGATTTCTTCCAGCGAACCTTTTCCGCTTCCCTGGAAGACGACTGGTGCGCCGATGGCGACCCGGATGCGCTTGAACGGTCCGGGAGGCCACTTGATCGCCACCGGCACCACGGGTTTTTGACTTTTCATGGCGATGAGGGCGGCGCCCTGCAAGGGCTTGCCCAGCTCCCCGGTTTTTATCCTCGTGCCTTCCGGGAATAAACCGACAACCCCGCCTTCCTCTAAGATCCGCAGTGCCTGGCGTATGGCCTTGCGGTCGGCCGTACTCCGCCTGACCGGAAAGGCTCCCATTTTCTTGATGATCCATCCCAAAAACCGGATGTGAAACAATTCTTCCTTTGCCATGAAATGGACTTTATTTTTCGCTGGAATGATACAGCCTGCCAGGGGAGGATCAAACCAGCTCGTGTGGTTGGCGCAAATGATAAACGGCCCCCGGGGAGGGAGATGATTTTTTCCGGAAATGCTGTACCCGAATAAAGTCCTGAAGAGGAGATTAAAAAATGCGTGAAAAAACCGGTAAATCATCGCTAACGAACCTCGCCGGAACAACCCTTTTTCTGCAAGTCGCGGGTGGCAGACCGAATCATCTCGAGGAGTTTTTGCACAACCTCCTCAAAGCTAAACGCAGTAGTATCGATCACACAGGCATCCGGTGCCGCCCGCAAAGGATCGTCTTCTCGCTCCTGGTCGATACGGTCACGCATGGCGATCTCTTCCAGGAGTTCTTCAAACGGGACTTCCACGTTCTTTTCTTTCATTTCCAACCATCTTCTCCTGGCCCGCTCTTCCACGTCTGCAGATAGAAAAAACTTGAAGGGCGCCCCTGTCAGCACGTTCGTGCCGATGTCACGACCTTCCATGATAATTCCGCCCGTTTTTTTGGCGATGGCCCGCTGTAAATGGACCAGTTCCTTGCGGACCTCCGGAGACTTGGCCACCATGGAAACCTTTTGATTCACCCGGGGGGCACGTATCTCTTCCGTAATATCATCTCCATCCATCACGATACGGTTTCCCAGGTTATCGTCGTACACAACTTCCAGCTTGCAGTTCTTCGTTAAATGGGAGAGCATCTGACCGTCGTTCACATCGACACCTTCGTTCAGCGCTTTCAGTGTAATGGCCCGATACATGGCTCCTGTATCGAGATAGACCAGACCCAAGCGCCTGGCTACCTCCTTGGCAACGCTGCTTTTACCGGCTCCTGCCGGGCCGTCAATGGCAATCTGCACACAACATACCACCTTGTGTATTACTTCGCGAACGCTGCAGGTCTTTCCTCTTAAATAACTAGGAATTAAAGAAAGAACCGTTATTGCGTCAACAGGTCTTGCCTCAAGCTCATTGCGCCCTTCAAATAAAAATGCCGGATATCTTCAGTCTTTTTCGAGGAATTGATCAGTATGAGCACTCGAATACACCTGGGAAGAGATCCCGGCACATCAATTTCCAGTGAACAAAAAAGGGGTACATATTTCCAACCCAGCTGCCGCGCCGCTTCGGCTGGGTGCACCGCATTTAAATCCTGTGTCATCGTGAAATAAACCGCACAGATGTCTTCCAGGCTTACGCTGTTACCGGCCGTCATCTCCACTAAAAGTTGTTTTGTCGCTTCGAGTATTTCCCCGGGATCATTTGCAGCAACATCGATCGCACCTCTGATTCCCCGCACCATAGCTCCTTGCACCATCCTACCACCTTTAGCTTAAACACTCTACATTATGAATCATATACCATCTTGGATAGATTTACAACCCTAATTTCATAGCATCCCCCTGGACTTTAGCGGCTATTTGCTGCTTTCTTTTAAACGTGCCAGGAGTCTTTCCCGGTGCAGATCGTACACTTTAAACAAAAAACGTTCCGCTTCCTTGCTGCTCAATTTAATCGAAGGCGGTTCCAGGATCTCAATCTTTCGAAATTCTTCCCGCAGGACAAACCGCAGGATATCTTCTATGGTATCGGCACGGACCCGTATTTCCAGCGGTGCGAAGGCGACATCTTCATCTTTATGTTCATCGTAAAGGCTGTAGATTTCCCCCAAATCGATACTCTCGACCTGGATTCCCTGCAAGGGCATGTTTCGCCAGAGGGCGATTTGCTGCTCCCTGATTTCTTCCGCGACCGCTTCTGTCTTTTTCCGACCGAAAAAAAACCGGGCCGGGCGAGGGTTACCGCGATAATCAAAGCGAATTTTAAAGGTAAGCTTTGCCGGCTTCTCCTCTTCGATTCTTTCCACGGGCGGCTCGTCTTTTTTCCTTTTCTCTCTTAAATCCCTGCTGTCCAGATCGGGCTTAAACACAAGCCAACCCTCCTTGATCATGAGAAATGATCGCACTTTCCTGGCAGGCACTGTGCGTCAAGCTGTTCTTAAAAGAGTTCGAGAAAAGCACAAAATATCCTGCTGGAAAGGCCCCTTCAGCTGGAATTTTGCGAAAATGGCGCCGTCAAGTTAACTTTATCATACAGCCTTTGCGCTTCAGCCTGACTTAAGTGCCGATACGAACCGGGTGGCAGGCTTCCCACTCCCAGGCCTGCAAAGGAAATCCGTTTCAAGTAGAGCACAGGATGGCCGATCTGCTGACACATGCGCTTGATTTGCCGCTTTTTGCCCTCGTGAACCGTGAGGGTGAGCCAGGTCGTCTTCTCCTCTTGATTCACCCGGCGGATTGCTGCCCGGGCCGGGGCAATTTTTTCTTTGCCCAGGATCATCCCTTCGCGAAAGGATTTCAACTTTTTGGCTGGAACAATTCCTTGCGTCAAGGCCAGGTATGTCTTCTCAACCTGGTAGCGGGGATGCATCAAGCGGGAAGCCAGTTCCCCGTCACTGGTCATGAAGAGGATTCCCTCGGTATCGAAATCGAGACGGCCGACGTAAAGAAGGTGTTGATCGGAATAAACAGGTAAGAGATCAAAAACGGTGGGCCGGCCAAAGGGATCCCTGCGGGTTGTCAAGCAGCCCGCAGGTTTGTGCAGCAGGATGTAGCGGTATGCCGTTTTCATCCTGACCCTGCGGTTGTCGACAGCGACGGTATCCTCCCGGGTGTTTACTTTTATGCCCATGGCCGTAACGGTTTCACCGTTTACTTTGACCCTTCCCTCCCGGATCATTTTTTCTGCTTCCCGCCGGGAAGCAAGCCCTGCCATGGAAAGGTATTTTTGGAGGCGCACCGTCTTCTCCAAGCACTCACTTCCCCAGAACCACGGATCACCCACAGCACGATTCTGCTTGCCGGGGACATTTTCGTGGGTGTAATCAAATCCCGGTATTCCGACCATCGGGCACTGCCCGGGTCACGGCGAGGGTCAGCGCCCCTGTTCGCTGCTGTCTGCCTGTTCCCCGAAGAGATGCCCTGTTTCCTTGTTATAAAAAGTTTCCAGTTCAGCGAGATCTTGAACGCCAAAATAATTGAAAAATTCTTCCGTTGGCCGATACAAAAAAGGTCTCCCCAAACCTTCCCTGCGACCGGCAATTTCCACAAAACCCCTTTTGATCAAGTTCTCGATTACGCCGTCTGTTTTAACGCCCCGAATATGTTCCACCTCCAACCGGGTCACCGGTTGTTTCAGGGCAATGATCACCAGGGTTTCGAGAGCCGCCTGGGATAAAGGCAGTGAAATACAGCTTTCATCAAAAAGTGTTTCGATCTTTTGGGCGGCTTCGGGTTTTGTGCCCAGCTGGTACCCTTCGGGCCGTTCCAGCAAAATCAATCCCCGGTTTTGATTTTCCAGTTCCCGCCGCAGCCGGGTGATCGCCTCCAAAACTTCTTGCTCCGTCGCGGCAAGCATCTTTTGCAGCTGCGCCAGGGAAAGCGGCTCGCTGCTGGCAAATAATCCCGCCTCCAGGACAGCCTGCAGGGAAATCGCCAAGAAAATCACCCCTTCCTGGCAGTATGGTTTTTGTGTTATACGTTTATTCCCTCGAAGGTGGGGATCCATCGGTTCCATCAGCGTGATTTTCCCCGTTTGCTTTCATCACCTGGATAGAGCTGAAAGGCCGGCACTGGCTTAAACGCACCTGGCCCCTCCTTGCCAGCTCCAGGAGGGCAAAAAAGGTCACCACCACCTCAGCTTTGTTCCCTCGTTTTTTAATAAATTCTTCAAAGGTCAATATGGCTTTTTTGAGATTTTTAAAGCGCTCCATGATGCGCCGGATGGTATCCCGAAAAGAAAGGTTTTCCTCGGGCACAGGGACAGGCTCCGGGAGCTTCAGCTCTTTCTCCCGGCGCCGTCTTAAGTTTACCACGGCCTGCTTGAGGCTGTCATAAGCGAGGGGGTAGATCATTTTTTGGTGGTTAATCAGCATGATCTTCTGCGAAGGGCCGGAACGCAAAAAAACCCTCTGCTGGCCGTCCTGCCGCTTGAAAAGTTCAAGGGCAATGGTTTTTGCTTTCCTGTACTCTAACAAACAGCGCACCAGCTCTTCCTTGGAACCAAAATAAAGGTCCGTCTCTTCTCTGTCCGTGAACCTGGTGGACAGGCTGGGCAAGAGCAAGCGCGATTTAAGCTGGAGGAGCGCTGCGGCCATCACCAAGAATTCGCCGGCCAGGTCGACTTCGAGCTGCTGCATGGATTGGATGTACGCCAGGTACTGGTTGGTAATTTTACCCAGGGGAATTTCCCAGATATCCACTTCTTCCCGCTGAATGAGATGAAAAAGCAGGTCGAACGGGCCTTCAAAAACGGGGAGGGCGATCTGGTACCCTTCCGTTCCCTTTGGCCAGACCTTGACCGCACCAGGCACTTGTGAATTTTGTTCTAGGTAAGCCCCATGGCTGATCGCACCTCTTTCATCGTGGTCTGGGCCGTTCGCCTGGCCTGTTCTCCTCCTCGGGCCAGCACTTCATCCACGAGCTGCGGCTTGCTTTCAATCTCTTTTCTACGATGGTAGATCGGCTCCATGTATTCTTTCATTTTTCCAGCCAGGAGGTTTTTGCACTGCACGCATCCAATGGCCCCATCACGACATTCTTGTGCGATGGCTGCTGCTTCCCGGGCATTGAAAATTCGCTGAAAAGCAAAGACGCTGCAAATCTCGGGGTTTCCAGGGTCATCTTTCCTGATGCGCGCGGGATCGGTAATCATCATGCGCACTTTTTCCGGTATTTTTTCCGGGGAGATGGCAATTTCGATATAGTTGTTATAGCTCTTGCTCATTTTCCGCTTGTCCAAACCGGGAATAGTTTTGAATTCGTTGAGCAGGGTTTCCGGTTCAGGAAAAACTTGCTTGCCGTAGAGGTGATTGAACCTGCGGGCCACCTCCCGGGTCAGCTCTATATGGGGCGCCTGGTCTTCTCCCACCGGCACGGCGTTGGCCTTGTAGATGAGGATATCCGCCGCTTGCAGGAGGGGATAGCCCAGGAAACCATATGTTGCCAGGTTACGTCCTTCCATCTGCTGCATCTGTTCCTTGTACGTGGGACACCGCTCCAGCCAGGATAAAGGTGTAAGCATGGAAAAAAGCAGGTGCAATTCTGCGTGCTCGACCACATCGGACTGTTTAAACAGCGTCGCTTTTTCCGGGTCAATTCCACAGCTCAACCAATCCATGACCATCTCGCGGATATCTTCCTGGATGTTCCCGGGATCCTCGTAGGAGGTCGTTAATGCATGCCAGTCCACCACGCAGAAATAGCAGTCGTACTGATCCTGCAAGTTTATCCAGTTTTCCAGGGCACCGAAAAGGTTCCCCAGGTGTAATCGACCCGTCGGCCGCATGCCGCTTAGAATAATACCCTTCTTGGCTGCCAAAAATACCATTCCTTTCCCGCGATGTTTGCAGTTTATAGAAAATAATGACCGGTGAGAATTAAGATCAGCAAATTGATCCCCCCGATAATGAACGAGGCGATGGGAAGCAGGATCCGGGGCAATAACCCCAGGACCAGCAGCAAGATCAGCAAAAACGGCCCATAGGCCTCAAAACTCTGGTAGTAATGCGCATAGCCCCGGGGTAAAAAAGACCGGACAATTTTTGAACCGTCCAGGGGAGGCAGGGGCACAAAGTTAAAGATGGCCAAAAAGACGTTGATAAAAACGACCCAGATCAAGATGCCTTCCAGGATACCCGGCGTAGCCCAGCGGTAAAGAGAAGGAAGGTTCCCCGTGGTCAAGAACAATATCAGTGCGGCGGCAAAAGCCAGCAGCAAATTCGTTCCCGGCCCGGCCAGGGAAACCCAGAACAATCCCTTTTCCCGGTGGCGGAAATGGAAGGGGTTAATGGGAACCGGACGGGCCCACCCAAACCCGACCATCATGACCATCAAGGTGCCAAGGGGATCCAGGTGAGAAATAGGGTTTAATGTCATACGCCCCGCATTTTTAGCGGTCGCATCGCCCCAGGCATACGCCATGCGAGCATGAGCATATTCATGAAAGGTCAGGGCAATCAACAGCGCCGGTATGCGGTAAAGCAGGTCAATTCCCGAGAAAAACATCTTCCGTCTCCTTTCTTCTGCGCCAATATCTGAAAAGATATGAGGAGCGCTGCCCATGCGGGTTAGATCTACCGCTGCGACAGGGTAGGGCTATTTTTTCTGATCACCATGTACTGGCCGATGTGCCGGGCAAAGGACTTACCCTGGCCGTAGACCAGCAGCAGCGGAAAGGCTTCTTCCGGCAAGTTTTTAAATAAATGCGCCAGGCGATAATCGGTGATGAATTCTTCTTCCAGGGCGTGGAGCAGGGCAGGGATCCGCTCCCGCAAACGAAAAATAATATCCCGCTGCTTTTTCTTCAGTCGCATTACGTATAACAGGTATTTCAAGTCATGTTCCGGGGTTTCATCAAAAATCATCGTCAAGTACAGGGCTGTAAGGTCGATCTTCCTGCGAGCAAACGATGAAGCGCTCTCTTTCTCCTGCAGGATGCGCTCCAAGGCCCGCAGGTTGTCAAGCATTCTTTGGCTAAAGCGGGTGCGTGGGAAAAGCACTTCTAAGAGGCCGAGCTCCTCCAGGCGTGACAGTACGGCAACAGGGGACGGTTCCCTGAAGATCAAAAATGCTTCCTCGTACAACCTTCCTTTGCTCAAGCGGCTGGTCAAATGGTTATGGCCGGCCGCAACTAACTGGTGGTATGTTTCTGTTTCAAGTTCGAATTGATACCTCTGTTCACAGCGCACGGCCCGAAAAACCCGGACTGGCTCGTCCACAAAACTGAGCTTGTAAAGAACGCGAATCAGCCCCTGTTCCAGGTCATCCTTTCCGCGAAAATAATCGTACAGTTGCCCGTAGGTGTCCGTATTCAAGGAACAGGCCATGGTATCGATCGTAAAATCCTGGTTATACATATCACTCTTTAAAAATACGTCGTCTCCAGGCGCTTCGTCCAGGGTTTTTAAAGAAAATTCCCGCCTGGCGGTGGTCATTTTCACCACGGTATGGTCTTGCAAAAAAAAATCTGCCGTTCCGAATTTCTCCATGACCTGCAGTCGGCCTTCAAAGAGCTTGTGTAAGCGATGAGCAAAATCAACGGCCGAGCCGTCAATTAACAAAGAAATTTCTGGACTGGGTTGATGGAGAAAAAGGTCTCGCACAACGTCTCCCACGGCATAGATCCGGGACCCGCCGCAACGGGCGCAGTAACTGCAGAGGTAAAACAATATTTGCAGGTCCCTGGAGAGGCGCTCGTTGATTAAGGGAAGGAGATTGGTCATTACCATGAACCCTTTCAGCTTATTCCAAGCGGGGCAATTTTTGACCGATACGAATGCGCAACTGCATGCACGTTCCCATTATACCATATCGTGGTAAGGGAACAAATAACCGGAAACATAAAAAAACCTGGTGACCAGGTTTACGCAAGAACAAACTCTTTGTTCCCTGCTTGCCCTCAACGCAAATCCGATTTGCCTTTACATAAAAGACTTTGGCTGTCCAATTTAGTCAGGTTTCGCGCCGTTTTCCTGCTTGCCCTCAGCGAGCACCGCAACATGATTAGTCGCAAATCCAGTGGCTGAGGGGAAGCAGGGAAACAAGGGTTTATGTCTGAGCAAGCTTGATCATAAAGTAAAGAAATATGCTCCCATGTATAGAGAAAGATGCCGTGAGCACGGCTGCAGGGGCTCTTTTCGTTAGCTGGGAAACGGGGGAACCACGCCGTAGATTAAATGGGGAGATTCAACCTTTTCATCGCAGATATCAAAGGCATTTGCCAGTTCTTTGCTGGCATTTTTCAAGGAAGCTTCATTGTTCGCATGCACAAAGGCCAGGGTTTCGCCCTTGACCACGCTGTCTCCGATTTTGCGGTTTAAGACCACACCCACCTCTGGCCGGATCTGCTGATCTTTGTACATACGCCCCACGCCCAGCCAGACGGCAGCCCGGCCCACCCGTTTGGCATCAATTTCACAGAGATAACCCGCTTTTTTTGCTTTCACTTTATGAACAATCCGGGCTTTCGGATAGAGATCCGTGTTTTCCAGGTATGCGACCTCTCCCCCCTGCGCCTTGACGGTATCTTTAAGCTTCTGGTAGGCGCTGCCGTTTTTCAGCAGTTTTTCCGCCTGCTCCTGGCCTTCTTCGGGATTTCTTACTTTGCCCACCATGGCAAACATGTAACCGGCCAGCTGCACGCAAAGCCGTTCCACATCCCAGGGCCCTTGACCCTGCAGCACTTTCACCGCTTCGATGACCTCCAGGGCATTTCCAACAGCGAAACCCAGGGGCTGGCTCATATCAGAAACAACAGCGACCACGCGGCGGTCCATGTCCTTCCCGATCCTTACGAGAATCTCGGCCAGGTTGAACGCGTCATCAAGGCCTTCCATGAAAGCCCCGCGCCCCGCCTTGATATCCAGCAAAATGGCCTGGGTTCCCGCGGCCATTTTTTTACTCATGATGGACGCCGCAATCAGGGAGATGTTTTCTACCGTTCCCGTCACGTCTCGCAAGGCGTAAAGCTTCCCTTCAGCCGGGGTTAACCCCTCGGTTTGCATCATGATCGCCAGGTTATTGTCCTGGACGATCTCTTTAAAACGCTGGATGGAAAGCCGGGCATTAAAGCCGGGAATACTCTCCAGTTTATCGATGGTGCCCCCTGTAAAGCCCAACCCGCGGCCCGAAATTTTTGCCACCGGGATTCCTGCGGCAGCAACGATGGGGGTCAAAATGAGGGTCACCTTGTCGCCAACCCCGCCGCTGCTGTGCTTGTCCACCACGGTTTTACCCAGGGATGAAAAATCAAGCACTTCTCCGGAATAGGCCAGCGCCGTGGTGAGGGCATTGGTTTCCTTGGCGTTTAAACCCCGAAAATAAATGGCCATCAGCAGCGAAGCCATCTGGTAGTCCGGTATGGACCCGGTATTGTATTCATGGATCAGAAATTGGATTTCCTCGGGAGACAGGCTTTGGCCGTCTCGCTTTTTAATAATCAAATCCAATGCTTGCATGGTTTACTCCTTATAGTTGAGATCCCGGGCAAAGCTGACCCCTTCCAGCGATGCGGCAACACCCAGCAGGTCGGCAACTGTTGCTCCAAGGTCCGCAAAACTCTGGCGGGTGCCTAAAGAAATCGCCTTGACCTGCCGGCCGTAAACCAGCAGGGGAACATACTCCCTGGTGTGATCCGTGCCTGCAAAGGTCGGGTCGCAGCCGTGGTCAGCCGTGATAAAAAGCACATCTTCCTCGTGTAAGCGGCTGATGAAAGCCCTTAAAAATTGATCAAAAACTTCCAGCGCCCCCAAAAACCCCTTCACATCATTGCGGTGACCGTAGAGCATATCAAAATCAACCAGGGTCGCCCAGATGATCCCCCGAAAGGGTTGTTCGATACACCCCATCAAGCTTTGCATGATGCCTTTGTTACCCCGGTCTTGCTGGTGCCGCGTGATTCCCTGTCCTGAAAAAATATCGTAGGCTTTGCCAACAACCCATACCTCGAGCCCGGCCTGGCTTACGGCATCCAACAAGGTCGGTGCGGGAGGCGGCAAAGAAAAGTCTTTCCGGTTCTCGGTGCGAAAGAAATGACCGGCCGATCCCTGAAAAGGGCGGGCAATCACCCTGCCCACGGCATGTTCCCCCAGGAAAATCTCCTTCCGCGCCTTTACACACCAATCATAAAGGGTTTCCACGGGAACCACATCTTCGTGGGCTGCAACCTGGAAGACGCTGTCTGCTGAAGTATAGACGATGGGCCGTCCAGTTTCCAGGTGCGCCTTACCCAGGTGGTTAATGATTTCCGTTCCCGATGCAGCCAAGTTGCCAAGGACCCTTTTTCCCACGTAGGCTTCAAAGGGAGTGATCACCGCTTCGGGAAAGCCTTGAGGATAAACGGGGAACGGTTGATCCACGGGAACACCTGCAAGTTCCCAGTGGCCGGAGATGGTATCCTTGCCGCGGGAACGCTGGGCCATTTTACCATAGGCGCCCCGGATCTGCGGGGTTGTCTCCAGGGACTCCACCAGTTCCCCCAGACCCAGGGAGACGAGGCCCGGCAGGGAATAACCTGGAGAAGCGGAGAGAACATGGCCCAGGGTATTGCTGCCCTCATCCCCGTACAGGTACGCATCGGGCAAGGCACCCACCCCCAGGCCGTCCAATACCAGGATTACGATACGATGCACGTTCATGTGATCACCCGTTTCCTAGCCCGGCGCTGGAAAAGGCTGGTCTGCAGTTCGCGGCAGCACGTCTAGGCGCGAGGATGAGCCTGGTCATACACTTCCTTGATTTTCTTCCGCGTCAGCTGGGTGTAAATCTGAGTCGTGGAGATATCCGCATGACCCAGCATCTCCTGGACTGAACGCAAATCTGCGCCATTTTCCAGCAAGTGGGTCGCGAAAGAATGGCGCAGCGTATGCGGCGTAATCTCTGCATTAATGCCTGCCCGGAGAACATACTTTTTTAATATCTTCCAGAACCCCTGCCGGGTTAAACGTTTACCGTGCTGGTTGAGAAAAAGTGCCTTTTCGTCCTGGTTCTTCAATAATTTTCTGCGGCTGCGTGCTAAATAATCCTGCAAGCAATGGATGGCGACGGATCCCAGCGGGATCATTCTCTCTTTTCCACCTTTGCCATCACAGCGCAAGAACCCCATTTTGATGTTGGCATGATTGAGGTTCAAGGACACCAGTTCAGAAACGCGGATCCCGGTCGCGTAGATGAGCTCCAGCATGGCTTTATCCCTGGTGCCAATTTCACAATTGGTCTGGGGTTGTTCCAGCAGAAGTTCGATATCGCTAAAGGAGAGCACATGGGGCAGTTTCTTTTCCATTCTCGGGGTTTCGAGCTCGATGGCGGGGTTTTCCTGAATAAACTGTTCTTTTAAAAGGAACTGGTAAAAGGATCGCAGGGAAGCGAGACTTCGGCCGATGGATGAAGGGGCCAGGCCGTTTTCTTGCTGCAGGTTTAAATAATCGCTGATCTGCTTCCTGGAAGTCTCTTTGAAGCATTGCACGTTGTTTTTTTGCAAGAAAGCCACATATTTTTTCAGGTCTCGCTGGTAAGACTCCAGGGTATTGTCGGCAAGTCCTTTTTCCACGGAAAGATGATAAATATATTCTTTCAAAAGCTGCTCCATCCGGTAATAACCCCTTTACGATAATTCCGCGGCCTGGTGATTAGACCCGTCCAGGAAAAAACCGGTTATGTTCCTGCTTGCCATGAACCCACGGGATTGAAACGAAAAAAGAAAACCCTCGCGCAACTTTCTTGCCAGATTGCGCAACAATAACCAACTATTCCACGCGGCTGGTTAAAAACCCTTTAAAAATGTTTTGTCGGGATAACAATCTTTTCATATCTTTAACCACAGTAGAAGACCCTACAATCCCAGGTATTGCCGTGCCATCAGCAGGCCGACAATGGTTTTTCCGTCTTCCACAACCCCGCTTTGAATTTTGGCGAGCCCTTCTTTCAGGGGAAAACTTTCCAGTAAAATAAATTCATCGTCCGGCTGGGCCACGGTCTTTTTTACTAGATCTTGTGCCAGGTAGATGTGAATCACTTCGCTGGAAAAGCCCGGCGACGGATAAAACGAAGTAAGCTTCACCAGTTTGTTGCTCGCAAACCCGATCTCTTCGGCCAATTCCCTTTGCGCACAGGCTTCCAGTGTTTCCCCTTTCTCGATCAGGCCCGCCGGTATTTCCAAGAGAACTTTCTCGGCAGCTTTCCTAAACTGGCGGATACAAAGCACTTCCTGATTATCATTGATAGGAATGATCGCCACCGCTCCTGCGTGCTCCACGATTTCACGCTTGCTTTCGTTGTCGTCGGGCAGGAGCACCTCATCCACGCGCACGGTAACCACCTTACCGCGAAAGGGATAACTGGAGCGCAGCGTTTTTTCTTCAAGCTCCACCAGGAACACCTCTTTTCTCATCGTATTTATGCCGGAACCGGTTTTGGGCCCGGCAGGGCATTACTTCTCTCCCGCTTCCTGCGCAGGTTGATTTTCCAGTCGTCACGGTTTATCTCGCAGCTTCAGCAGCCGGGCCGCATTTAAGCCCAGGATCTTTCTTTTACCTTCTTCCGACAGGGGAAGCCCTTCGATGGTTTCAATGTTCTTTTTGATGGAGGGAACAGCCGGCCAATCGGTCCCAAAAATGGTCTTGGAAGACAGTCTTTCCAGCCCGGGGAGATACTGCAACAAATTTTGGGGAGGCAATCCGGCAATCTCCAGGTAGACGTTTCGATGGAGTTGGGCCAGGAATGCGGCTTTGTCATACCAGAACCCGCGACCGCTGTGGACCAGCAAAATGGTTAGATGAGGAAAATCCACCGCCACATCGTCCCAGTAAATGGGGTCGGCATAGCGCAGCCTTGTCCAGGGAAAAATCGAACTGCCCGTATGAGACATGATCACGATTCCCCGGTCCTGGGCTACCTGGTAGAGGGGGTACAGCCGGCGGTCATGGGGATAAAAATGCTGGTACGAGGGAAGCAGTTTGAGTCCCCACATCTGCAGATCTTCCAGGCAGTAGAGGAGCTCTTCTTCCGGCCGGGTGACCAGGTACGGATTAATATTGGCAAAAGGGATCAGCCGGGGGTGGTTTTGACAGAATGCCGCCACGTATTCATTGGAGGTCATCCCCGTGGAGATCGGGGAAGATTCGGCCAGGCAAACCCCGTAATCGACGCCGTTTTCTTTTAAGAGCTCAGAAAGTTTGCCCGGGTCAATTTCTCCCCGGGAATCTGATACCCTATCCAGGCCGCTTCCCCGCGGGACAAAACTTTCGATCCATTCCCAAACAAAAGGTTTCGTCATCTCCCGGCTGCCCACGTGGAGGTGGAAGTCTATGACCAGGTCATTGCTGCCCGCCATACCTGCACACATCCTTTACATATCGCGCTGGACCGAGAACTAAACTCGGCCTTTTAAGACTTCATTGGCCAGCACAAGTCGTTGAATTTCACTGGTGCCCTCGTAAATTTGCATGATCTTGGCATCCCGCATGTATTTCTCCATGGGGTAATCCTTCATGTAGCCGTAACCGCCCATCACCTGCAGGGCTTCGGTGGTGACTTCCATGGCCATATCCCCGGCAAAAGCCTTGGACATGGCAGAATGGGCCGACAGGCGTTTTTCCTGTTTATCAACTTTAAAAGCCGCCTGCAGCACCAGCAGCCTGGCTGCTTCAATTTTCATGGCCATATTTGCCAGCTTGAATTGAATGGCCTGGAAAGAGCTGATAGGCTTCCCGAACTGCTCTCGCTCCCGGGCATAGCTCACGGCACGCTCATATGCCGCCCGGGCGATACCCACGGCCATGGCCCCGACCATGGGGCGTGAAATATCCAGGGTGGTCATGGCAATGCGAAAACCGCCGCCTTCCTGGCCTAAAACATTCTCTTCCGGCACGAAGACATCTTCAAAGAGGACTTCCGTGGTATTGGAGGCCCGGATACCCATTTTATTCTCTTTTTTCCCGGGCTCCAGGCCGGGAAAATCGCGTTCTAACACGAGCGCCGTGAGCCCCCGCGCGCCGCGGGAGCGGTCAACGGTGGCAAAAACGGTGTAATAGTCTGCAATGCCCCCGTTGGTGATGAAACACTTCCGTCCGTTGATCATGTACCCCTTGTCCACCTTCTTGGCCAGGGTAGAAATGGCGGCGGCGTCAGAGCCCGCACCCGGCTCCGTTAGGCAGAACGCGGCAAATTTCCCCTCAGACAGAGGGGTTAAGTATTTTTCTTTTTGCTCGTGGCTCCCGCCCACCAGGATGGGGTAAGCGGCCAGGGAATTGGCTGCAGCGCTGGTTGTGATCCCGGCGCAGCCCCGGGACAGCTCTTCTACCACCAGGCAGGAGGTCACACAGTCCATCCCGCCTCCGCCGTATTCTTCAGGGATCGTCATGGTGCTGTATCCCTGGTAGATCATTTCTTTGAGCAGGTCGATGGGTGTTTCATTTTCCTCGTCGTACTTGGCCGCAACGGGAATCATGGCTTTTTCCGCATACTCGCGGGCGGCTTTTTTCATGTCTACCTGTTCGGGCGTAAAGTCAAAGTTCATTGTTGTTGCTTGCCTTAACCGGATCGTTAAAGCAAGTGACACCTCCTTTTCTTGCTGCTTCTTTTTTACTATTCTTCATTATCCTATCGGCTCCCGCCGGCTTATTATCCCGTTGAAGTGGCCAGGATGCAGTTTCGGTGTTCACCCTGCTTCAGGGCAATTTTCTCGTCTAAAACTGCCAGATAAGATCATGTTCTTCCCTGGTCTTTTTCCAGTAACTTTTCGGCGTGGCGTTTTGTAATTTCGCTGCTCTCTTCGCCTCCCAGCATGCGGGCGATTTCTTCAATACGCATGTTTGTGTCCAGGTATTTCAGCCGGGTTACCGTGCGGTTGCTGCTGAATTCTTTGTAAATGTTATACTGGTGATGGGCTTTTCCGGCAATATGAGGGCTGTGGGTGACACAAACCACCTGGTGATACGCGCTAAGATCCGCCAGTTTTTCAGCCACCCGCTGGATGGTTTTCCCCCCGATCCCGCTGTCGATTTCATCAAAGATCAATGTGGGAATATGATCCTGTTCAGCCAAAATGCTCTTCAAGGCCAGCATGACCCGGGCCATTTCCCCGGCAGAAATAATCCTGGACAGGGGTTTCGCTTCTTCACCCGGGTTTGCCGAAAACAAAAACTCCACGTTTTCTTTCCCCAGGCGATCGGGCGTTTCCTTCTGGCGGAAAGAAACCTGGAATTTTCCGCCCGCGATCCCCAGTTCCTGCAGCAATTCGATCACCAGCGATTCGATGGTCTCTGCGGCGTCTTTCCTTTTTGCAAAGAGAGCAGCAGCACGAAGCTTCATCTGCTCCTCGATGGCTTGCCGTTCCCTCTCCAGGGCTGTTAAACGGGCTTCACTATTTTCCAGGTCTTCGATCTCCTTTTGACATCTTTCTTGAAAGGCCCGCACCTCCTGTACCGTTTGACCGTATTTTCTTTTTAAGTTTCGATAGATTTCCAGGCGGTCCTCCGTCTCCTGGCGTTCCTCCGCTGAAAAGTTGAGACGGTCCTGGTAACGGAAGAGCTCGTGACTTAACTCCGTCAATCCTGTAGAAGCTTCTTCCAGGACTTCCGCATACCCTTGAAACTCCGGATCAAAGCGGCTGAGCATAAGCAGCTCCTCTTTTATGCGATTGATTCGATCCAAAACCGGTATTGTTTCAGACTCACCCTGGTAGAGTTCATGGTACGCCCGGTGAACCGCCGCGAGCAGTTTCTCCTGGTTATCCAGCAGGGAAAGCTTCTGCTGCAGGCGCTCTTCTTCCTGCGGATCCAGGGCGGCGGCTGCGATCTCATCCCGCTGGTAAGACAACAGCTCCAACTTACGGGCCCGTTCTTGGGGATTCTCTCCCAGCGCCTTTAACGCCTGCTGAATTTTCTGCCTTTTCTGGTAGAGAGACTGCCAATGTTCTCTCTCCTCTAGCAACGCCTCTCCGCCGAACTCATCCAGCAGGAGGAGATTTTGCTCCGCATGCAGCAAGGATTGATGGCTGTGCTGCCCGTGTAAGTCCACCAGGAAGCGTCCTATTTCCTTCAGGGTAGAGAGCGGCACCATGCGGGCATTCACCCGGCAAACGTTGCGCCCGCTTGCGGATATCTCCCGGGAAAGAATCAAGTTCTCCGCGGGTTCAACCCCGATCTCCTGCAGTTTCATCGCCAGGGCCGGCTGGACCCCGGACCACGTAAAAGCCGCTTCGATCACGGCCTTGTCAAAACCGGAGCGAATCTGCTCGCTGGAAGCCCTTTCCCCCAAGAGCAGGCTGATCGCACCCACCACGATGGATTTCCCGGCCCCCGTTTCACCGGTTAAGACATTCAAACCCGGGTAGAGGTCAAAAGAAAGTTCTTCGATTAACGCGAAATTTTTCATCGATAAAAAAACCAGCAAGGCAGTACCTCCATCAGCAACCTCGCAGCAGGGAAAGACATCATCCCTGCTTCCTTCGTCTCCAGGAACCGAAGGGACATCCCGTTCTTGTTCCTGCCGCTACGCATCCATTAACTTGTCATGCAAAAGTTTATAAAAGTTGTTCCCGCGAAAATTCACCACCCGGGTCACGCAGCTCGCTTTTTGTACTTTGATCACATCCTGGTATTGCAAGGCAAACCCTTCCTGTCCGTCAAAAGTGAGGAAAACTTCTCCCTGTTTTGTCGCGACGTTAACGGTCACCAGGTCTTCCATGTGAACAACGACCGAACGCTGGTATAAGAGGTGCGGGCAGATGGGGGTAATGACCAGGGCCTTTAACATGGGGTTTAAGATCGGGCCTCCCGCGGACAGGGAGTAACCTGTCGAACCGGTCGGACTGGCGATGATCATCCCATCGCCGGGGTAACACTCCAAAAAATCATCGTTTACGTATGTATTTAGCCTGATGATCCTGGAAAAAGGTCCCCGGGAGATAATCACATCGTTCAAAGAAATAAAGGACTTGTATGGCTGGCCGTGGCGGAACACGTCCGCCTGGAGCATCATCCGTTCACCCAGCAGGTAATCTCCCTGGATTAATAGTTCCAGGTAATGCTCCAGCTCCGGGACTTCAATCTCTGCCAAAAACCCTTTATGTCCCATGTTAACCCCCAGCATGGGAAGATCCATGTGGGCCAGTTCCCTGGATACCCGCAAAAAAGTGCCATCGCCGCCCACGACAATGACAACGTCCACCATTGCAGGCCATTTCTCCAGTTGCTTGATCGGTGAAGGTAGGTGCAGCAAGGGAGAGCTTTCCGGTACGATGTAAACGGGGACACCGTGTTTAGCAAAAAACGATTGAATGCTTGCAATGACCGCATGGGTATTCTTTTTTTGCCAGTTGGGTATTACGCCAATGCCTTTAAACAGGTTCCATCACCCTCGAAGTTTAATCGAAAAAACACGTTCCACCGCCGCGTTCTTATCGCCGGGGAGTCGCTTCCTCTTTCTTTGCAAAGTAGCGATGAGCTTCATCAACCACAGCCCTGACCCACGGCTCGATTCCCTGCTGGCCGGGGAAACGGTCCTTTGCGTGATCGTGTTTGAAATAAGCGAAAAACTCGATATTGCCCCGGGGGCCCTGCACCGGGGAATACGTGAAGCCTTGCAGCCCGTACTGCAGTTGCGCCGCAGCAGCGGTGATCTTCATGAGTATTTCTCGATGCACCGCGGCGTTTTTTATCACACCTTTTTTCCCGACCTGGGCTTTTTGGGCCTCGAACTGTGGTTTGACCAGGCAGATGACTTCTTTGACCGGGAAGCTGGCCACCGTGGGCAAAATGTGCCGCAGGGAGATAAAGGATACATCGATGAGTGCCAGGTCCGGCTTTCTATCCAGATGTTCCCGTTTCAAGTCCCGGGCATTAAATCGTTCCAGGTTTACAACGCGGGGATGGTTTCTCAGCGCCCAAGCCAGTTGGCCAAAACCTACATCCAGGGCATAGACTAGGGACGCGCCGTGTTGGAGAGCACAATCGGTAAACCCTCCCGTTGACGCCCCAATATCGAGAACGATTTTTCCTGCAAGTACAACCCGGAATTCACGCAGCGCCTTCTCAAGCTTCAGGCCGCCGCGGCTGACGAAGGGGTGCAGCGGCTTTTTCAGCTTGATTTCTGCAGATACCGGGACCGAAAAGCCGGGTTTATCTTTCACGATACCGTCAACCAGCACATTGCCCGCCATGATTTCTGCCCGGGCCCGGTTTCTCGTGTCCACCAGCTTCATGCGCAAAAGCAGGTTATCCAGGCGATCTTTTTCCGTGCGCCCTTTCATGGGAACTCCCTTAGACTCTCTCTCGAATTTTACAGAGTTTTTTTGCCTCCTGGACAATACTTCCGGCCGTAAGGCCAGCGCTCTCCAGGATTTGATCCCGGCTGCCATGACCGGTGCAGGGATCATCTACGCCCATCAGCTTCACCCGGAGATCCGCTAATCCTTTTTCCGCAAACAATTCCAGCACCGCGCTGCCAAAACCGCCCCGGGTAACTCCTTCTTCTACTGTCAGGATATTTTTACATTGTTTTGCCCGCCCGCAGATGAGTTCATCATCCAGGGGAACGATAAAACGCGGATTCAAGACACAGGCTTTTATGCCCGCTTTCAGAAGGGATTCATGGGCTTCCAGGGCGGCTTGCACCATGGAACCCATGGCCAGGATCAAGAGATCATGGCCTTCCTTGAGCACTTTGCCTCGGCCGTAAGCCAGCTCACAGGGTTCCGGGGGGAGAGGTTCTGCGGCCGGGCCCCGGGGGTAACGAATCGCCGAAGGCGAGTCCAGGGTCAAGGCCAGCTTCAACATTGCCGTTAATTCCGTACCGCTTCCAGGAGCCATCAGGGTGATACCCGGCTGATGACGTAAATAAGCCACGTCAAATAGACCGTTATGGGTCTCTCCATCTTCGCCCACAAGTCCTGCCCGATCCACGGCGAAAAGCACCGGCAGCCCCTGCAAGCAGACATCATGCAGGATCTGGTCATACGCCCGCTGCAAAAAAGTACTGTAGATCGCCACGACCGGTTTAAAACCCTCGGCAGCCAGTCCCGCTGCCATGGTTACCGCGTTTTGCTCAGCGATACCCACGTCGATAAACCGCTGCGGCCATTTGGCAGCGAAAGATTCCAGCCCTGTTCCCGCAGTCATAGCCGCGGTCAGGGCGATGATGGAAGCGTCTTCTGCTGCCAGCTGGTGTAAGGTCGCACTGAATAGCTGGCTGTATGTAAAAGGATTGCGCTTGGGAGGGAACCTGCCGGTTTGCGGATCAAATTTTCCCACACCGTGAAATTTTTGGGGTGCTTCTTCTGCCGGTTTGTACCCTTTACCCTTCGTTGTCACGGTATGGATTAATACCGGCCCCTTGATGGTCTTGGATTGGCGGAACAGTTCCTGGAGCTGCAGAATATTGTGGCCATTAATGGGTCCCAGGTAGGTAAACCCTAACTCTTCAAACAGGATGCCGGGAACAAGCAGATACTTGACACTGTCCTTGATGCGCTCGGCGGAACGAACCATGGTTTTACCGATATGGGGAATGCGTCCCAGGACATGTTCCAGGTCCTCTTTAAGCCTGGAGTATTTCGGATCTGTGCGCAAGCGGGCCAGGTAAGAAGGCAGGCCGCCCACGTTCTCGTTGATGGAAAGTTCGTTGTCGTTTAAGACGACGATCAGGTCGGTATTGGCAACACCGGCATAGTTAAGGGCTTCAAACGCCATTCCGCCGGTTAAGGCGCCGTCACCGATGACGGCAATCACGTGATTCGTTTGCTGTTTTAAATCTCTGGCCCGGGCGATCCCCAACGCGGCAGACAACGAGGTGCTGCTGTGCCCCACGTTGAAGACGTCGTAGATGCTTTCATCTCTCCTGGGGAAACCACAGATCCCGCCAAAACTGCGGATTTGTTTAAATTGTTCCCGGCGACCCGTGATGATTTTATGCGCATAAGACTGGTGTCCCACATCCCAGATCACCCGGTCTTCCGGGAGGTTAAACACACTGTAGAGGGCCAAAGTTAATTCGACCACACCAAGGCTTGAAGCCAGGTGCCCTCCCCGTTGAGCGATCACAGAAACAATTAACCGGCGTATTTCCGCGGCAATACGCTCCAGCTCTTGCACGCTGCACTTTTTTAAATCTCCGGGTTCGTTGATGCTTTCCAGGAGCAAACTCAAAGCAATACCCACTTCCACCAGGAATTAACCGCGCCTTTGCTGCTGCGTGTTGGTTCCCCAAAAGGTAATTTTATCCATAGCTGTTAAAACCCGCGCCGCCGCAAAAACCACTTCCGTGGAATGATTGATCGCCAGGTACTTTCCCACGGCCTTTCCGCCTACGGTTATCGCGGCAATCATCCCCGCGAGAAAGATATTCAAGTACAGTTCGTTTATCCCCGGTCGGAGAAAGGCGAGGTTGATAATGATAAAGGCCCCGATGGTACCACTGATCACACCGCTGATATCCCCGATCACATCGTTACAAAAATTAGCCACTTTTTCAGCGTTTTTTACCAAATAGATTCCTTTTTTGGCGCCGTATATTTTTTTCGACGCCTTGGAGTGAAAGGGCATTTCATCCGCTGCCGCCACAGCCGTTCCAATGGTATCAAACAGGATTCCGATAAAAATAATCATAAAAAGGATCAGGAAAGAAACAATGGTGGAATTGATCCCCTGCACGAGCAACCGGGTGATCAGAGCTAAACCAGAAGCCAAAAAAAAAGTCCAGATACTGGCCTTAAGGATCCAGCGAACCGTTCTCTGCTTTCTCTGGGTTTGCTTGCTGTTGGCCAATACCCCCAACACCTCATAAGTAATAAAGGACTTAGGTGGCAATCATGTGAGTAAACTTTACGGCTTCAGGTCCAGCAGGTTTTCCCAGATGCCTACCTCGCTGTTGCCAGCGGGCAGTTTCCTTTTAAAGACATCTCTGCCGTGTTGCCAGCGGCAGGGCTGGATTGCCACTAAGACCGCACTTTAATCCCCACATGATCTCCCACAGGTGGGAACAGTCTAGGAGTTTTCCTCGATAGTGCATTTACGCTTCCTAGCCTCTTTTGCAGTCCTGGTTTCCTAAGGCAGGTTGCTGCCTTTCTCCCCGCAGGACCACTCAAGGCAGGCTACACTGTGCCCAGCGTCTGCCGCACACAGGTTCTAGCCTAAGCCGTAGCGCTTTCCCAGTAAGGCAATTAACCACGAACTTAGGTCTCCACGAAGGTAGGGTCAACGCCTACATGCCTTTGTAGATCGCCCCATCCTTCTTAACTCCCAGCACCAACCCCCGACTGGGCTTCGGCAGCCGGCACCAGGAACTTCATTGATGTGCCCTTTGGCGGATTTTTAGGCCCGCCTTCAGAAGCGTTTGCCTAACTAGAATACTGCACCACCTATGTCCCAAGTTAATTATAGCACACTGCCTTATTAATCTCAAGATTTTGCCAAATGCTTGCCCGTGATCATCGATCTGGCAATCCCTCAGTAATCCCTGTAAAAAACAAACCCGGTGATTTCCTGCAGGGCCCGGGCCGCATCTCCGTAGGGCGCCAGAAGCAACATGGCCTGGCGATAGAGCTCGTCTCGCTTATCCATGGTTTTTTGCAGGCCCTGCGCTGCTACATAGGTGGCCTTTTCGCGCTGTGCATCCATCCCGCCAGCTTTACCCATTTTGTCCCGATCTCCCTGCACATCAAGGAGATCATCCACCAGCTGAAACGCTTCACCCAACAGTGAGCCGAAGCGGCCCAGGCGGGAGAGGTCCTCCTCCCGGCCTCCTCCCAGCAGCACACCGGCTCGCAGGGAGGCCTCGATCAACGCGCCGGTCTTTTTCTGGTTAATATAAGCAATCACTTCCTGGCCAGGATTTTTCCCTTCAGATTCCATATCGACAACCTGGCCCCCGATCATGCCGTTTACACCGGAAGACCGGGCGATTTCATAAATCACCCGCAGCCGGGTTTCAGGCGCGACGTGCAGTGCATAAGCAGGAGAAAAAGGATCAGGGCCCGCTGCAGGATTGCGGCTACTTAAAATCTCAAATGCCAGGGTCAACAAGGCATCTCCGGCCAGGATGGCAATAGCTTCACCATAGACCTTGTGGCAGGTCGGCTGACCCCTCCTGTAGGCATCGTCGTCCATGGCGGGCAGATCGTCGTGGATCAAGGAATAAGTGTGAATAAACTCTACGGCACATGCCGCCGGCACGGCCTGGGAGGTGCTTTCCGTGAAGAGCTCCGCGGCAAGCAGGAGCAAGGCGGGGCGGATGCGCTTTCCTCCTGCAAAAACGCTGTAGCGCATGGCCTTATGAATGTTTTCCGGGTAACAGTCCTCTGCGGGCAGATACAGGTCCATGGCCTGCTCCACAAGCGCAACCTGCTTCTTGAAACGCTCCGGGTGATTTTTCATGCGGCAAATCCTCGCCTCCTGGAAGACTCCATTGTCTCTTTAAAAAGGATCATCCTCGCTGCTGAATTCTACTTTTGTCCCGTCTTCGAGCAGCAGCTCAACCTTTTCTTCCGCCTGACTCAGGATGTTTTTGCAGTGTTGGGTCAACTTCATCCCTTCCTGGAAGTTTTGCAGGGTTTCATCGAGGGTTAGCTCTTCCTTCTCCAGTTTTTCAACGGTGCTTTCCAGTTTTTTAATGGCCTCTTCAAAGGTTAAGTCTTCTAAAGGTTTTTTCGCCAAGGCAAATCTTCCTTCCTTAAACAATTTAACCCGGGATAGAGTTACTCGCCTGTTTTTTCAATTTCTTTGACCAGGCAGCGGGCCCGCCCATCGACAAAAATGACTTCTATTTCACGATTTTCTCTCAGAAGGCTGATGCCCTTGATCAGCTGCTGGTTTTCATCCACAACCAGGGCAAATCCCCGTCCCAAAACCCGCATCGGATCTAACGCCTGCAGGCGATCTTCCAGGTTTTTTACCGTGGCGCGCTTCAGCTGTAAATCGTATTTGATACCACGTGACATCCTCAACCATAGCTCATCAATCCTCTGCAGGTGGTAATAGATCTTATCTCGCAAATACCGGTGGAACCTGGCACTGGAAAGGTGCTTCAGCAGATGCAAGCGGCCTGCCAGGCTGTTTTTAACAGCGCGTTCCAAACGAACCTTCATGACCTGGACCTGTTTTTCCAGCTCATTCCTATCGGGAGCAATAAGCTCCGCCGCGGCAGTAGGCGTTGAAGCCCTGCAGTCGGCGACAAAATCTGCGATGGTAAAATCCGTTTCGTGACCCACTGCTGAAATCACGGGAGTTCTTGCTTGAAAGATGGCCCGGGCAACGCCTTCATCATTAAAAGACCACAGCTCTTCCAGGGAACCACCCCCGCGGGTTATGACCAGCACATCAAATTCTCCCCGCCGGTCCATCACTTCCAGGGCCTGGACGATTTGTGCGGCAGAATCCTTTCCCTGGACAGCGACAGGATAGATGGTCAACTGTATAAAAGGAAATCTCCGTCGCAGTGTTGTAATGAAATCTCGAACCGCTGCGCTGCCGGGCGAGGTGATTACGCCAACGTTCCCTGGAATAGAGGGCAAGGGCTTTTTGTGCGCCGCATCAAAAAGCCCTTGTTCTTGCAATTTTTCTTTGAGCTGTTCAAAAGCCTGGTAGAGCGCCCCCTGTCCTTCGGGTTCCAGTTCCTCGATATAAAGTTGAAAATACCCGCCGCGTTCATAAATCGAGGTGCTGCCCCTGGCAATCACGCTCATGCCCTCGGCCGGTAAAAAGGTCAGATGTCTGTTCTTTTGTCTAAAAAAAACGGCCCGTAAGATCTGCTCCTCTTCTTTTAATGTAAAATACATATGCCCCGAGGGCTTGTGGTGTTTGAAATTCGATATTTCACCCAGGACCTGGATGTCCTGTAAAAGGGCGTCTTGAAATAATATCTCTTTGAGGTAGCGGTTAACCTGGGATACACGGTAAATGGCATCCTTTTTCATAACAGTTTACAAGCCTCGACCAAATTGTCTAAAAGCATTGCAATCGTTACGGGGCCAACGCCGCCCGTGATCGGGGTAATCCAACTGGCCTTTTCCTGCGCTTCACCGTGGTCCACGTCGCCCACCAGGCGAGTGCCAACCTGGCTCAGGCCGACGTCCACCACGATCGCGCCTTCTTTAACCATATCCCCTGTAATGGTATAGGGATGCCCCACAGCCACCACCAGGATGTCCGCTTGCTTGGTGAAGGCGGAAAGGTCCGGGGTCTGAGAATGGATGATGCTCACAGTTGCATTTCTTTCCAGCAGCATGAAGGCTACCGGTTTTCCTACAAGCTGGCTGCGCCCGACGACAACGGCCCTTTTGCCTTCAATCTTTTCACCGGTTGAGTCAATCAGCTTGATAATACCCTTGGCCACGAAAGGCGGCATATGGTGTTCCCCGATCAAGAAGTCTCCCATATTTATAAAATGCAGTCCTTCGACATCTTTGCGCGGTTCCACGATCTGTGAGATCAGGGTATGGTCCAGGTGAGGCGGTAGAGGATGGATGTTGATCCCGTGGACAAGATCGGTTTCATTGAGCCGTTCGATCAGGTGGACGATTTCTTCGTCTGTTGTGGTTTCGGGTAGGTTAAAAACCCGGCACTTGATCCCGAGTTGCCGGCACGTTCTTTCTTTCAATTGCGCAATATGCACCCGGCCGACGGGACTTTTCACGACAAGAATCGCCAAACCCGGTGTAATGCCTTTATCTGCATGCAAGGACTGGATATCTTGTTTGATTTTTTCCTTGACCTCGATTGCAGCCTGTTCTCCATTAATGATTTTTGCGGTCATTTTCGACCCCCTAGCGGCATTTCCAGCTTTGAGGCCAGCTGTGCAATCCCCTGGCCCCAAAGCTCACCACTTCACGGTTGAAATGCCTTATCTTCAAAGAACTCAACTTTTTTCGTTCAGCTTTCAAGATGTTTTTTAAACGCTTGCAGCGCATTCCACATCAACATGGTAATGGTGATGGGTCCTACGCCTCCAGGAACCGGCGATATCCAGCTCGCGACCTCCTTGGCCTGGTCAAAATCCACGTCACCTACGAGCCTGTCCCCTACCTGGGTTACGCCTACATCGATCACGATGGCACCAGGTTTGATCCAGTCACCCTTGACCAACCCTGTCTGGCCCGCAGCAGCGACCAGGATATCCGCTTCGCGACAAATGTCCGCCAAGCCCACTGTTTTTGAATGACAGAGGGTTACGGAGGCATTTCTTCGCAGCAGAATCAGGGCCAGGGGCTTGCCCACGATGTTGCTGCGGCCAATCAAAACGGCGGACTTTCCATAGACCGGTTGCGTCGTATGTTCGATCATATGCAAAATACTGTGTGCCGTGCAGGCAATGAAGCCTTCTTCGTCGCTGAACAGCTTGCCCATATTAATGGGGTGCGTGCCGTCAATGTCTTTTTCAGGATCTATCGCGTTTAAGATGACGCGTTCGTCAAGGTGGTCCGGCAGGGGCAGCTGGACCATGAACCCATGGATTTTTTCGTCCTCGTTGAGTTCTTCTATCACCTCGAACAAATCATCCTGGGAGATATCCTCAGGCAACCGCCGGACCTCTGAATAGAACCCCAGCTTTTTACTCTGCTTTTCTTTGTTGGTAACATATGACAGGGAAGCAGGATTTTGCCCGACCAAGACAACGGCAAGACCGGGAGTCAGGCCCGTTTCATCATAGATGCGGCCCAACTCTTTCACAATTTCTGTGCGGACGCTTTCTGCCACTTCATCCCCTTTAATCAGGTTGGCGGGCATCCAGCATACCTCCTAACTCTGGTTTAACCAGATCGCTGCCTCAACGGTATTATAAAGCAGCATGGTGACGGTCATCGGGCCTACTCCCCCCGGTACCGGGGTAATATAAGAAGCTTTTTCCGCAACGGGTTCATAATCAACGTCTCCAGCCAGGCGGAAACCGCTCTTTTTCGATGAATCTGGAACACGATTAACACCGACGTCAATCACCACGGTGCCTTCGTTTACCATATCTGCCGTGATCGCATTTGGACGCCCCATGGCAGCCACCAAAATATCCGCTTGCTTGGTATAATAGCTGATGTCCTTGGCCCCGGTATGAACCACGGTAACGACGGCATTGGCCCCTTCTGCTTTTTGCATTAAAATCGCGGCTAAAGGTTTTCCAACAATATTGCTGCGTCCACAAACAACGACGTGTTTCCCGGCGGGATCATTCCCGGAGCGGACCAGGAGCTGCTTTACGCCGTGGGGCGTGCAGGGTAGGGGACAGGGCTCTCCCCGCAGCAATTTGCCCAGGTTAACGGGATGAAAACCGTCTACATCTTTTTCCGGTGAAATATAACCGATGACGCGGTCAACGCTGATGTGGTCCGGTAGGGGAAGCTGGACAAGAATACCACTGATTTTCGGGTCCTTGTTCAGTCCATCAACGGTCTTCAATACCTCTTCTTCTGTCGCATCTGCCGGCAGTCGAATGGTCTCTTCATACAAGCCGATCTCTTCGCATCCCTTTGCTTTGCTGGTGACATACGAAACCGAAGCGGGATCTTCACCCACAAGCACGACACCCAGTCCGGGAACAATACCCTTCTCCTTCAATTCAGCGACTTTTTGCTTTAACTCTCCCCTGATTTCTTCTGCGACCTGTTTTCCGGAAATAACTTTTGCTGCCATTGTTCAACCTCCTTGATTTTATAATATCCTTATGCTTGAAGACCTTTTTCCTCAAAATACTGCACGAACCATTTTTCTACGCTATCCACCCATTTCTCCGCCTGGAATGCAGCCACGTGATTAAGGGGTAAGCTGAAGGCAATCTTGCCTTTCGCCTGCGCAAAATCCTGGACGGTACAAATGGGTCGCCCCCCCGGCCAGAAATAGCCTTCATCCGCGGCATCCAGGGTTGTGCCTTTAAAGATGGGCGCCAGGGTGCGGATTTCTTCCCAAACATCTTCCAGGGATTTGATTTTTTGTTGATAGCCCATGTATTCCATCAGCTTGATGAGTATTTCCCAGTTTTCTCGGCCCGTCAGCGGCTTTATGGCCGGATTGATTTTTTGGATCAAGCGCTCGCTGTTGGTGTAACTTCCCGTGGTTTCTGCAAAAGAAGCGGCCGGAAGAACGACATCGGCTTTTTTTGCAATCTCCGTCAAAAAAAGATCCTGCACGACCAGCAGTTCAGCCTGGGCCAGTTTGTCGATCCAGGCGCTCTTAATATCTTCGCCGAAAACGAAAACACCTTTAATGGTCTTCTTTTCCAGCCCTTCCAGGACCTGCTGCGTGTTTTTCCCTGCTGCCGGGGGAACCTCTGTCTTCCACTTATCGGAGAACTTGCTGCGGATCTCGGGATCGTCCGCCTGCTGGTAACCGGTTAAATAACGGGTCGAAACACCCATATCCAGCATACCCTGGCTGTTGCACCGCTCCCGCAGGAAGATAATGCCGCGGCGAGGTTTACCAACTTTTCCAAGCAGGGTCACAAAGCCGGCCAACAGCTGCGCCGCTTCCGGGGCCAGGTTATTGCTCCCCATGACCAGCATGGGAGTCTTCGCGGCGGCATAGCGCTCCACCAGGTCGGCAATATCTTGTTCTGTTATCCCGCTGCCGGAGAGCAGCTCATCCATGGATTGCTTACTCAGCCAGGCCTCCAGGGTGGCAAAATTCTCTGTGTACTCTTGCACGAAGGCCTGGTCTACCAACCCTTTTTCTTTTAAATAAAGGAGCAGGGCGGCAAACAGGGAAACCGAAGCCTGGTCCTCGGCCTTTAAAAATCGGGCGGCGTACTTCTTCAACTTCACGTCTCGATTGTCGACCACCCATAATGTTGCCCCTTTCTCCACCGCTTGCTTGATTTTCAAGGCGGCGATGGGATAGTCAGGAAAATCCGCGCCCACGGTCAGGATAAAGTCCGCCGTGCCAATTTCTTCGTACGAGTTGGTCGATGCGTCCCAACCGAACATTTCTGCCAGGGGATTTACAGGTTCCGCTGTGCTGTTAATGTTGTTTGTTCCCAGGGTTGCCCGGGCAAACTTCTGGATGAGATAGCTTTCTTCATTACTGTGCCTGGGGCTGGAAAAAACAGCCAGGCTTTCTCCTCCAAAACGGGCCTTCAGGGATTTAAACTTCTTGGTAATATGCACCAGCGCATCTTCCCAGGAGGTTTCCCTTAGTTGTCCGTTTTCACGGATCAGGGGCTTGCGAATCCGCTCCGGGCTGTTGACGTATTCGAAACCAAACCGACCTCGTTTACAGAGTAACCCCTGGTTGACCGGGCCTTCCCCGGGCACAACCCGGGCCAGCGTATCCCCGATCGTTTCAATGTTAATGCTGCATCCCACCCCGCAATATCCACAGGTGGAAGCCGTATGCTTCAGTTCCCAGGGGGCCGGCTTGGTGAAAGGCATCCGCTCAACCAGGGCTCCCGTGGGACAAACCGCCACGCACTGCCCGCACGTGACACAACTGGTTTCTTCCAGGGGGAGGTCCAGCGAGGGGCTAACATAGGCATCAAATCCCCGGTTCACCAGCCCCAATGCTTCGGCACCGATCACCTCTGCACAGGTTCGCACACAAAGGCCGCAGAGGATGCATTTATTGGGTTCACGGAAAATGAAGGGATGTTCTTCATTTTCGTAATCGTGTTTTTCACCCATGATTCTCTCGGGATGGGCATCGTATTCCGTCGCATAAGATCTCAGCCTGCATTCAAAAACATCCAGGCAGCCACACTCCAGGCAGCGCTCCCCGTCCTTGGAAGCGCTCTCCGGCGTTAATCCTTTCTCCACTTCCCGGAAATTTTTCACGCGGACTTCCGCGGGGACCAGGGGCATCTTGACTTTTTCCACGGTCTCCAGGTCAGCAAAATCTTCCTCGGTAAGCCCTTCCTTGATAATATTATAGTGCGTCTTGTAGGGCATGACCTCTCCGTTTAAGTAATGATTGACAACCTCTGCCGCTCGTTTTCCGGCGGCAATGGCATCAATAGCAATGGCCGGGCCGGTCACAGCATCACCGCCAGCGAAAACCCCGGGCACGTTGGTCAAGAACGTATCTTCCTGAATATCGATGGTATTCCATTTATTGGTTCCCACATCATCTTTGATCTTGTCAATCACAACGTCCTGGCCGATGGCAGCGATAATCGTGTCCACTTCCACGGTAAAAAAGGAATCGGGAATGGGAACGGGGCGGCGCCTTCCGGATTCGTCGGGTTCCCCGAGTTCCATTCTCTGGCAGACCACCCGCTGCGCCTGGCCCTCGCCCTCAATCTGCACGGGGTTGGCCAGCAGGTGCAGTTCAACGCCTTCTTCATCGGCTTCGATGACTTCAATTTCCTGTGCAGGCATTTGTTCCCGGGCCCTGCGGTAGATCACCATCACCTGGTCAGCGCCGAGACGCTTGGCAGTGCGGGCGGCGTCCATGGCCGTGTTCCCGCCGCCAATAACTGCAACCTTGCTCCCCAGGGTCACTTCTTCATTTAACATCACGGCCCTTAAGAACTCGGTGCCGCCCTGCACGCCCGGCATATCCTCGCCCGGCACACCCATCCTGCGGCTGTTTTGAGCTCCAATGGCCAGGTAGACTGCGTCGTAACCGTTCTTGAAAAGGTAGTCGATGGTGAAATCTTCTCCCAGCTGCAGCCCTGTCTTGGCCTCCACGCCCAGGTCCAGCACCAGCTGGATTTCCGCGCCCAAGACAGCCTTGGGGAGCCTGTACTCTGGAATACCATAGCGCAGCATCCCTCCCAGCTCGGGCAGGGCTTCAAAAATGGTCACCTGGTGCCCGCTGCGCCTCAAGAAATACGCCGCAGTAATGCCGGCAGGCCCTGACCCGACCACGGCGACTTTCTTGCCCGTTTCAGGAGCCACGGCAGGCAGGTAGGGTTCTTCACTGGCCAGGTCCAGGTCCCCGATCAACCGCTTCATGTAGCGAATGGCCACGGGTCCTTCCTTCAAGTTGCGCCGGCAGTCTTCCTCGCAGGGAGCAGGGCAAACCCGACCGATAGAAGCCGGAATGGGCATGAACTCCTTGACCAGGATCAAGGCATCCCGGTACTGCTTGTTGGCGACCAGGGCGGCATATCCCTGGGCATCACAGTTGGCGGGACAGGCCATGACACATGGAGCCCGACAGTCCCCGCTGTGATCAGAGAGAATAAGTTCCAAGGCCAGCTTGCGGGCCTTGCGAATTTTTTCATTTTCCGTTTGAACCACCATGCCATCTGTTACTTTTGTTGCACAGGCTCTCAGCAACCTGGGCATCCCTTCGATCTCTACCAGGCACAGGCCGCAAGAAGCATAGACATCCGTATTGCCACTGAAACATAGCGTCGGAATATGAATACCGTGTTCCGTCGCGATATCCAATACGGTTTGGTCCGAAAGGCCGGCAAGTTCACGGCCATTGATATTTAGTCTGACTTGACTCATGCGCTTAACTCCACCCCTTTACTGTTAAATATGAACATGGTTTTGAGCACTTTTTTTATTATTCCACGATTACCGAGTCAAAATTACAGGCATCGAAGCAGTTCCCGCACTTTATGCACTTTTCCTGTTCGATCACGTGCACTTCCTTCTTCTCACCCGTAATCGCTTCCGTGGGACAGCGCTTCACACAGCGCGTACAGCCGGTGCAGAGTTCCGGGTCAATGGTATAGGTGAGCAGTTCGCGGCAAACCTTGGCCGGACACCGTTTATCCATGATATGGGCTTCGTATTCATCCCGGAAATAAAGCAGCGTCGATAAGACAGGATTTGGTCCGGTTTGACCCAATCCACAAAGGGCCCCTTCCTTGACGTTCAAGGCAATTTCTTCCAGCAGCTCCAGTTCTTCGGGCTGAGATTTGCCCTCGGTGATCCTGTTTAAGATTTCCAGCATCCGTTTCGTTCCCAGGCGGCAGTGGACACATTTTCCGCAGGATTCGTTCTGGACAAAATTCAAGAAGAAACGGGCCATATCCACCATGCAGGTCGTTTCGTCCATCACGATCATCCCACCGGAACCCATGATCGCTCCCGTTTTCACCAGGGATTCGTAGTCAACGGAAGTATCCAGCAAACTCTCTGGAACACACCCACCCGAGGGGCCACCCAGCTGGACGCCTTTGAATTTCTTATCGTCCCTGATGCCTCCGCCTACTCCAAAGATGACGTCCCGCAAGGAGATACCCATGGGAACTTCGATCAAGCCCCCCCGCTTCATCTTACCGGCCAGGGCAAACACCTTTGTTCCCTTGCTTTTTTCCGTTCCAAAGGCAGCGAATTTTTCTGCGCCGTTGTAGATGATCCAGGGCACGTTGGCAAAGGTTTCCACGTTGTTGATGCAAGTGGGTTTCTGCCATAATCCCTTCTCCGCCGGGAAGGGGGGTTTTAAGCGCGGCATCCCGCGCTCTCCTTCCAGGGAGGCGATCAGTGCGGTTTCTTCACCGCATACAAAGGCTCCCGCCCCTTTCTTGATCTTCATGTGAAACGAAAAGTCTGTCCCGAGAATGTTGTCTCCCAGCAAGCCGGCTTCCTTTGCGTCTTTCATCGCGATTTCCAGGCGGGTAATGGCCAGGGGATATTCGGCCCGAACATAAACATGACCTTCATTTGAACCGACAGCATAGGCAGCCAGTAGCATTCCTTCCACGATGGCGTGCGGATCACCCTCAATGATACTACGGTCCATGAAGGCCCCGGGGTCTCCTTCATCGGCGTTGCAGACAATGTACTTTTTATCTCCCGGGTTTTGCCGGGTAAAGCGCCATTTTAAACCAGTGGGAAAACCGGCTCCGCCCCGCCCCCGCAGGCCGGATTTTAGAACTTCTTCGATCACATCTTCGGGGGTCATTTCTTTCAATGCTTTTTCCAGGGCCTTGTACCCGTCGCGTTCCCTGTATTCTTCCAGGGATTCCGGGTTGATGATGCCGCAATTGCGCAGGGAAATGCGGTTTTGGGTCCCCACAACCCCCTCCCTTTCCTCGTTCATGAGCAGGTCAGCCACGGGTTGACCCTGAACCAGGTGCTCATTCACGATGCGGGCGGCATTTTCTTCTGTGACGTCACCGTAAGAAAAAAGCTTGCCATCGGGCGTGATCACATCCACGATGGGTTCGCGGTAGCACATCCCGACACAGCCGGTTTTTTCCAGGGATACATCGATGTCAGCTTTTTCCAGCTCTTTTTCCAGCACATCGTACGTCTTGTACCCACCGGCGGCAATCCCGCAGGTACTGAGTCCTACTTTGACTAAAGTTTTATCGTGATCGTGCAATACAGACACCTCCCAGGTCCCTTTGCTTTGGATTATTCATTTTCATTTTGCTCATCTGTTTTTCCTCGAAAATCCTTCAATATCTTACGGGTCGACTTTGGTGTTAACATCGCATAGGTTTCACCATCAATTAACATCACCGGGGAAAGACTGCAGCAGCCAATACAGGCGACTTCTTCATAAGTAAACAATCCATCACCGGTTGTTTCCCCGCCTTTAATACCCAGCTCATCCGTGATCGTATTACCCACCAGCTTTGCGCCGTTAACATGGCAGGCCGTGCCAACGCATAGCATGATGGTGTGCTTCCCCTTGGGCTGCAGGCGAAACTGGGCATAAAAAGTGGCGATGCCGTAAATTTTTGCGGGTGACACCCCCAGCTGATCACCGAGATACCCGATGCCTTCTTTAGGAACGTAATCAAGTGCTTCCTGGATGTCCTGGAGGATCGGAATGATCGCACTGGGATCGCCCTTGTACGTATCCAGGACGCGGTCAATCGTTTCATAAGGTATGGCTTCGGACTCCAGGGATTTCTCTGTTGCGGCCATAAAAACAACTCCTTTTCTAATATAGTTCAAAAAGATTGACGCATTGTTTCAAGTAAAATGCAAAAAAAGAACAAGCAGCGTGAAACCTGGACGAAACAACAGTACTGCTAATTGATCCTTCGAGATGGTAAAAATATTTTTAAATTTATAATTTAAAATTTCGTCGCCAAGCGGAAATATCCTCTCTCCCCCTAAAATTCGCAATATTCTTTCTTGATTATGCTGTGCTCAGCAGTTGTACTGCCAGCAGCGCCGGACCGACAGCGCTGTCCCCGGCAAAACGCGGTGAAGGAAAATAGAACGAGAGCGAGGGAAGGCCTTCCATCAATCTCCTGCGAATAAAGGCGTTGGAGGCAACTCCCCCCACCACCAGGACCTCCTGGAGCGCTTTGTCATCGGCGGCCCTCCGCAGCACTTCGATCAAGCTGTGGGCGATGGCAACTTCGACTCCCCGGGCAGCCTCAGCAGCCGGAGCGCCGCCTTCCAGAGCCCTTTCCACAAAGGTAGCGGGCCCTGAAAAGCTAATGTCATATCCTTTGACAGAAACGGGGACTTTTAAACCACCCTGGGTATTCCCGGCCGCCAGCTTCTCCAGCTCTCTACCCGCTGGAAAAGAAAGACCGAGCTTCACGCCCACTCGATCAATAAACTGCCCCGCATTCAAATCATTGGTGCCGCCCAGCAGATGAATATCCATGCCGCGCCGCGGGTTCCTCACAGCTTCGACCAGTTCCGTCGTCCCGCCGGAAAGGTGCAGGGATAAAAAATGGTTCGAAGGGCATTTGGAGTTCCAGAAACCTGTCTCAATATGTCCTTCCTGGTGACTGAAGCCATAAAACGGAACTTGCAAAAAAGAGGCCAGACAGCGACCGTAACTTTCACCCACCTGGAAAACCGGCATGTAAGAACCTTCCAGGGGGCGAGGCTTCACAGAGGCGGCAATGCAGCGGATGGAAACACCCTGGAGCTTCGAAAAAATGTCTTCCCAGATTTCAGGCATGTTTTTGATATGCTGAAACACCGCCTCGGATTGCCGTAAGCCCTTTCCCCCCTTGATCACCTCTAGCGTGATCCTCTTTTCCTGGACCAGCACCGCTTCCTGGTCGGGTTCTTTCTGCAGCACGGCCAGGGATGTAACATAATTCGAGGTATCAATGCCAAGGATGTACATGCTAAAATTCTCCTTTTAGGTGTTTCCTGATCCTGTCGAGAACACCATTGACAAAACGACTCGCTTCTTCATCCTGGTAGATTTTGGCCAGTTCGATGGCTTCGTTAATGGATACCTTTTCCGGAATTTCCTCAACATACATGATCTCATAAATTCCGATGCGCAGGATATTGCGCACCACGGGTGAGAGTCGATCCAGTTTCCAGTTGATTAAATGTTCCTTCAATATGCGGTCCAGTTCACCGCGGTGTTGTAAAATTCCCTGGAAAGAAGAACGAAAGTAGGCCGTTTCCTGGGCTCGTTCAGCTATTCCCTGCAGAAAATAGTTCTCCACGTCTTCCGGTTCATTTTCTCCAATCTCAATCATAAAGAGCGCTTTAAATAAATTTTCCCTGGCCCTCCTCCGCTTCAACGCATGAACTCCCTTCTCAACACAAAAAAATCCCCCTGGCGGCAGTCTTAATAGGGATCTCTCCTGTTCCAGAATCTATACACCAATCGCTGTAAGCTTTCCTGCTTCTCAATCCTGGCTCCCAGGTATACACCCACCAGCACGCAGAGAATGATAAAGATCCCTGTCCAAAAACCAAACAGGGCGATGGTCAGGGCGACGATCAGGCCGATCAAGCCTCCCAGAACTTTCCCCCAATTTTCAGAAACAAAATGATAAAGGCTCTCTTTCAATGCGGTTTCACACCTTTAACGAACATTTTTTTGAACCTTCTCATGGGCTATGTTTTCTACTAATACCTTGATTTCAGCAACATTGTAGCCGCTGATTTCCTGGACGTACGCCTTAACCTTCTCCTGCAGCTCCGAGGCGAGTCCGGGGATGGGGATATCGGGGATGGGTTGAATGCGCAAATAGATCACGAGGCCTTGTTCTGTAGATTCTGTCCTGGTGCTGACCTCCCGGATCCCTTTCACGGAACGAGCCGCCATTAAGACCATGTTTTCCACCGCTTTTAAAGAGATCCGCACCTCGCCCATTTCAGAAAAACTGGTCACGCTGCTAAATTCTTTCTCTTTCTCTTTCTCTTTCTTTGAGGTAAAGACCGCGATCAAAATAATGCCCAGCACGAACACAATAAAACCGAACAAGGTATAGCTGAAATTGCCTACAAGGAAGCCGAGATTGATACCCAGGAGAGCAACTTCACCCAGTAGACCAAAGGTTACGAGGATAATGATAAGGCCGAACAGTGAAATCAGGACTCCCAGGAGCGTGTATAATAACTTCCTTACGGTTTGCATATGCACTGTTCTCCTTTCCAAATTTAAAGCTAACCTCCTGGATAAGTCCAGGAGGTCAGCCGTGCCTTAAAATATTATTATTTTATTCCCTCTTCTTCCGTCTGTGCTTGTGGGAAGTTTACTCCCTGCACGTGCACATTGACCTTGATCACTTTCAAGCCGGTCATGGATTCGATGGCCTTTTTAACATTTTCTTGCACGGACCAGGCTACATCGGGAATCCTGGAGCCGTAACTAACGATTAAATACAAATCCACGGCGGCTTCTTCTTCCCCTACTTCAACTTTTACCCCCTTGGAGAGGTTCTTGCGACCTAAAGCTTCTGCAATACCTCCGACGATGCCACCGCTCATGTACGCGACACCCTCCACTTCCGTTGCAGCCAGTCCGGCAATGATTGAAACAACTTCATCGGCAATGCGAATTGAGCCCAACTCTGAAGGGAGAGTCTTGCCTGCTTCAGCCATTTTCATACCTCCTTCTGATTAGTGTAATGGGCTTCGTAATCTTCTTAATTATACCAAAAAGATCGCCTCACTTCAAACCTGTTTACTGCCCCCTGGCGCATTTTTATTCCGCAGGGAAAACGTCCTGTGCTCCAAGACAAAAGCGCTCTTTGCCGAGCGCTTTTGTCTAAATCTCGGGCCAACGAAAAACCTTTCGCGAAGAAACCGTTTATTCCCTGTCGTCGTCTTCCTCCAGGTCTTCTTCTAGCGCTGCATCCCAGTCTTCATCGCTGGTAAAGACGACCTTGCCGCAGCCGGGACAAAGCACTTCCAGGGCTTCCTCGTCTTCCAGGATATCTTCATCGATGGCAACTTCCTGGTGACACTCCGGGCACTCTACGGTGAAGGGAACATCATAGATGTCTTCATCATAGTCGTCGAACAATTCATCTTCCGCTTCCATGTACCCTTCTTCCAGGTCTGAAAGATCTTCATCCAGGGCCTCAACATAAGAAAATAATTCGTCGTGATCATCTCTGACCTCTTCCAGGGAATCGACAATATCCTCGATAACCATGATGATCTGGCGAATGATCTTTCCTTCCTTGGTATCATCATTTATGCCAAGACCTTCCGCCAGGCCTTTCAAGTAACCCAGCTTTGAATTTAAATCTTCCATTTTCACATACCTCCTCTTATTATACCCGTTCCAGGTAGTTACCGGTCCGGGTATCGATCCGTAAAACATCTCCTTCACTGATAAAAAAGGGGACTTGCACCACCAACCCGGTTTGGAGCTTTGCCGGTTTGCTGCCGCCTGATGCCGTATCTCCTTTGTACGCCGGATCCGTTTCGATCACTTCCAGTTCAACGGAATGCGGCAGCTCGATGCCGATATTCTCCTCTTTAAAGAAAAGCATACTGATTTTCATATTTTCTTTCAAGAACTTTAGATTGTCGCCCAGTTGATCAGCATGGAGCGAAAACTGTTCATAGCTTTCCGTATTCATGAAAAAATATTCTTCTCCCGAGTTGTAGAGATACTCCATCTCCCTGCGTTCAATCATCGCTCGTGCCAATTTTTCGCCGGCACGGAATGTTTTTTCGGTAATCGAACCTGTGCGCATATTTTTTAATTTGGAACGCACAAAAGCAGCTCCCTTGCCCGGCTTGACATGTTGGAAATCCATGACCATGTATACTTCGCCTTCCAGCTCAATCGTTAAACCTGTTTGAAAATCATTTGTTGAGATCATCCATTGAATCCCTCCCCGGCGGGTTTAATCTATTGATGGTAGGTTAATATTTTCGCGCTCCGGGTGAGCCGTTCGGGTCCACTGCTGCGCAGCAGCACCAAGTCTTCCAGGCGAATGCCCCCCCAATCTCGATAATAGAGGCCCGGCTCAATGGAAAACACCATTCCCGGTTCCAGGTTCCCCTGCCCTCGAGGTGAAAGGGAAGGTTTTTCGTGGACTTCCAACCCGATGCCATGGCCCAGGCCGTGACCAAATTGTTCCTCACAGCCCTGTTCATGAAAAAATTGCCTCACCCGGGCATCCACTTCCGTGACAGCAACCCCGGGTTTAATATATTGAAACGCCAGTTCCTGTGCTTCCATGACAAGGTTAAATCTCTCTTCCTGGATCCCATCGGGCTTTCCTACAACCAGGGTGCGGGTCATATCCGAGCAGTAGCCCCCGGATACGGCCCCAAAATCCAGGGTAACCAGCTCGTTTTCCCGGATAATCTTTTTTGTGGCGACACCGTGAGGCAAAGCTGAACGAGGCCCGGATGCCACGATGAGGGGAAAGGGAATTCTTTCCGCACCTTTTTTTCGAAGCAGATATTCCAGCTCACAGGCGACATCGAATTCGCTGACGCCCGGACGGATGAAGGGAAGCACCTGCTGGAATGCACTGTCGGCAATACGGACCGCCGCAATGATATACTCAATTTCATCGTCAGTTTTCATGGCCCGGAGTGTTTCCACAAGGCCGTTTGCCGCAAGTAATTGCAACCTTTCCCCGGATTTTTCCGCAAGTTTTTTAAAGGCTTTTACCGACAGGTACTCCTCTTCCACAGCCAGGGCGCGAATCCCTTCCCGGGCTAAAAAGCTCATGATTTTTTCGTAATCCAGACCCCCGTCGATCTTCACGGTTTCGAACAGTGGAGATTGTGTTCGTGCCTGGTCAAGGTAGCGAAAATCTGTAAAGAGGTATGACCGCTGGGGCGTCACCAGCAAAAACCCGTTGGTGCCTGTGAAACCGCTGAGGTACTGGATGTTGGGCGGATGATTGATCAGGACGGCACCGGCCCCTTGATCCAGCAGTTTCTCTCTCACGCGCTCCAGTCTTTGGATCCCCACCACCCTCTCCCGGCCTGCACACTGCCCTGACGCCCTCATTTTTTTTCGATGAGCTCGCTAATGGCCCGCAAGGCCAGCAGGTAACTTGCGGGGCCGAACCCACATACCTGTCCTTGCACAACTGGTGCAATGACAGATCGATTTCGAAATTCTTCGCGGCTGTAAATGTTGGTCAGGTGCACTTCTACCGCCGGGATGGCCACCGCGGCCAGGGCATCCCTGATGGCCAGGCTGTAGTGGGTGTAAGCCCCGGGGTTAATGATGATCCCCTGGTACTGCAGCAGCGCTTCATGGATCCAATCGATAATCACACCTTCGCTGTTGCTTTGTCGAATATCAAGTTCCAGCTCCAGCTTCTTCCCCTCTGCAATCAGTAAATCATTGATATCTTTGAGGGTTTTTGTTCCATAAAGCGATCTTTCCCTCGAACCCAGCAGGTTGAGATTGGGGCCGTGGATAACCAGGATGCGTTTCTTTTTGTCCTTCATGAGGTACTCCTCTGCACCAGGATTTCTGACAGGCTGATTTCTTCACGCTTTTGAAGCTTTTTGTTAATTTCCACTTCCCGGCGTAAATTCCTGCCGATACTGTATAAAAGCCAACATTTCTCCGGATTATTCCAGTGCATGCTGCAGCAAGACCACGATTTCTTCCGCGATCTCCTCCGGGTTTCTCGCTGTCGTCTTGACCTGGAAATCTGACTTCAGGTATTGATCCCTGCGCTCCTGGAGCAGGATGCGAATGCGCTCCTGCAAGCGACCTTCTTGCAGCAGCGGGCGATCCTTTTTATCTCTAAGTCTTTGCCAGGCCTCTTCCGGGCTGACCTCCAAATAAACAATCACCCCCACACGCTGCAAGGCAGCAATGTTGTCATGGCGCAGCACGACCCCTCCTCCGGTAGAAATAACACAGCTCTCCCGGGGAAGCCCCACCAGCTCCTGGACAACCTTGCTCTCTACCTGGCGGAAATACGCTTCCCCATACAGGTCGAAGATCTGTGAGATGGTCATGCCGGTTTTAAGTTCGATTATCTCATCCGTCTCCAGGAAATTCAAACCAAGCCGTCCTGCCAGCAAGCGGCCGATCGTCGTTTTCCCCGCCCCCATGAATCCGGTTAGTACGATGTTTTTGTTGGTTCCGACATTTTTTCGGTCCTGCTTGTTTCGCATGTTTCTTCTTCCTTTAACCCTTTTTTTTCGCCGCGGTGAAGCCCCCGTCCTTACCTCTTCTCTTTGCTCAAGCCCGCCGGGAAGGAGAATGGATTACCAGTACTCCGGGGGTTCCCTGGAGAGGCGCACCCTCCCCGTCACCGGGGTCATAATGATATAGTATTTCCCGCCGCTCCTGGATTCCAGCGTCACGGTGCCTCCACTGCTGGGTCTACCCTTGTAATTAAAATATACAGAGGGAGGCGTTCCCGGGAACGTGGTTGTCCCAAAATAATTGATGCCGGCAGGAAGCTCAATGCAGTGCGTTCCGGTACTGAAGCGCAGGGCATAGCAATTCGCGTATAGATAAAAAACAACTTCACTGTGTTTTCCGCTGGCAATGGCATCCACTCTCGCCTCTCTCAGGTGAACTGCCAGCTCATCTGCTGCGGACTGAAGACTCCAGCTTTCCAGCGACGGCCAGGCCAGCACGGCGATACTTACAACAAGGGTCAGCAAAGAGAGGACAATGAGGACTTCAAGGATCGTGAATCCCGGGCTGACCTGCCGGTTTTTCATCAAACAGTTTACTCGACCCTTAAGGTAAAGCATGAGCAGGCCCCCAACGTTTCGTCCCGGGTATAATGGAAAGCGTACGCTTGTGCTGTAAATCATGAACTCCTGTGCTGGCTTCTAGAACGATTTCTTCTGAAAAAACGTAGGTCCCCGCTTCGACCAGTTCTGCTCCCTGTTCGTTCCGTACCGGCTGGAGAAATTGCACGCGGATTCCCTCGGGGCCGGATCCCCGCAAATGCAGGCGGGCATCTAGCCCGGAAAGGATCACTTCTCCTCGAAAAACAAGGGTTTCCGCCGAGAGTTCCACGCTGCAGTCTTCTATGAACAAACTGGGAACATTTTCAAAAAATACCTGGGGGGCCCGGTAGGCATAATGGGCGCAACAATGTGCGGCCTGGGCGCTTTCGTAAACGGCGACGGCCCCGTCATCCTGCTCGGCCGCATCCATCAGCAGTTCCCCGCTGTCTGCATCAATCCATTCCAGGGAGACTGCGTCCAGGGCATCGGCAGGGGTCGAAGGCACCGTCTTGAATTGGAGGAATAGCGATTCCTGGACATGTCCGCGATTCCCCGCGGCATGGATCTTTACCCACTGACCCCGGTTTTCTCCCGCAATATGCTCCACTGTCACATCCGTCTTTCCCTGCTCCATATCCCGGGAAAAGCCATCCTGAAATGCGGGGGCTTGTTTTAACACCCCCAGGGCTAACTCAACACCGGAAAGGGCATAATAATAAGCGGTGAGATTCTTCTCATGTTTCACGGTGATCCTGCTGTCAATCAGACTTAGCTGCAGCAGGGCACCGCCCAGCACGAGCATGACACTGAAGAGAATCAAGACGGTGATCAGGGCAGAGCCTTTGGAGTTCACCCCGGACAAGAACCGCGGCTGGTTGTCCCCCTCGTTACAGGTTTCGCACCTGGAAAGACCCCCGCAGGGCATAATAATCATCACCTTGTCCCCCTGAGATGTAGTAACCTAGCATGCCCCGCTGGGCGCAAAAAGTAAATTGCAAGTCCTTGATCTGGTAGGCGATCTTGTTTTCCACGAAGTTGGTGAACAAGACAATCTCTTCGCCTTTCAGCTTGATCGCATAGCCATTGTCGTCTTCAGGTAACGTAAAGCGAATCTCCGTGGGGCTGGGGACAACCAGGGTCTGGGCATAACGAACTTCCCGGAAAATAAAATCTGCTGCGATGCGCACATTCTGCTGCACATCAACGTTTTCCCTGCCGGTTTCATACGCGCGAACTCCAAAGAAAAACAAGGAATAAGCGGCGACAAAGATGAGGCTCATGATGGCCATGACAATGACGCATTCCAGCAGGGTGAACCCTTTACGCTGATGCTGAAGGGTAGAAATCATTACGTTTCCTAATCCTTTACAAAAGAAGTGAAGACAACGGCAAGGTCCGGGGAGCCCTGGCTGCGGTAATGGGCTTCCACGGTAATTTTCAAAACATCGACAGGATAGCCGCTGGCCTGCAAGGACTGCGCTTCAAGCTGCAGGGAGTGGAACATATCCTCAAATCCCGGCACGGGATCAGAATCGACCCGGGCGATCTCCCCGGGGCGAGAAAAATCTGGGTTTATACTGCAGGCATAATCCCAAAGCTCATCATAGGACATGGCTCGAAGGCTTTCCATCTGCTCCTGGGCCAGCCCCGCCAGCTGGGTTCTTTTCGCGTTTAAGCCGCAATAAGCGTAACTGTTCAGCAGCAGTGATAACAAAGAGACGCCTACCAATCCCAGCAGGGCCAGGGCGATAAGAACTTCCACGAGTGAAAATCCCCGTTGACAGCCGGGGGAAAACGGGGAAACCCTTTTCATAACGCCCCTCATGAGGACCTCCCGTGACCAGAATGGACAAGCCGATTTATTTACACGTATGCAAATAATTCAAACATGGGGAGAAGCACGGAAATGACAACAAGGCCGACAATAACTGCCATAAAAAGGATTAAGGCCGGTTCCAGGATGGCGCCCAGGCGGTTCAACGTGTGTTCTACGTCTTGCTCATAAAAGGAGGCAGACCTTCCCAGCAGGTGATCCAGGGTCCCGGTTTGTTCGCCTGTTTGTACCAGGCCAATCACCATGGGAGGGAAAGCGTTTGTGCGGGCAAGGGCATCGGCAACACTGGATCCATGTACGATCCTTGTTTTGCTCTGCTCAATTTTGGTTTTAAATACCCTGTTGTCTGTCACCTGGCCGGCGAGCTCCAGGGCCAGCAGCAGGTCTACTCCACTGCTTAACATGGTTCCCAGGGTTCGGCAAAACGTGGCGACAAGAGTCTTGCGGTAAAAAGCGCTTACAAAAGGAATGGAAAAGAAGAGGCGATCTTTTGCATACATGCCTTTTTCTGTTTTCAAAGCCAGGCGACAGGCGAAAAACAGCAGGAGCAAAGATAGGATCAAAAGATGCCAGTGTTTTGCTCCGACCTGGCCCAGGAAAAGGACCGTCCGGGTCAGCAAGGGCAGTTCAGCTCCCATACCTAAAAACACGCTTTCAAAGCGGGGCACAACAAAAGAAAAGAGAAAAAGAACCACCAGGACCAGGACGCCGGCGATAATCTTGGGATAAGCGGTGGCCGACTTGATATTTTGCTCCAAATTGTGTTGTTTTTCAAAGTGCACACTCAACCGCTGCAGGGCCACGTCCAGTTTTCCACTGTTTTCTCCTGCCTGGATCATGCGGATGAAAATCGCGGGGAAAACGTGGTCCTGCTGCTTGAAAGCGTCGGAAATTGATACGCCTGCTTCAACTTGCGCCGCAATGGTTTCCAATATTTTTTTCAACCCGTGACTGCGTGCTTCATGGCTAACAAGCCGTAAACTTGCCGTGACAGGCAGCCCGGCTTCTGTCATGGTTGCAATCCGGGTTGAAATATCCATCAACTGGTTGGCTTTCAAGCGAGGCCGGAACAGGGGTAACGAGATGGGTGTGTAACCTATCTTTTTCCATTTACTGATGAACCCGCCTGCCGTATTGTGGGGGGATTGCTGCTTTCCTCGAGACTCGAGCACGTTTGCCTCCTGGAGTGGTTCCTTGAGTAGGTCCCGGTTAAATCCTTTGCTTTGAAAGAATAACTTGCCTTGCCTGCAGCATGCATTTTCGAGGAATCGCCGGCGCCGGTGAAGTGAGAGGGTGCTGCACTGGAACTCCCATTAGTATTCGACCGATCCCCGGCATTTCCTGCCTGGTCGTTTCCATCAGGGAGCAATGATCAAATATTTTTTTTGATCGAGATCGTGATCATCTCTATAATCATTAGCATGATTCTTGTCATTCTGGTAATCCCGGCAGTCTTCTACCCTAAAAGATCATCTGACAGCGACAGGGACCTGGAAAGTACCTGTGGCATCTGGTTCTCCTGTCCCGGGCTGGAAAAAGCGCTGCTAAAACGCCGAGTAGGCCACCCGCATCACTTCATCTAACGTCGTCACTCCCTCCTTGCTTCGCCTGATTCCATCCTGTATAAAGGGAATCATGCCTTTCGCTACCGCACAGTTGCGGATCGTATCCGTATTCGAAGAACTCCGAATCATTTGGCGCATTTCTTCATCTACAGGCATGATTTCGTGAATGGCCGTTCTTCCTTTAAACCCTGTGCCGCTACAGGCCGCGCAGCCCTTGCCTTGATAAAGCCGGGTGACTTCCTTCCCGGGATAACTTGCCTCTATCATGGCCAGATCTGTGGGTGAGGGTTCGTAACTGTCTCGACAGTGCAGGCAGATCAAGCGCACCAACCGCTGCGAGACAATGCCAACCAGGGAAGCGGTCAAGAGATAGGGTTTAACACCCATGTCGAGCAGGCGAGTGATGGAGCGAACCGCGTCATTTGTATGAAGTGTGGAAAAAACCAGGTGCCCGGTCAAGGCTGCCCGCGTCACAATTTCCGCTGTTTCCGTATCCCGGATTTCCCCCACCATGATGATATCGGGATCTTGCCTTAAAGCTGAACGGAGGGTCGCGGCGAAGGTTAATCCAATCCTGGAGTTAACCTGGACCTGGTTGATTCGCTCGAGACGATATTCCACGGGATTTTCCACGGTTAAAATATTCTTTTCAGGGCTATTTAAGTATTGCAGCGTTGAATAAAGCGTGGTCGTCTTTCCACATCCCGTGGGGCCGGTTACCAGGACCATGCCATATGGATTGTCTAAAAAACGATAATAGCGCTCCAGGTTAAGCGGGCTGAAGCCCAGGGCCTCCAGGGGGCGAACAACTTTTTCTGGATTGAGCACCCGTAAAACCAGTTTCTCTCCATGAACCGTGGGGAGTGATGACACACGAATATGTATGGTTTTTTCTGCAACCTCGACGTGGATGCTCCCATCCTGCGGCAATCGTCTTTCTGCGATATCCATTCCCGCCAGCAACTTCACCCGGGAGATCACCTGCGCCATTACATCTTTGCTGCATGGGGGCAAATCCCTCAAGGCACCGTCAATACGGTGCCGAACCTGGAGTTTGTCTGCACAGGGTTCAAGATGAATATCGCTGGCATCGTGGCGAACCCCCGTATCAATTAACGTGTTAACCCACTGCACCACCGATGCTTCAAAACCCGCTGAGGCCCCGTCCGGTTTCGTTTTCCCGGCGCCGGGGGACGAAATTCCGAGATACTCCCCCCCGGTGCCAGGGCTATCTTGCAAAAAACCCCCGGCGCGATTCGTTTTTCTCTTCACCGACAACCCTCCCCCGCGCTCGCGTTTCAATGTCAGAATTCTGGCACAGTGTCGCTGTTCTCGTTCTCCCCGACCGGCACAAGGCACGGTACATAAAAAAAGCAGGATCCTTAATCCTGGGATCACACGGTTACAAAAATGCCTTCCTATTTCACGGCAGCCAGGAGGGCTTTTTCCATCTCAAGTGCGGGGGCCTTTTCCCCGGTAAATATTTCGAAGGCCTGGAGACCCTGCCCGAGAAGCATATCCAGCCCGTTAATCCCCGCTGCACCCTGGTTCCTGGCCCAATCCAGGAAAGGAGTGATTTGGGGTTCATATCGCAGGTCAATAACGGTGCAGTGAGGTGCAAGTTGCGCCCCGGAGAACCGGTCCCACGCAAAGGGTTCGCTGCTCAGGGCATGGACGATCATCGTAGAACGCTTCATGGCAGCGCAGAGCGCGTTCTTCTCCAGGGAAACAACGTGCACGTGTTTTCTGGAAAGTCGCTGTTCCCGGATTAAAAGCTCCGCCAGCTCCCGGGCTTTCCGCTCGGTGCGATTGGCGATGGTCAGTTCCTGCAGGGGGAAATGCGAAAGGGAAAATGCCACGGCTTTAGCCGCTCCTCCCGCTCCCAGCAAGCAAACCGTTTCCGCTTCCTTCCTGCGCTGCACGTTTTTCTCTAATAAAAAAGAAAAACCGAACACATCCGTGTTGTAACCTTTTAGTGTGCCGTTTTCGTTGCGCACCGTGTTCACAGCCCCGAGAAAAAGAGCTTCTGCTGAATGTTCATCCAGAAGGGGGAAAATGTTCTCTTTATGGGGTGCCGTCACGTTGATTCCGGAAATGTTCAGCGCAGGTAGCGCCCGCACGGCATCCTGCAGCTTTTCCGGGCTGACTCTAAAGGGCAGGTAGCAGTGATTTAACCCCCGCGCAATGAACCCGGCATTTTGCAGCACTGGAGAGAGCGAGTGCTCCACCGGGTCCCCGAAAAGGCCAAAAACCCTGGTTTTCCCATCTATCGTCAATCTTTCCTGCAGCTCCTTTATTGCCTTCCCGGGCATTTGTCGATATAACCCTTTTTGCGCAGGCCAAACAAGACCGCTTTTTCAAACTGCCGCATGAATTTCGTTCCGATGAATTCTCTTTTATTTAACGGTGCAACCAAAATGGTATGCAGGCCCAGTCGGTTGCCTCCTAACACATCGGTAAAAACCTGGTCGCCCACCACCACGGCTTCAGTGGGATCCAGGGCCATGATCTCCAGTGCCTTGCGAAAGGCCCCTCGTCTTGGCTTTACGGCCTGCCAGACCGCCGGAACATCAAATTGCTCCGAAAGCCCTTCCCCTCGTCTCAGGTTGTTGTTGGAGACAATGCAGACTTTGAAGCCGGCTTCCTTGGCCTGTTCGATCCAGGCCAGGACTTCCGGTGCAATAGCATTGTCATTCCAGGGAACAAGGGTATTATCCAGGTCTGTAATAATACCTCGAATCCCTGCCGCACGAAGCCGCTGTAAATCAATTTCATGGATATCTTGCACGATTTCCTTGGGACACAAAAAGAACCACATCTTAAATCTCCTCCATCCAGAAGCGAACATCCCCCGTTGCTTTTATTATAACACAGTGGGCAAACCGCGCGTCACCGCTCAGAACGATACCGCCCGGTATTTCTGGATAAAATAATCCATCAGTTCATATCCTTTTTCGAAAAACAGCCCTCCTGCTGCAAAGGGCTCGCTAAATTCGCCCCCGGGGTTAGAAAGATCTGCTCCCTTGTGGCAAATCACAAAGGGGACGGCCTCCCGGGTATGGGTGCGCAGGGATAAAGGGGTGGGGTGATCCGATAAGACCATCACCTTGAAATCAGGGAAATCCTGCAGGCCGGCAATGATTTCTTTGACCACCTTTTCATCGATCTCCTCGATGGCGCGAATCTTGGTTTCCAGCTCCCCGCGATGACCGGCTTCGTCCGGTGCTTCCACGTGCACGTAGACAAAATCTTTGCCCCCGTGCAGCACATCCAGGGCGCGGCGCGCTTTCCCGGAAAAATCTGTTGTAATGTTTCCCGTGGCGCCGGGTACGGTTTCCGCCGTTAGCCCGGCACAAATCCCCAGGCCTTTGATCAAATCAACCGCAGAGATAACCGACCCGTTCAACCCGTATTTATCCATGAATTTATCCAGGTAAGGGCGTTTGCCCTGCCCCCAGAGCCAGATGGAATTTGCGGGTTTTAATCCTTTTTCCAGCCGCGCCCGGTTCACGGGGTGTCCGGGCAAGATGGCGCTGCTGCGGATCATCAAGTCCAGGATCACCCGGCCGGATCTGCCCGAAGGCAGGTATGCGCCGATCTCCTGGTTGAATATATCGTGCGGTGGAGTTAAGTCGCAGTTTAACTCTTCCAGGGAATTGCGCCAGATCATGGCATGCCGATAACTAATCCCGGGGTAAAAACCATGAGCTGCACTCCCCAATTGGTTGGAAATCTCCTGGATAAGCTGAACCGCTTCCGGGGTGCTAATTTCATCTGCACTGTAATCAAGCATTTTTTTCTTGGCAAAGGGCGTATCATCGGAAAGGGTCACGAGGTTGCAGCGAAAAGCGACATCAGTTCCGTCCAATTGGATGCCCATGGCAACGGCTTCAATAGGCGAGCGTCCCGTATAATAACGCAGCGGGTCATAGCCAAACACGGAAAGATTGGCTACATCACTTCCCGCCGGCATCTGGTCCGGCACGGTCACAACCATCCCGGTTTCTCCCCGCTGCACCAGGCTGTCCATCTGCGGCGTTTGCGCATACTGCAGCGGTGTTTTACCTCCCAGTTCAGGCAGCGGATAATCAGGCATACCATCGCCCAGGATAACCACGTATTTGATCAAGGCCAGACGCTCCTTTCTGATCTGTCTTTTTATCATATTTCTGGCATTACCACGCACTTTTTGGTATAATAACCACGGAATAAATACCAGCCCTGCAAGGATAACGGAGAGATAAACGGCCATGAAAGCTTTGATTGTCTATTATTCCCACACGGGCAACACCGAAGAAGTGTCCAGCGTCCTGGAGAAATGTCTCTGTGCAAAAGAAGTGGATTGCCACCGCATAAGAATTGTCCTGCAGTCCGAAAAAAACAAGCATTTATTTCGAAAAATCATTGATGCGCTATCCAGGAAGGTTGCCTCCATTAAAAAATGCCCCTTTGATCCCGGCGAGTATGATTTTATCTTTCTCGGCACGCCGGTTTGGGCAGCTCAACCGACGCCTTCCGTCAACGCCTTTTTAAAAGATATGCCTGAGCTGCATGGTCAGAAAGTTTGTCCCTTTGTGACCATGGGAAGCATGGGAGACAAGTTAACTATCGCCACCCTCAGGAAAAAAATTGAAGCCAAGGGGGGCTGCTTCCACGCTGCGCTAAGCTTGAAAATGGATCAAGGCTTCAGGGATGAACACGTCAATTCCATCGAGCATTTTATTGAGACAAAAGTCATGGCAAATGAGTCGATGCTGCACTGATGCTCGTTGGTGCGAGAACCCGCCTGAAATTACCGGCCGGGATTTTTTTGGCACCCGGGCCCAGGGGTTAATTCCGATTCCCCTGGGCTTTTCTTTTATACTCATTGTGTTCTTCCAGGGTCCGGCTAAAATAATTGGTGCCGCTTCCATCTTCCTTGTAAACGAAATAGAGATAATCTACCTCGGCAGGGAACAAGGTGGCTTCAATGGCGTGATAACCAGGTGAGGCAATGGGCCCAGGCGGAAGGCCGGGATGCCGGTACGTGTTATAAGGGGAATCCACTTCGAGATCCTGGTAGGTTAAGAAGGGCTTAACCTCGCCCAGGGCATACTGCACGGTTGCGCACGACTGCAGGAAAGGCATGCGTTCGCTTGCCAGGCGGTTGTGAAAAACCGCGGCAATGAGGGGCCGCTCTTCATCCACCCGGGCTTCTTTCTCGACGATGGAAGCCAGGCTAAGGACCTGGTGTAAAGAGAGTTCCATCTCATCCAACCTCTCGAAAAAACTACCTTGCAGGGCCTTTTCCAGGCGCGACAGCATGATCACGATGATTTCCTCCGCTGTTGTTTCTTCGAAAACCTCGTAGGTATCCGGGAAGAGGTATCCTTCCAGCCTGTAAGCGGTCTCCCCGGGAATATGCTCGAGAAAGGGAAACCTTTCTGTATCATCATATTGTACGCATGCTTCCAGGAACGCCTCTGCGGTAACGATGCCTTCGACATCGAGCCTGCGGGCGATTTGTTCCACGGCATATCCTTCCGGCACAGTGAAACGAATCCCCTCCTGCAGGATCACGCCCTCCTGGAGCGTGGTAATAATGTCCTCAAAAGACGTTCCCGGGGCCATCTGGTAGCTGCCCGCCTGAAATCCCGGTTCAGGGCTGAAATAGCGGACATAGAGAAGAAAAACAAAGGCGCTGGGAATGATCTCCTCTTCCTCTAAAATTGCGGCAATTTGCCTCGTTGAAGAATTGTACGGGATGACGATTTCCTGCAGTGCTTCGCTACCTGGATCCCTTTTCAGGTTCATCATGGCCTGGATTTGCCATGCTGCCCAACCGACCAGGGAAAGGATCACCACAAGGGCAACGGTTAATATGACCAGTACCGGGCGCTTCTTAAGCCTGGATACCACTTGCTTCACTCCCCGGGCGGTGATTGAAACCGGGACATACACGATATTTATTCCTCGTTGTTATCTGTAGAGAGTAAACGTTCGTACGCAATACCTGCCACCTTCTCCCATTCTTCTTCATCTTCGATCACGTGCAGCAGGGTTTCACCGTTGTCCCCTTCGACAACACGAAATATTACGGCTTCCTCTGCATCATGATCTTCCCGCTCACCAGCTTCTTCTTCAGTGTCTTCCTGTTCTCCCTGGGGAGCATTATTCTCCAGGGGAAACAGGATCGCGTAATTTAAATCATCTACTTGAAAGTAGTCCAGGACAACAAAATCGAACTGCTCTCCTTCTTCATCCACCAGGGTAATGATTTCTTCCTTTTCAGTCAAGTAACTCAGTCCTTTCATGATTTGTCGTTGCGGCTGCGCTGGTACTGCAGGTAATTATCTAAAATTAACGAGGCCGCCAGCATGTCCACCACCTTTTTACGGCCTGCACGACGGACATTCCCTTCCAACAGAGCTCGTTGCGCTGCCCGGGTTGTCAGGCGCTCATCCCAGGTTTCCAGCGGTATGGACAGGTTCTTTTCCAGGTATAATTTAAAGTCCAGCAGTTCTTTTGCTTTCTGCCCCAGGGTACCATTCATATTTACCGGAAACCCGAGAACGATTTTTTGTGCCTCATACCTCTCCACCAGCTCTTTGATACGCTTGAGATCGCGGGATAAATTAACACGGAGGATAACTTCGACTCCCTGTGCGGTGATGCCCAGCTCATCACTGACCGCAACCCCGATTCTCTTTTCCCCTACATCAAAGCACAGGATCCTCATCGCTGCCCGTCAGCCCCGTTTCCTCGCGAAAATAAAACTACATGGCTCGTAAGCCTTTTCAGGTTGCGCTGCCGCTTCCCTGCTTATGCTCAGCCAATATCGGATTCACCTGAGTTAGAATATTTTTATACAAAACTCCGGACAGGAAACCCCACAATATCCGCAAAAAATACAGAGGGAAGGATCTACCTGTACGCGCTGTACATCCTGCTTAAGATGAAGAGCGTCTTGTGGGCAGCGTTCCACGCAACTACCGCATCCGCTGCACCAACCTTCGATCACGATGGTGCGTTTCTTTTGGGCCAGGGTATCTAGCAGCGAGGGTGAGAGGGTCCTTCCCTGGGCCAGGTCAAGGTTTGCATCAAGTTCATCCCGGGAAGACATGCCGATGGCCATGGAGTGAACAAAGTCCAGCTGCTGCACAAAATCGACCGCTCTAACAGCATCCCGGATCAGGTGTCCCCCACCCAGCACTTTCATGGCGTAAACACCCATTCCCGCTTGTTCGGCCCGGGCCACCGCGTCTAACATTCCTTCCAGGGAACCGTCCTTGATGCCGAGGCCCCGGAAATTGATTAAGGGATGAATTAGATCAATATCCTGAAAATCAATAGCCGCCTCGATCGCGGCTATCGTATGAGAAGAGATCCCAACCGCTTGAATGAACCCTTTTTCCCGGGCATTGAGCAAGAAATCCAGGGCAGCCGCATGTCCCTTGAGGGTCAGGGCCGACTCCTGTTCGTGCAGGAGAAAAATGGGTATCACATCCAGGTCCAGCCCTCTACGAGCCTTTTCCAGGGAGATGCGTGCTCTCTCTTTTGAGTCAGCATAAGTCTTGGTGGCAATCACCGGGATCGCTTGAAGGTTTTTAATAGCCAGCTGGAGTTGAAGATAATTTACATACAACTCTGCTGTATCCCAAAAATTAATTCCCCGGTGAAAAGCCTCGACAAGGAGTTCCGCCCCTTCTTCCGGAGTGAGGTTTGCCTGCAGCGGGCTCATGGGCAACGTGCCAAAGCAAAGCCTGGAAACTTGTAAGCCAGAAGCTCCCAGTTGGACGGAGAAGCCACGCTCGATCATCGCAATCCCTACTCGAGTTCTTTTTTCAGGTAAACCCGGACGATTTCTTCGAGCAGTTCGTCTCTTTCCAGTTTCCTGACGTTGCTGCGGGCATTTTTGTGGCTGGTGATGTAGGTTGGATCCCCGGACAGCAGGTAACCAACCAGTTGATTGATGGGATTGTACCCTTTCTCTTTTAACGCCTCGTAAACCTCGCTGAGCACATTGCGGGCTTCATTGGTTTCTTCCTCGGCCTTGACATCGAATTTCATGGTATGATGTAAGTTATTATTATTTTGCATGGGAATCCCCTCCAATTATAAGCGCCGCTTGCTCGCTTGCGATCCCACGATTCGATAAAAACCTTTAAACCTGGTCCTGCTGTTTTTTTACTTGGTCCAATACGCTGGAGAGAGCTGCAGGCAGCTTCGCCGCATCTTTGCCTCCGGCCTGGGCCAGGTCCGGTCGCCCACCACCACCGCCGCCGACGATTTTTGCCGTTTCGCGGATCAACTCACCCGCATGGTAACCTTTTGCAACCAGGTCCCTGGTTACGGCGGCAGCAAGCATCACCTTGTTGTTATTAACCGCACCCAGCAAAACAACTCCACTACCAATTTTGTCACGTGCGCGATCCAGGTATTCCCGCAATTCATCCATACTTTCAGCTTCAACCTGGGCGCTCAATACCGGAATCCCCAGGGAACGATCCGTTTGCTCCACCAGCGCCGATATTTTATCTTGCAGCAGCTGGCTTTGTATTTTTTTTAGCTTCTGCTGCAGCTTCTTCTGGTTGTCAAAGACCTCCTGGAGCCGGGTCTGAATACTCTCGGGATCGCATTTCAGCAGGGACGATACATCATCGACGATGGATTCTTTTCGGTTGAGATATTCAAACGCACCAATCCCGCTCAACGCCTCGATCCGGCGCATTCCCGCCCCGACACTGCTTTCAGAAATAATTTTCACGATCCCGATTTCTCCGGTAGCGGAAACATGCGTGCCACCGCAGAGTTCCATGGAATAGTCATTTACCTGCACGATACGCACCTGGTCTCCGTATTTTTCATCAAATAGCGCCGTAGCCCCCCTTTCCAGGGCCTCCCCCATGGTGCTGTAAAAGGTGGCAACAGCTCGATTCTCCATGACCACTTCGTTAACCGTTTTGGCGATGACATCAAGCTCTGCCGGTGTGAGGTGGGAAAAATGCGTAAAATCGAAACGCAGGCGATCCGGCGCAACATAAGAACCGTACTGGTTCACGTGATCGCCCAGGGTATCCCGTAAGGCCTTATGAAGCAGGTGGGTAGCCGTATGGTTCCTGGCCGTAGATGCTCGCCGATCTTGGTCAACAGCAGCAAAGACCTCGTCTCCTGGAGCAAAGTAACCCTCTTCAATCCTGACCCGGTGGACGATCTCTTCACCCGGTCCATAAAACGTATCTCGCACGGTCGATCGTCCAGCGGAAGACTCAATCACGCCCGTGTCGCCGATCTGCCCCCCGCTCTCCGCGTAAAAAGGACTTTTGTCCAAGATAAAATAATACTCTTCCCCGGCTGCGTTAGCCTCAGCCCGATCCAACAGCTTCCCCTGGTCCGGAGCCATCACGGCCAGGAGGTTCGACGTGGACGACAGGGACTGGTACCCTACGAATTCCGTTTTCAGGCCATTGACCAGGGATGTCAAGGCAGCTGCATTGCTGGACTGGCCCAGGGCTCGAACGGCCGCTCGCGCTCGATCTTTTTGCTGCTCAAGTTCCTTTTGATACGTGGCTTCATCCATGGAAAGCTGCTGCTCCGCCAGGATTTCTTTCGTTAAGTCAACGGGAAATCCGAACGTGTCGTAGAGTTTAAAGGCCGTTTCCCCGCTGAGGACAGTCTCACCGGCGGCTTTCAATTTTTCTATATATTCATTCAAGAGTTCTGTTCCCTGCACGAGGGTTTCATTGAAGCGCTCCTCTTCAATCTTGATCATCCGGGAGATGTGTTCATGCCGGTTTCTAAGTTCAGGGTAGACATCGCCCATCAAGTCATTCAGCAGGGGGAGGGCTTCATAGAGAAAAGGCGGTTCGATGTTGTGTAATTTGCCGTGCCTTACCGCCCGCCGCAAAATGCGCCGCAGGACATACCCTCGGCCTTCATTGGACGGCATGACTCCATCGGCAACCATGAAAGCAACCCCACGAAAGTGCTCCGTAATGATCCGCAGGGAAAGGTCTCTTCTCTCCTCTTCCCCGTAGGGATGGCCGGCTTTCGCTGCGAAAAAATCGAGCAGGGGTTTCACGGTGTCAATTTCAAAGAGGGAGTAAACTCCCTGCAGGACCACTGCCAAACGCTCCAGCCCTGCACCTGTATCGATATTTTTTTGTTTGAGCGTAGTATAATTTCCATCTGCCTCTTTATTAAACTGGGCAAAAACCAGGTTCCACACTTCAAGATACCTGTCACAGTCACACCCTACTGCACAGTCCGGTTTTCCGCAGCCCAGTTCCGGACCCAGGTCATAATAGATTTCTGAACAAGGGCCGCAGGGTCCCTGCCCGATTTCCCAGAAATTATCCTCCCGGCCGAGACGGTAAATTTTCTCTTTCGGGATCCCCACCTGCTCATGCCAGATTTGAAAGGCTTCGTCATCATTCTCAAAAATGCTGATATAGAGCCGCTCGCTGGGAATCTTGTATCCTTCCGTCATGAGCTCCCAGCTCCAGGCAATGGCTTCTTCTTTGAAATAATCCCCGAAAGAAAAGTTCCCCAGCATTTCAAAAAACGTGGCATGCCGGGCAGTCATGCCCACCTTTTCAATGTCCGGTGTCCGCACGCATTTTTGGCAGGTGGCAACCCTGGGATAAGGTGGCAGTTTTTCTCCTGTAAAATAGGGCTTTAAAGGAGCCATGCCGGCGCCGATCAGCAGCAAGGTTGGATCGTTCTGTGGTACGAGGGAAAAGCTGGGCAAAACGAGGTGGTCTCTCGACTCAAAAAAGTGCAAGAATTGATCACGGATTTCACTGCTTTTCATGAAGAAGCCTCCTGATTTTCGTTAAACCAATTATATCTGCAATTAATTTACCTGTCAATTACAAGGAAATCCCAAGAATATCACCAGATGGCAGAAGCAATGATGCCGCCGCCAATGACTTCCTCGCCTTGGTAAAAAACAGCAGATTGTCCCGGTGCGACCGCTTTTTGCGCCTGGGCAAACCTCACAAGGGCAACCCCATTTTCCGGGGGATGCAGGGTCGCCGGCACCAGGGAGGAACGATAGCGAATTTTCGTTTCGACCGCTTCCGCCTCGCGAGGTGCAACGTCGGAAACAAAATGCAGATCTTCGACCCAAAGCCCCCGGCTGTATGTTTTATCCTCGGGCCCCACAATAATGGTATTATTTTCACTGTTGACCTCGATCACATACAGGGGTTGCGAGGAGCTGATTCCCAGTCCTTTGCGTTGACCTACCGTGTAATAAGGGATCCCGGCATGGCGGCCCAGGATTTCGCCATCGACTGACACGATAGCTCCGCTTTTGATCTCTTCCGGGCATGTTCTTTCCAGGAAACCGCGGTAATCATCGTCGGGAAGAAAGCAAATTTCCTGGCTTTCCCGCTTGTCTGCCACCCGCAGACCTTTTTCCCGGGCCAGGTCGCGGACCTCTTTTTTTGTCAAGCTTCCCAGGGGGAACATGATCCGCTGCAGCTGCTGCTGCCCCAGCATGTAAAGGGTATAACTCTGATCCTTTTGGGGGTCCACCCCGCGCAGCAGCCTGTAACGCTTTTCTACCTGGTCATAATGTACCCGGGCATAATGCCCGGTTGCGAGATAATCCATCTCCAGCTCCCGGGCTTTTTGGAACAGCCGGGAAAATTTTAAGGTTCGGTTGCAGACCACGCAGGGGTTCGGAGTCCGGCCCTGCAGGTATTCCCGGGTAAAGTAGCAAACCACTTTTTCATAAAAGACGTCCTGCATGTTCAAGATATAATGGGGTATACCGAGATCCCGGGCCACGGACCGGGCTTCTTGCACCGCTTCCAGGGAACAGCAGCCCTGAGCCGTATCCCTGGCTTCTTGTTCTGCGCGGGGGTCGACCCAGAGGCGCATGGTAACACCCACCGGCTGATACCCTTTTTCTTTGAGCAGCAAGGCTGCAACGGCGCTGTCCACCCCACCGCTCATGGCGATTAAAACCCTTGACCCAGGCGGAGCGTTGTGAAAATTCAGGAGTCCTACCATGGATAAATACCTCCCTGCTCATCAATACCCATTACCAGTCTTTCCCATTTTTTCTGACGGCACTCGTTCGGGCCGTTCCACGCATCTGGACGAGGAGTAGTGGGCTCTTGTTTCTTCCCTTAAATCCCGCGTTTGCTGCGGTAAAGGAGGAAGCTGAAAGATCGTTTTCGGCTGAACCTTATTTGACAGGTTTTCTCACTTTTCGTTCCCGTTACTTTGTGCCCTGCCAATCGAGGCCCTGGCCTGACCTTTTGTTACGGATTGGACCCTTTGCAAGAAATCATCCAGCTTATGCCGGGAAATGAGGATTTCCAGGGTGACTTCCTGTTCGTACAAAAAATGCTTCGCTGCTCCTCCTGCAGATTCCAGTTCGCGGACCACGGCTCCCAGGAAATCATAAGGAACAACCAGGGAAATTTGCTGCATGATTTCTCTCGTGGTGATGGTGGCTTCCGCAACACCGGCTTCAGCACACGCCCGGTAAGCCCGGATGAGCCCGCCGATCCCCAGCTTCACCCCACCGAAATAACGGCTGCCCACCAGCACGAGATCGGTCAGGTCATGCTTCTCCAGGACGGCCAGCATGGGGGGGCCTGCTGTGCCCGCAGGTTCTCCCGCATCATCGCAGCGGCTCAAAACCCGGTCCCCCTGGCCAACCCGCAAGGCAATAGCGTGGTGCCTGGCCCCGGGAAGCGCGGCTTTCACCTGTTCCAGGAACTGGCGGGCTGCTCTTTCCGAGGAGCAGGGAGCAAGGGAGGCGAAAAAGCGGCAGGCGCCCACGGCGATTTTGGTTTGCTGAAACTTCAGGATCGTTTTATAGGAATTCACCTGGCTCTTACCCTTTCTCATCGAAAAAGGATCTCCAGCGCTGCAGACGCTTCTGGAGGCGTTTTTCCCCTCCCTGGTCCGTGGGCTCGTAGAAAACCTTTTGGGCAATATTTTCGGGCAGATAGCGCTGGAGGATGAAGTGTCCGGGATAATCATGGGGATAGAGGTACCCTTTACCGTGCCCCATTTTTTTCGCCCCGGGGTAGCTGGCATCGCGTAAATGTGCCGGGACCCTCTGATCCAGGCTGGTTCTTACTTCTGCCTGGGCCCGGTTAATCGCCAGGTACGCGGCGTTGCTCTTGGGCGCACAGGCCAGGTAAGCGGTCGCCTGGGCCAGGGGGATGCGGCCTTCGGGCAGTCCGAGCTGGTGCACGGCCGTGGCCGCAGCCACGGCCAGCGGCAGCGCTGCCGGGTCAGCGTTTCCGATATCTTCACTGGCACTGATCAACAGGCGTCGGGCGATATAGAGGGGATCTTCCCCGGCTTCCAGCATCCGGGCCAACCAATACAGCGCGGCATCCGGGTCTGAGCCCCGGATCGATTTGATGAAAGCAGAGATAATATCGTAATGATAGTCCCCGTCCCGGTCATACTTCAGGCTTTTCTCCTGGGAAACGGCCTGGAGATGGGCAGTTGTTAACGTGCTGCCGGCCAGCGCATCTTCGGCCTGCAGGGCATTGAACACGGCGAGCTCCAGGATGTTAAGGGCGATGCGTGCGTCTCCTGCAGATAATGCTGCCAGGTAAGCCATCCCTTCTTCGGCAAGGCGGAGGCGATGACTTCCCAGGCCCCTGCTTTCATCGGTTAAGGCCCGGCGAATGATCGTCTCCAGCGCCGCCAGGGGTAAGGGTTCAAAGGTAAACAGCAGCGCACGGGAGAGCAGGGGAGAAATAATAGAAAAATAGGGGTTTTCTGTCGTGGCTCCGACGAAATAAACCAGGCCTTCCTCTACGGGCGGTAGCAAGACATCCTGTTGGGCCTTGTTGAAACGGTGTATTTCGTCGATAAACAAAATCGTCTTTTTGTTTAGAGACAGGCGATATTTCCTGGCCTCCTCCAGGATTGAGCGTACTTCCTTCACGGTGGCGGTAACGGCATTCAGCCGGACGAAGACCGCCTTTGTGCGCGCGGCAATGATCCGGGCCAGGGCGGTTTTCCCCGTCCCCGGTGGGCCGTAAAAGATCATGGATGCAAGGGCATCCTGCTCCACCATTCTGCGCAGGGGTTTGCCCGGCCCAACCAGGTGTTCCTGACCCACGAATTCCTCCAGGGAACGGGGAGTCATCCTCCTGGCCAGGGGGCCTTCTTTCTTCACATGTTCCTCCCAGCTGTAGGTTAAAAGATCCAGTTTCATTTCCTCCCGACGGGATCACGGCTGGGCAGCTTGCAGGTAAAGGGCTTTTTCCAGTCTCATTTTTTGCAGGGCGCAGCTCAAGAAATCATTGCTCTCCATACCGCCCGTCTGGGTCAACACGGCCGCCGCGCAGCCGAACCCGCAGAGATAGCGGGCCCAGCAACCCGCGCACTCTAGCTGGATCCTCGCGGCCTCATACAATGTCTCAACACAGGGGTTTTCCTGGAGAGGTTTCTCGTCCATGATGCTGCCCATGTAATATTTATCGCGGCCGGAAAACTGGTGACAGGGATAAAGGCTGCCGTCAGCTGCGACCGCCAGGTACTCTCTTCCGGCTCCACAACCTGAAAGGCGTTTATAGAGACAGGGGCCTCTTCCCAGGTCAACCAAGAAATGATAAAAGAGGAAAGGTTTCCCCGCTGCCTTATGGTTGAGAAAGAGGTCCAGCAGGCGTTCGTATTCTTGTTCCATCTGCGGTAAATCGCCGGCTTCCAGGGCGTAGTCTTCCCCTGGAGAGGCCACGACCGGTTCCAGGGAAAGGGAATCAAAACCCTGGTCGAGCAGGTGTTCCACATCGCGGCTGAAGTCCAGGTTGTGTTTTGTGATGGTCCCCCGGATATAATAATTGCGATAATCCCTTCCCTCCAGCAGCCTCCTGATGTTCTGTAAGGCGCTGCGGTATGAGCCCCGGCCACGGCGGTCCTGGCGCATGGCATCGTGCACGGCAGGCCGGCCGTCCAGGCTCAAGACCACGCTGATCCCTTCCCGGTTGAGAAATTCCACGATTTCTTCCGTGCATAAGAGGGCGTTGGTGGTCAGTGTAAAAGTCAGTTCGATCCCTCGCGTCCCGGCTTCTTTTTTAGCGTAAGCCACGGTCTCCTTGAAGACAGGGAAATTTAACAGGGGTTCGCCGCCGAAAAAATCGATTTCCCGGTGTCGACCGCTCTCGCTCTCCAGGAGAAGATCGACCGCCCGCAGGCCGACTTCCAGGGGCATCTGCAGCGCGTTCCGGGTGTTCTCGTCCCGGACAAAACAGTAGCGGCAGGAAAGGTTGCAGTCCTGGGAAAGGAGCAGGCAGAGGGCCTTGAGGGGATAAGCAGAACCCCCCGGGTCGTGCCGGGTAAGGGGTGCGGAAAAAAGCAGGTTTTTTTCTTTTAAGGATTGAATCTCCCCCAGGACCTCCTGGACCGTTTCCCGGGAAAAGCGCTCTGCCAGGGAGGCGATCACCTCCGGGAAGGCGCAGCCCTGGAGCAGCAGTTCGATGGCATCTGCAGCCGGCTCATCCACCTGGTGCAGGGAGCCGCTGTTCACGTCATAAACCAGTTTCATGCCACGGCAAGCAAATAGATGCACGTCTCGTTTCACCATATCACCCGTTTTTCTCACCTGTTCTGAAAAAAAATCGTCCTTCATGCCAGGACGTCCTGAAAAAAAAGTAGCCCTTGCGGACTACCCTATGGTTTTTCTTCCTGTCGACAAAGCTGGTTGCCAACGGTGCAAGAGGTTTTGCAGGCCGACTGGCAAGATGTTTGGCATTCCCGGCAATCCCGCTCTTTCGTTTCCTGCAAGTTGCCTTTTTTGACAATCTTGATGTGGTTCACGATCAAAACCTCCCCGGTTAGGGCTGCCGGACGTTCCTCGCAGAAGCCCTTGTTATTCGCTTTCATTCTATACTTATCCCGGGGCGGCGTCAAGGGGAAAAGCCCGTTCAAGAGTCGAGGGCCCGGCGAAAACCGCGGACCTGCTCCCGGATCCGTTCCGGCAGAGCCTCCCGTTTCTCCAGGTGGTTCTCCACCTCCTGGACCAGGGCGCTGCCCACGATCACTCCTTCCGTCCACTGCATCGCCTGACGCGCCTGGGACGGGGAGGAAATCCCGAAGCCGGCCAGCAGGGGCACCCGGGTAGCATTGCGTACGATTGCAGCGCTTTTTTCCAGGGTTTCCGCCAGTTGATCCCGCACGCCTGTAACACCGGATACCGTGACACAATAAATGAAGCCCGCTGCCTGCTGCAATATTTTATGGGCCCGCTCTTCCCCCGTTAGGGGCGTCATGAAGTCAATTAAGATCATTCCGCATGCTTCTGCTGCCGGCCTGAAGGGTCTTTTTTCTTCGTAAGGCAGGTCAGGGATGACCAGCCCATCGACACCGATCTTTTTGGCTTGCTGGAAAAACTGTTCCGGCCCGTATTGATAGATGGGGTTCCAGTACGACAAGAGCACGACGGGGGCGTCATGTTCTTTGCGAAGTTCGCGAACCAGGTAAAAGATATCTTCAATAGTCGTTTGGTTTGCCCGGGCACGCTGGGAAGCTTTCTGAATCACCGGGCCGTCGGCCAGGGGATCGCTAAACGGCACCCCGATTTCCAGTATGTCCGCTCCACCTTCCAGGGAGGCTCGCAGCAGCTTTAGCGAGGTCTCCAGATCCGGGTCGCCCCCCATCAAAAACACGGCCAGGGCCTTTGCTCCATGCAATTGTAATTGATAAAACCGTTCTTCCAGGCGGTTATGCATAATTCCCCGTTCATTTTTACTCGCTGGCACGGCCCACACCTCCATGTTGCATTAATACGGACAGGTCTTTATCTCCACGCCCGGACAGGTTGAGGACCACGACCTCTCCCTGTCGGCCGGCGGACTTCATCTCTGCCGCCAGGGGATGGAGGTACGCCAGCGCGTGTGCGCTTTCCAGGGCGGGCAGGATGCCTTCCTTCCCGGCCAGCAGGTGAAAGGCTTCCAGGGCCTCTGTATCGGTGGCAGAAACATACCGGGCGCGTTTTGACATTTTTAAATGACTGTGCTCCGGGCCCACCCCCGGGTAATCCAGGCCTGCAGAAATGGAGTGGACGGAGGCAACCTGCCCCTCCTGGTCCTGGAGCAGGTAGCTCAATGCCCCGTGTAAAACACCCGGCCTTCCTCTCTGCAGCGAGGCGGCGTGCTGGTTCCCTTCCAACCCCCGGCCTCCCGCTTCTACGCCGATCAACTGCACTTCCTTCTCCTGCACGAATGGAGCAAACAGGCCCAGGGCATTGCTCCCTCCCCCGATACAGGCAACCAGGTAAGAGGGAATGCCGCCCTCCCGTTCCCTGACCTGGGCAGAGACTTCCTGCCCGATGATGGACTGAAAATCCCGCACCATCCGGGGATAAGGGTGGGGTCCGACCACAGAGCCGATGACGTAATGGGTGTGCTCCAGCACAGCGATCCACTCGCGCAGGGCTTCATTTGTCGCGTCCTTGAGAGTTTTGCTTCCGGAATGCACGGGCCTCACTTCGGCCTGCAATAGCTGCATGCGCAAAACATTGGGTTCCTGGCGGGACATGTCTTCCTCCCCCATGAAAACGGTGCAGGCAAGCCCCAGCAAAGCAGCGGCCGTCGCCACGGCTACGCCGTGCTGGCCGGCTCCGGTTTCTGCGATCAGCCGCTGTTTTCCCATGTGCTTTGCCAGGAGAGCCTGTCCCAGGGCGTTGTTCATCTTGTGCGAACCCGTATGGTTTAAGTCTTCGCGCTTCAAGTACAGCCGTGGCAGTCCCAACACTTCCCCCAGTCTCGCAGCCTGGTACAAGGGCGTGGGACGGCCCACATAGTGTTCCAGGTAAAATTGGAGCTCTGCTTGAAAGGCTTGATCATTCTGAAAATGCATGTAAGCCTGTTCCAATTCTTCCAGGGCTGGCATCAGGGTCTCAGGGACGAAGCGCCCGCCGAACATGCCGTAGTAACCGCTTCCATCAGGAAAGGGAGAAAGATCCAGGGCCTTTTTTTCTTTTGACAGCACCAAAGTACTTCACCTCCAGCTTGTAATGCTCATTTTTTTAAGATTCCAGCGGTAAACCTCGTCCATCAATTCATTGATCCGTGCGGGATTCTTTTTCCCATCCGTCTCCACCCCGCTGCTCACATCCAGGCCAAAGGGCTGGCAAAGATCCAGTGCCGCGGCAGCATTGCCCGGGTTTAAGCCCCCGGCCAAAATAAACGGAAGATTTCCCCTCTGTTCTCCTTTCATACCATGCAGCAAGTTCCAGTTAAAACGTTTCCCCCCTCCTCCTTTTTTGTCGGGATAATGCGTATCCAGCAGCAAAGCATCAACCCGGTAGAGGGCAAACTGGCTGAGAGGCAGGGACTCGCCCACGGAGAAGGCCTTGATCACCTTGTAATGGGGAAAGCAAGCGCAGTAATGGGGAGTCTCTGCACCGTGAAACTGCAGGGTGTCCAGGCCACAGGCTGCAGCGATTTCCTGGACCACCGCGGGCTTTTCGTCAACAAACACGCCCACTTTTCCCACGAAAGGAGGTAGCGCCTGGATGATCCGGGCCGCCTGCCGCGACGAGATCTTCCGCGGGCTTTCGGCAAAGACAAAACCCAGGGCATGGACCCCGGCATCCACGGCCATCGCTGCCTCATCACGGTCCCGGATCCCACAAATTTTAACTCGCACAGAACACATTTTTTCCCATCAGCTCCATGATTTTTTCTGCCGGGGAGGAGCTGTTCATCAGGCTGCGGCCCACCAACACGGCATCGATCCCCGCTTTTTCTTTCGCCAACGCGACCTGGCTGCGGTGCGTGTATCCGCTTTCTGAAACCAGCAGGCGGTCGCGGGGAACAGAAGGGCCCCACCGGAGCGTGCGCCCCAGGTCGACCTCCAGTGTAAAGAGGTCCCGGTTGTTGATCCCGATGATCTCAGCGCCGGCCCGCACCGCTTTTTCAATCTCCTGTTCTTTCCCCGCTTCCACCAGGGCGGTCATGCCCAGTTCTTTGACGAGGCGGAGAAAGCGCTCCAGTTCCAGGGAAGCCAGCAGGGAGGAAATGAGCAGCACCGCATCGGCTCCAGCAGCACGAGACTCGTAGAGCTGGTATTCATCCACGATAAAATCCTTGCGCAAGACCGGAATGGAGATATGGCTTTTCACTTCGGCCAGGTCAGCCAGGCTGCCGGCGAAGAAGCGATCTTCTGTCAGCACGGATACGGCCGCAGCGCCGGCTCGCTGGTATTCGGCGGCCTGGCTTCCCACGGAAATGTTATGGGATTCCCGTGAGAGCCGGTTTTGCGGATGGGTCGTAGGGGTAGAAGAAGGAGCGGCTTTTTTGATCTCCGCTATGATCCCCATCCCTTCCCGCTGCTCTTTCAGGGCCCTGATCAAGTCCCGGGGAGGCGGCTGTCGGTCAATCGCAGCCAGGAGTTCGGCTGCGGGCCTCTTCTTTTTTAACTGCCTGATCTCTTCCCATTTATGGGTCACGATTTTTTTAAGCATATGCCACGCCCCCCTGCTGCACCAGGGGGTTGGCCCTGGAATAATCCTGCAGGAAACGGAGTTTCGCCAGGGCTTCCCCCTCGTCAATCGATGCTTCTGCCTGGCTCATGCCCTGGTGTAAGTTCTCCGCGATCCCCGCGACGTAGAGGGCTGCGGCACTGTTCAGCAGGACCACGTCCCTGTGGGGTCCCCTGGCGCCGCTCAACACCTGGAGACAGATCTCGGCCGAGTGCTGCGCACTTCGACTTTTCAAGGCCCGGGGTTGGACCCGCGGCAGCCCGAAGTCTTCGGGGCAAACCTTGTAGGCAAAACGTTTCCCCCGCCTCACTTCAACGATGCGGGTCGGGCCCGTATTGGTCAGTTCATCCATCCCGTCTTCCCCCGATACCAGCAGGGCGTGATCGATCTCCTGCAGCATCAACACTTCCGCCATGATCTGCATCAAATGCTCGTCATAAACGCCGATCACCTGGCTTGTCACCCCGGCCGGGTTGTTTAACGGGCCCAGGATATTAAAGATGGTCCGGATTCCCAGGGCTTTCCGGGCAGGAGCCGCGTTCGCCATGGCGGGGTGCAGCAGTGGTGCGTACAAGAATCCGATCCCTGTTCGTTCGATGCACTCCAGGACCTGCCCGGGAGCGAGGCTGATGTTGATCCCCAGCGCTTCCAGCAGGTCTGCACTGCCCGAGCTGCTGGAAACCGAGCGGTTCCCGTGTTTTGCCACAACAGCCCCGGCGCCAGCCGTGACAAAGGCGCTCACCGTGGAGATGTTAAAACTCCCGCTGTAATCTCCACCGGTACCGCAGGTATCGACCAATGGCTTTCGACCGGGTTCGATTTTCACGCAATATTCCCGAATGGCCCGGCAGCTTCCCAGGACTTCTGCAACGGCCTCGCCCTTGCATCGCAGGGCGACCAGGCAGGCCGCTACCTGGGACTCTTTTAGCTCCCCTTCCATGATGCGGCACATCAACTGGTACGCTTCAGCAGCGCTTAAATCTTTTCTTTGAATCAATTTTTCCAGTAATTGGTTTATCATTTTCCCCCGGCACAAAACCGGGTTACACCTCCTCTTGGATGTTGCAGCGTTGACGCTGCCGGGACCTTCGCTCTTCTCCTAACGCCAGTAAAGGTCCATCTTTTCCCGGGACTGCGCTTTGACCGGGGTGGCAAGAAGCGGTTTCGTCAAGGGCGTGGCCAGGAGCCGGCAGTAGTTCATCAAGATCTGCTCTCCATCGGGGGTGAAAAAGGATTCGGGGTGAAATTGCAGACCGATCACTCCGGGATATCTCTTGTGACGAACTCCCATGATATCTCCCTCGACGGTATCTGCAATAATCTCAAGTTCGGCCGGAAGAGACGACCTTTCCACCAGGAGGGAATGGTAGCGCATAACGTTAAACGGGGATGAAGTCTCCTTAAAAACTGGATCGCCGTAATGGTAGACGAAGGACGTTTTCCCGTGCATGAGCCGGGGGGCCCTGACCACCTTTCCTCCAAAGAGGGCACAGATGGCCTGGTGTCCCAGGCAGATGCCCAGCACCGGAACCCGGTCCTTGTAGTAGTCAATGGTATCCATACTCATCCCGGCACCCGGGGGCTCACCCGGACCCGGGGAAATCACGACGCCGTCCACCGCCAGGCTGGCCAGGTCGTGCAAGTCGTAGGCATCATTGCGAAGCACCCGGGTCTCCAGCCCCATGGCCCCGAAGGCCTGGGCCAGGTTGTACGTAAAGGAATCATAGTTGTCAATAATTAAGAGCATGTTCTCTCTCCTCCGCTAATTGGATGGCTTTCAGGGAGCCGGCCATTTTGTGTTCTGTTTCTTCATATTCTTTTGCCGGATCAGAATCGGCTACAATCCCCGCTCCTGCCTGGACGGCAGCATACCCCCCGGAAGTAACGATAGTCCTGATGGTGATGCAGGTATCCAGCTTGCCGCCAAAGGATACATACCCGACGGCACCGGAGTAAGGCCCCCTGGCCGCAGGCTCCAGTTCGGCAATGATCTCCATGGCCCGAACCTTGGGAGCCCCCGACACGGTTCCAGCAGGAAAAGCAGCCCGGATCGCGTCGTCAAAACTAAGGTTCGGCAAAATCGAGCCAACCACCTCGGATACCAGGTGCATCACGTGGGAGAAGTACTCCACCTCCAGCAGCTTCGTCACTTCGACGCTGCCGTACGCGCTAATCTTTCCCAGGTCATTGCGGCCCAGGTCAACCAGCATCATGTGTTCCGCCCTTTCCTTTTCATCCCGGCTTAACTCCCTGGCCAACTCCAGGTCCCCTTTTTCATTTATGCCCCGGGGTCTCGTTCCGGCAATCGGCTTGGTGTATACCCGCCCCTTCTCCACCTTGACCAACATTTCCGGGGACGCCCCGATCAGCTGAAAACCATCCAGGTTGAAATAAAACTGGTACGGGGATGGATTCAGGCTGCGCAGGGTTCGATAGAGGGTAAAGGGATGGCAGGATATTTTTTTGATCCTGCGGCGAGACAATACAACCTGGAAGATCTCCCCCGCTTCAATGTACGCCTTGGCCTGCACGACGGCTTTCATGAAATCTTCCCGCGGAAACCCGGGATCCTGCGCGAAATACTCCGCAAAACCCGGGGATTCCGTAGTGTCGTCGCCCGCTGAGGCTTCTTCCCCTGGCACGCCGCTAAGGGCGAACAAGCTTTCCCGCGAGAGGTTTTCCAATTCCCGGCGCAGCTGCTGCGATTCCCGCTCGTAGATTTCTTCCGGGTCTTCCCCACGATGCAGCGTTAGCAAGTAAACGGCCGTGAGCAGAAATTTCCTGTGATCGTAGATATAGATTTTCCGGGGAAAGAAAAAATAAAGGGATGGCAGTCCCCCTGCCTTTTCAAGCCCCGGGATCTTTTCCCAGTAGCGGACCAGGTCATAAGCCAGGTAACCTGCTGCGCCCCCCCAAAATCCATCCAGTCCGTCCGGCATATAGATGCTTTCCTGCTCAACAAGCTCCTGGAGCAACTGGATCGGATCTCCCTCGACACGCCTGGATGGCTCATGGTGGCGGGTGACGGTGGTTTCAGATCCCCGGCTTACCACGATGAGGTACGGATCGCACCCGATAAAGGAGTATCTGGCTTCTTCTCCCAGGTCACCGCTTTCCAGGAGGAAGCTGTTCTTCGCTTGCCCCGCAACCTTTAGATAAATGGAAACCGGGGTTTCCAGGTCAGCCGGAACGGTTTTGAAGATCGGGATGACCGTATGGCTGCCAGCCAGCCGGGAAAAACTTGCTCTTGAAGGTTGAATCATCTTGACACCCCTTTCCTGTGGAGAAATAAATAAAAGCCTTTCGTCTAAAGGACGAAAGGCTTTCCGCGTTGCCACCTTTGTTAAACTGTCCAGGCCCTAAAAATGCCTCCACAGTTTCTCTCATTCCAGGTACGGGACAAGCCGCTTTTTTGGAGACCTTATCCGATACCCTGCCCCTTTTAACGGTAAGGCTTTCCGCAAGAGTCTAATCACAGCAAGTGTAAGCGACTTGCCGCTTTCGATCCTTTCCTTCGGGGCCCATTCGCATAAGGCTCCTTTTACCGGACTCCCACCAGCGCCGGCTCTCTGCAAAAATTCGCCTTACCTACTCTTCCCCTGCACAGGATTTCGCATCATGAAATTATAAGGAATATTAACACATGGCCAGGTGTTTGTCAACTAGCTTTTTTCAATTACCTTGATAAGCAATGCACCTGCAGTTATGATAGAATGATTTGGGCGCAGGTTGAAGGCAACATGAAAGCACTCGTGCGCCCGCACATCAAGAAAAAGAGGGGGAACGGCATTGATGAACTTCTGGCAGGCTTTTTTATCCACATTTTCCTTGATTTTTCTCGCAGAGTTGGGGGACAAAACCCAGTTGGCCGTCTTTCTGCTCGCGGCCCAGGACCGCCCCATGTGGGGAATCTTCCTGGGTGCGGCGGCAGCACTGGTCCTCTCTTCTTTCCTGGCTGTATTTTTCGGCGCTGCCATCTCCCGGTATCTGCCCCAGGATTTCATCCACAAAGGAGCAGGCGCCGCATTTATTTTGATCGGCCTCCTGCTCCTTCTGGGCAAGTTTTAAATTATCAGGCCTGGAAGAACCAGGGCCAAAAATGTCAGATCCGGGAAAAAGGCGATGATCTTCTGCCCGACCCTAAGCGCTTATTTCTCTTCCTCGATGACTTTGCGATCGATCCCGGTCCTGGCCATCTTGACGTTGACATTATCCGCAATACGTAAGACCAGGGTGTCATCGCGGATCTCCTTGATAATGCCAAAGATCCCCCCGATGGTCACGACGCGATCCCCTTTCTGCAAGTTGGACAGCATTTCTTTGCGTTTTTTTTGCTGCTGCTGCTGGGGGCGGATCAGCAAAAAATAAAAGATCGCGAAAAGTAAAATAATCGGTAAAAACGTGAGCAAACCTTCATTCATCTTTTGAAACACTCCTTCGTAAGTAATTATTCTTCCGGTGAACCGTCAAAGCGTTCCCAAAACTGCTGGTAAAACGCATCGAACTTCTCTTCCTGGATGGCCCGGCGCACGGCCCGCATGAAGTCGGTTAAAAAATAGAGATTGTGGAACGTGGTCAGGCGGTGCCCCAGGATTTCGTTCGCCTTGATCAAATGCCTGATATATCCCCGGGTATAATTTTGGCAGACATAGCAGGAGCACCCTGGATCAATGGGTGACATGTCATGGGCAAACCCGGCATTTCTCAAAACCAGGTAGCCCTCCCCCACCATCGCCTTCCCGTTGCGGGCGATCCGGGTGGGCAGAACACAGTCAAAGAGGTCAATCCCTCGTTTAACGCCCTCGAGCAGTGCGTCTGCGGAACCAATACCCATCAAGTAGCGGGGCTTATCTTCAGGCAACTCCTGGACGAATGCGTCCAGGACCCGGTACATCAACGTTTTCGGTTCGCCCACGCTCAAGCCGCCGATGGCGTAACCGGGAAAATCCATCTCCATTAATTCCCGGGAACACGTTCTGCGTAAATCGTTAAACATCCCCCCCTGGATAATAGCGAAAAGCGCCTGCTCTTCCCTTTTCTGATGATAATCCATGCTGCGCCGCGCCCAGCGGATACTGCGCCACATGGCGTCTTCTGTCTCCGCGTAGGATGCCGGGTACGGCACGACATGATCCAGGGGCATTATAATATCTGAACCCAGGATGCCCTGGACCTCCACCGCGATCTCTGGCGAAAAAAAGTGTGTCGAGCCGTCGATGTGTGAACGGAAAGTTACGCCGTTTTCTTCGACCTTGCGCATCTCACCCAGGCTAAAGACCTGGAATCCCCCGCTGTCGGTCAAGAGGGGGCCGTGCCAGTTCATGAAGCGATGCAATCCGCCGGCGCGAGCAATCACTTCCGTTCCGGGCCTGAGGTAGAGATGGTACGTATTGCTGAGGATCATCCCTACCCCGATGGAACGTAATTCCTCCGGGGTCATGGCCTTTACGGTGGCCTGGGTCCCCACCGGCATGAAGGCCGGCGTTTCCACTGTACCCCTCGGTGTCTGCAGTTCGCCCGTGCGGGCGTGCCCAAACCTGCTGGTTACTGTCCATGAAAAACCCACGGCATCACCCTGCTAACTGTATAATGTATACGATCGTATGCGGGTTGTCAAATCTAGCCCGCAGATAGCGCGCTTACGTGTCATGAGAAGAAAGAGCGCTAGATGATCAGCATGCAATCCCCAAAACTGAAAAAGCGGTACTTCTTTTGGATGGCCTCCCGGTAAGCCTGGAAGACCTGATCTTTCCCGGCATAGGCGCAGATCATCATCAACAAGGTAGAACGGGGCAGATGGAAGTTCGTCAGCAGCCCATCGACAAGTTTAAAAGCATACCCCGGGGAGATAAAAAGCCCGGTCTCTCCCCTCCGGGGTGCCACAAGGCCGTTCTCCCCGCTGACACTCTCCAGCACGCGGCAGGTCGTCGTGCCCACGGCAATCACCCTTGATCCCCGCGCTTTTGCCCGGTTAATTTGTGCCGCGGCGGCAGGCGCCAATTCGAAATATTCCCGGTGCATCTCGTGCTCCTCGACATATTCCGTTTTAATCGGTCTGAACGTTCCCAGCCCGACGTGCAGGGTCAGGAAAGAAAGTTCAATGCCTTTATCTTCCAGCCGCTGGAAAGTTTGCGGCGTAAAATGGAGACCTGCCGTTGGCGCAGCGGCAGACCCGGCCTTTTGAGCAAAAATGGTTTGATAGCGCCGGGGGTCCTGCTGGGTCTTTTTGATGTAAGGAGGCAGGGGTGTTTCTCCAATCTCCCGCAGGATTCCAAAGAAATCCTGGTCTGTTTTAAACAGCACGGTCCGTGTCCCCTCCCCGGTAGCCGCTAAAATTTCCCCTTCCAGCAAACCTGCTGCGAAGTGAAACGTATCACCGGGTCTCGCCTTCCGACCCGGTGAGCACAGGACATCCCATTGATTTCCCTCCAGCTGGCGCAGCAGTAAAAATTCCACCTTCCCGCCAGTTCCCGCTTTTTTGCCCCACAGACGCGCGGGCAGCACCCGGGTATCATTCAAAACCAGCAGGTCTCCTTTAGCCAGGTAATCCGGGAGACTGCTAAAAAATGTATGGGTCACTCCCCCCGATAGCCGCCGCAAGACCAGCATCCTGGAGCGATCTCTCTCCGGTAAAGGCTCCTGGGCAATAAGTTCCCGGGGCAAGTCATAATCAAAATCCGCAACCCGATTTCTTTTCATGGGTGAATCCCTCGTTTACGGCGTGTAAGAAAGTTCTGTTCCCGGGTAATAGAAAGAGAGGATTTCTCGGTATTCATGCCCATCCCTGGATCGATTGTACGCCCCGTTCTGGCTCATGCCGACGCCGTGCCCCCAGCCCTGTCCTTCGAAGATATAAGACTTAAGTGGAACCTGTGTTTTGCGGGAAGCTCCCTGTACATGAAACGATTCGCCCAGCAGCATGTGCTTTTCTCCTGAACCTTGAAGGACCCACTTTCCTTCGAGCTCTGAGACGCTTTCTTTGATGGTGATGCCGGTTGAGCGACCGCTTAACCAGACCCGATCTTCCAGGGCTTCGCGAATTTGAAACATCTGGCTGCGCAAGCCCAGAGCCGTGCGGGCCTGCTGTTTATGAAAAGAGAGGGTTCTGCCGCCGACCAGGCGCACCTGCAGCTCGTTCACCCGACCGCTGGGAAAGGTGGACACGATTTCGACACTGCCGATGGATTCTCCCGGGTTTTGCAGCAGCTTGTTTTCGATTTCCGCCAGGGATAGGCTGGTCTGCCACCTGGCATGATGGTGAATGACCATATCTCTAATGCCCTGGGGGTTTTCCGGGTCGTCGTAAGGATCATGCTGGCTTTTGATGTAGGGCAGCGGTTCGGACCACACATTTTGTGACAGTTCCGTAAAACCCCCGTTAGTGGCGTGGTAGTAGGGAGCGATGAGGCGTCCCTGATAGAGGAGCACTTCTCCTCGCGTTTCCTCCACGGCCCGGTTTGTATTCTCCGTTTCACAGCTGATCCCGCCGTATTCCTGGCAGTAGTACATATCGCAAAGATGATAATCCTCGTGACGCCTGTGATTTTGGTGATAGAGGGCATAGGTCCTGGAAGCAACGGCCTGGGCTTTTAATGCTTCCATTCCCCCGTAGTTTCCCCAGGCTGAAGGCATTTCACGGGGCACAACCCCGCGCAGGTAGGCTTCCAGGTCCACCAGGTTTACCGCGTTGATCCCGGTGGTTTCAGCTTTTTTGATCAGCAGGGATCCTCGATATTGATCCCCCAACTGCGCATTATGTAGGGTAAAAGCAGCGTGAGAATCATGGTTATCCACGGGCTCCAGGTGTATCGGGCCCTGGTAAAGCCCGACCAGGCCGCCTCTCTCCTCGGTGATGGCAATATTCCCGCCCGTCCGGGAAAAGGTGTATGCTGCCGCAGGGGCAGCAATCTCCTCCCCCGTGGCCCGATCCACCAACCGGTAGGTGTCATCGACGTAAACCTCGAGATACGGATCTTTGAGGGTAATGGCGATGGCCATTTGCCGGCCCTGTTCCTCGGCCTTACCCACCGGGACGGCCAGCAAAATCAAGAACATTCCCGCTGCCAGGCATGCGGTGAAGAAGCAGCGGCGAAATAATTCAGTCTGGCGTAAACCCATTGCGGCTGTTCACCTCCATTTGCTGAATAGGTAAAGCAACAGGGAAATCAAAATGCTCACCAGGAGCATGGTCGTAATGGGAATATACACCGTGAGGTTTTCTCTTTTGATGATCAAATCTCCCGGTAAACGCCCCAGGCCCGTTTTTCCCAGGACCAGCAAGACGAAGCCTGCAAGGGCAATCGCACCCCCGATGAAGAGCAAAACTTTCCCGATATTTTCAAATTCAAACAAGGCAAGCACCCCGGCCTAATCATCTTTTGCATAGCGCTCTTTCTCGCTGTAGATACACCCACAGTATCCCTGGGTATAGATCGATCTCCCCCGGGTCTGCTTCATGCTCTCGGAAAAGAGGGGGCGCAAATCCCGATAAATAAACTGCAAGCCCTGCTCCCTCGCGATTCGTTGACCCGTTTGTGCGATCAGTTCGTGGTTTTGGTAGGGACTGATCAGCAATGTGGTGGAAAAACGTTCCATCCCTATTTCCTTCGCCAGGAGAGCCGTCCGGTGCAACCGCATTTCATAACAGAGGCTGCAGCGGTTTTCTTCTTGATCAACGACCGCCCGCAAAAAGGTTTCCAGCTGATATTTTTCTTCCAGGAGAAGCGTCCTGTTTTCTTGTTGACCCAGCGAGCGCAGGGCCTCTTTTCTCCTGGCAAACTCCTGGTAGGGGTGAATATTGGGATTAAAAAAATAGCCGGTCACCGCAAAGCCCAGGTTTTCCTGGAAATCTTGCCAGCTGAGCAGGCTGCAGGGGGCACAACAGATATGAAGCAACATTTCCACAGGTGAGCATCACCCTTTTCCCGGCTAATCCCCAAACGCTTATTCCAGCTGCTGCTGCTGAAAGCGATCATGGGTCAAATTGAAGTACTCGTAGACGTTTTCTGTAACCACCCGTCCGCGATTCGTTCGTTTTAGAAAGCCCACTTTCATCAGGTAGGGCTCGTACAGCTCTTCGATGGTTCCGGCCTCTTCATTGATCGCGGCCGCAAGGGTATCCAGGCCCACGGGGCCTCCGTTAAACTTTTTAATAATCGTTTCCAGCAGCAGGTAATCCGTTCGATCCAGGCCGATACTGTCCACCTCTAGAACTATCATGGCTTCTTTGGCAACCTCTTCGGTAATGATCCCGTTGGCCCGAACCTGGGCAAAATCACGAACCCTTTTCAAGAGGCGGTTGGCAATGCGCGGGGTTCCCCGGGAAGCCCTGGCAATGGTTTGAGCGCCCTCTGCTTCTACCTGGAGCCGGACCAACCGCGAGGACCGCTGCACAATCTTGTAAATATCCTCGTTGGAATAGAAGTCCAGTCGCTCCACGATGCCAAAGCGGTCACGTAAGGGCGAAGATAAAAGCCCGGCCCGGGTGGTCGCCCCGATCAGCGTAAAGGGAGAAAGCTCCAGGCGCAGGGAGCGGGCGCTGGGGCCTTTCCCGATCATGATGTCCAAGGCGTAATCTTCCATGGCCGGATAAAGGATTTCCTCCACACTGCGCTGTAGACGGTGGATTTCATCGATAAACAAAATGTCATGGGCGGCCAGGTTCGTTAACAGGGCGGCCAGATCCCCGGGCCTTTCCACCGCCGGGCCGGAAGTCATCTTGATTTCCACACCCATTTCACGGGCAATAATGTAGGCCATGGTCGTCTTTCCCAGGCCGGGGGGACCGTGCAAGAGCACATGGTCCAATGACTCTTTCCTGCTTTTTGCGGCATGAACATAAATACCCAGCTTTTCTTTCAGCTTTTCCTGGCCTAAAAAGTCCTGGAAGGTATCGGGCCGCAGAGAGATTTCATAGGGGCTTTCTTCGCTTTTGATCCGGGACGATATAATTCTTTCCTCTACATGCTCCTCCATAGACAGGGCCTCCCACTTAACCATAATAACTGCCTAGATCAGGGACCATCCCAGGCCGTCCGCTACAGGCTATTCCCTCGACAGACAGGCCAGGGCCTTTTTAAACAGTTCTTCCACTGATAATTCCTCTTCCGTGGATACCTTGATCTTGATCCTGCTGATCTCCATCTCGGAGTAGCCCAGGGCAGTCAAGGCCTGGGAAACCTCCAGCCAGCTATTTTCTGGCAAGGGCTCTCCTGCCCCTGTAAAAGCGTGCAGCGCTGCCGCATCTACTTTTTGTTTTAGTTCATAACAAATGCGGCTGGCCGTTTTCTTGCCAATGCCCGGGATCGTCGTCAGCACCGCTACTTCGTCATGGGTAACCGCCCGCACAATTTGTGGGATGGTCAGGTGTCCGATTAAGGAAAGGGCCGCCTTGGGGCCAATCCCTCCCACCCCTAGCAGGGTGACAAAAAAATCCCTTTCCTGGCTCTGCAGGAAACCGTATAATGTAAAGCTATCCTCTTTCGGCAGCAAATACGTATATAAGAATATATCTTCACCGGTTCGGGGCAAATCAAAATAACTGGACGCAGGAACATACACCTGCAAACCGATCCCCATCACATCAACAACCACATATTGAGGAAAAGATTGCGCAACTTCGCCCCGCAGATACCAGATCAACGGCTTTTTCCACCTCTCTCTTCACGAGACTGCACCGGCTGCTGATCCTTTCTTATTTTCTCTGCCACCCGTTTCTGAAACATGGAAGATTGGATGTGGCAGATCGCCACAGCCAAGGCGTCAGCGGCATCGTCAGGTTTCGGGGGTTCAGCCAAGTTTAAGAGCAGGCAAACCATTTGCTGTACCTGTTTTTTTTCAGCTCTGCCGTACCCTGCAACGGCTTGTTTGACCTGGAGGGGAGTATATTCGAAAACCTGCACGCCCTGCTGTGCTGCTGCCGTGAGCACAGCACCCCGGGCTTCCCCTACCTGCATGGCAGTGCGTACATTTTTACAAAAAAATAACTGTTCCACCGCCAGGGCTTCCGGGCTGTGCTGCGCCAATAACTGCAGGACGCTCTTGTAGACGATATAAATCCGCTCAGACAAGGCCATCCGGACGGGAGAGCTGATATAACCGTAATCAAGCTCTGTTAACGTGTTCGATGTTTTTTCCACGACACCGTAACCCGTTCTGGCCAGACCGGGATCAATGCCCAGGACAATCACGACTTGCACCCCACCCTTTGACTTGACGAAATACAAACAATCATTCTACTATTCTACAGGATCAAGCCTTTTACCTGCAAAAGCGGCGGCACAAAAAATACCCATAAAAAAACACCCGGCCGGTGCAGCCTTCTGCTGAACCCTGGAGCGTTTTATGCCGAATCGTTAAATATCAACTAAACCGACTGCAAGATTTCTTCCGGGATATCGAAGTTTGAATAGACGTTTTGCACATCATCATGGTCTTCCAGCGCTTCCAGCAAGCGCAGAACTTTCGCTGCTTCATCAGCGCTTTCGATGCGGACCACATTTTGGGGAACCATGGTCACCTCAGCCGTACTGGGTTGAATCCCCTGATTACTCAAGTCATCTTTGAGCCGTTCAAAATCTTCCGGCTCTGAAGTGATCACGTAACTGCTTTCTTCCTCCTGAAAATCTTCAGCCCCGGCTTCCAGGGCCAACATCATGAGTTCATCCTCGCCGCCGGCTGTATCATTTTTATCCACGACCACGTATCCTTTCCTGGAAAAAATCCAGGAAACACAGCCCGACTCGCCCATGCTTCCTTCGTTACGAGAAAAAATATTCCTGATTTCAGAAGCCGTTCTGTTCCGATTATCCGTTAAGATCTGCAGCAGCACCGCGACTCCACCAGGGCCATAACCTTCGTATAAAATCTGCTCCAGGTCGGAACTGTCTGCACTGCCTGTGCCTCGCTGCACGGCGCGATGAATATTATCGGCAGGCATATTCGCTTCCCGCGCTTTTTGGATTGCCAGGCGGAGACGAAAGTTCGCCTGGAGATCGTCTCCCTCTTCCCTGGCCGCCACCGTAATTTCCCGGGCCAGTTTGGTAAAAATCTTTCCCTTCTGGGCATCTGCCCTGGCCTTGCGGTGTTTTACGTTGGCCCATTTGGAATGTCCAGCCATGCTATCCCTCCGGTTCGCTAAGGCGTAGGGCAGCACTACAGGGTAGAAATTTCGTTCCCAATTTTTACCCGTCCGCCCTTTAAAACTCTGACAAAAATGCCCTCTCGCGGCATCACGCAATCTCCCGCCTGGTAATATATGGCGCAGCGGTCATGACATTCTTTACCTATTTGTGTCACTTCCAGCTCCACATCGCTCCCAATCCTTATCTGTGTTCCAAGGGGCAGATGGACCAGGTCAATTCCTTCCGTAGTAATATTTTCGGCAAAATCTCCCGGATTCACGTCCAAACCTTTTTCTCGCATCTTGTCGATGCTCTCGATGGCCAAAAGACTGATCTGTCGATGCCCGTTTCCGGCATGCGCATCATTTTCCAGTCCATGGTTCTCCAGGAGCTGCGCTTCAGCAATGTTGGTTTTCCGTTCGCCCTTTTTTTTACTCCAACAGACGGCTACGACTTTTCCCGATTGGTTTTTCCGGCCAGTCATCTTTATCTTTCCTCCTGGGGGGTCTCTCCCCGCTATTAACCACCCGTTTGCGTCATGGAACGAGCGCTTTTATATTGCTTGCCCCGTTCTTCCGGGCTGTTGGCCACTCTTAAAGGATCCGGCTTATTGGTTAACGCCTCTCGAAATTTTTTCTGCAGCGCTCGTTTATCGTCCAAGTAAGGTTTTAAGTCGATCTCCTCTTCTGAAAACAGGCAGGGTTTTATCTTGCCGTCAGAGGTCACCCGCAAACGGTTACAGCGGTCGCAAAAATGTCGGCTCAAGGGAGAAATGAGCCCAATTTTCCCCACGGCATTTTCGAGCCGGAAATAGTGAGCAGGGCCTCCCCCGTGTTCCCCTTCCACCGGGACAAGCGGACCAATTCGGTTGGCAATTTCGCTTACTTTTTCCAGCGAAACGAAGTGGTTGATCCACTGCTCATCCTGCTGGCAGGGCATATACTCAATAAACCGGACATCCAGTTCCTTGTCCAGGGTCATGGACAAGAAGTTTTGTATTTCATGATCGTTTACACCCTTCAACAGGACCACGTTGATTTTTACCGGTGTTAAGCCGGCCTGGATAGACTTTTCAATGCCCAGGAGGGTGTTGGATAATTTACCCCCATTGGTGATCTGCTTGAAGTTGGCCTCATCCAGGGAATCCAGGCTGATGTTCACCCTGTTTAACCCGGCGGCCGCCAGGTCAAAGGCCAGGCGATGCAGCATCACCCCGTTTGTGGTCAGGGAAAGATCGTTTATCCCGGGAATTCCGGCCAGACCCTGGACGATCTCTAGAATGTCGGGACGCAGCAAGGGCTCTCCGCCCGTCAGGCGGATCCGCCTGATTCCCAGTTCAACGGCAGCCCGGCCAATATTCACCAGTTCAGAAACCGTCAAGCTTTCCTCTTGAGAAACAACACCGCAATCGACGGGAGAAGAGCGGCAATAAAAACAGTTTAGATTGCATTGTTCTGTCACGGAAAGTCTCAGGTAGTTCACTTCTCGTCCGTATGCATCCACCAGTTTCTCCGCCATGTAGATGATCCTCCCTCTCCGCAGATGGGCTTAACGGCATGCTTCATTTCCTCAACTTTTCTCCCGGGTGAAAAGATTTTGTGCTTGCTCATAATCCTCCCGCGTATTGATATTAAAAAATGAACGCATCCCGGGGTCATAACGATGTACAGTTTCTTCGTCGATTTCTTTCATGTTCAACCCGGCGTAAAAATCCGTTATTTTAAAATGCTGCTGCTCCAGGGAACGCGTGACGCGGCCCAATACCCTGCGGTGATAGAACGCAAAAAGTGGTTGAAAATGTCCTTCTACCCGGGGGATCACAGCATCGTACTGCAATGCATAGTTTGACATGAAGCGAATCAGTGGTAGTGACAAAAACGGCATATCACAGGCCACGAAGAAAGAAGCGGGGCTCGATGCATTAGCGAGGCCGGCATGGATCCCCCTTAAAGCGTTTTTTTCACCTTGCTTGATGATATCGCTGACGATAACCGCATTTAAGTGTTGAAAATCGCGGCCGCGGTCGGTCACGATCAACACTTCTCGAAACATTTCCGCCAACTTATCCACGATCCGATCAATCAGGCAGGCATTATCCAGGGTTAAAAATGCTTTATTGGTCCCCATGCGTTTACTATCGCCGCCGGCGAGAATCACTGCGCTTAAATCCATTTTTGCGAACACCCAACAGCCCTTTCCCGTATTTTACATTTCCCTTGCTTCTTCCAGCTTGGCACGTTTTCTCTCCGTCATGCGCACCAGTAAAATACCCACTTCGTAGAGAACCATCATGGGTCCGATCATCAAGATTTGCGAAAAAAGGTCCGGAGGTGTGATTACGGCCGACAATACAGCTACAATAAGAACCGCATATTTCCTGTTGCGTCTCAAGAGCGGCGAAGAAACAATGGAAAGGTATCCTAAAAACCAAAAGACCAGGGGCACCTGGAAGACCACGCCAAAAGCAACCAAAAAAGCAACCACAAAGGAAATATATTCGCTAATTTTAAAGTAAGCCAGCAGCTGATCCGTGGCAAATCCCAGGAAAAAAGTTAAGGCAAAAGGAAAAACAACAAAATACCCGAAAGAAATTCCCAGGGCAAACAAAAAGATCATCAACACAATCAGCGGAATCATGGCTTTTTTTTCAGATTCTCGCAAGGCCGGCATAATAAAAGACATAATCTGAAAAAAAATAAAAGGAAGAGCGACCACAATGCCTACAATAAAAGCAAGGCGGATCTGCGACATAAATGCTTCCGCCGGGGTTGTATAAATGAGCTCCAGGTCTCGGGCGGGCCGGGTAATGAAGTCGATGATGTTCTCGATAAACAAGAAAGCAACTACCGAGGCAACCAAAATTGCCGCGGCAACATAGACAAGTCTTCTTCTCAATTCATCGAGATGATCAAAAAAAGCCATCTCTGCTTCCTTGGACACTTTTTTCTTTCTCGCAGCCATCATGGACCCCTCTCATTTACGCGGACAAGACTTCAAAGCACCTTGCATCAAGATGCAGTACGCTATTTTTCCTGTTTAGCCCCTTCTTCATCTTCTTGATCTTTTCCACTAATACCAGCTTTGTAATTTCGTATTGTTTCACCCGCAGCTTTAAACAAACCGGGAAGCTTACCCGGCCCGAAAATAATCAGGATAATCCCCAGGACTAACACGATTTCAAGCCATCCAGGTCTTCCAGTAAACATCTCACCCATCCCTCCTTTTTAGCAAGTTATCGAAATGCCAGGGCGCACACAAATTCAATGTTTCGTGTTGAAGATAGATTAGACTTTTTGTTCTTCTTTGTTCGCCTCATCCTGCGCTTTATCGTCTGCCGCTTCTGGTTCAACAGATTCTTTTTCCATGTTCCCCTGCACAACGGACTCCTCGGCCGAGGTCCCTTGACTTGCTGTTTCTTCTTCTGCTTTGCTGGAAGCGCGATCGCCTTCGTCTTCATCTTCATCTAAACTGATGCTTTTTTTCACATCCGTCGTTGCGCTTCGAAACTCGCGGATCCCCCTGCCAATGGAACGACCTATCTCCGGCAATTTACGCGGTCCGAAAATAATCAAGGCAATGGCTAAAATCAAAACCAGTTCGGTTATACCGGGCATTTTCATTACGAATACATCCTCCCATCAAAATGTAAGTTTAAAACTATAGACTCCAAGCAGTCTTCAGCGATTGATCATCAACAAGACAGAAAAAGCCAACCCCCTTTATCTTGCGAAATAGTCCTTTTTGGATGCACGATGTCTTTATTTCTGGAGTTCTCAACTCGATCCAATTTGCAGACAAAATCAAGTCTTTCTCATCTAATTATCTCTCTTTCGTTTCTATTAGTCAACAGAAAAGTAATAAACCGCAAACGTGGACAAAAAAACAGGCTGGCGAGAAGGCGGGAACCAGCCTGTTGATCGTAACCTAGAATTGAGTAATTATCAAGGCACAAGGCAAAAAATGTTACTTGCCCTTGCCCTTTTTCTTCCACTCGTTATCTCGCAGTTCAACCCGGCGAATCTTGCCGCTGATGGTTTTCGGCAGCTCTTCGACAAATTCAATTTCCCGGGGATACTTGTAAGGAGCCGTGTTGTTCTTGACGAATTCCTGGATTTCTTTGACCAGCTCATCCGACCCTGTATGCCCGGGAGTGAGGATGACGAAGGCTTTGACAATCTCACCCCTGAACTCATCGGGGCTGGACACAACGGCTGATTCCGCTACTGCGGGGTGCTCGATGAGAGCGCTCTCCACCTCAAAGGGACCGATGCGGTAACCGGAACTCAAGATCACGTCATCGGAGCGGCCCACAAACCAGATGTAGCCATCTTCATCGCGGACCGCCCGGTCGCCGGTGATATACCAGTCGCCGCGCATGGTCGCCGCCGTTCTTTCCGGCTCCTTCCAGTATTCCTTGAAAATGCCGACGGGTCTATCCGGCTTCATCCGCACGGCAATGTCGCCTTCCTGGTTGACGGGCACCTCGTTTGCATCGTCATCAATAACCGCGATATTAAATCCGGGAGAAGGTTTGCCCATGGAACCAGCCTTGACCTCCAGGGGCGGGAAGGTGCCCACCAGCAGGACAGACTCCGTCTGTCCATAACCGTCACGGATTTTGATACCGGTAGCCTTTTCCCAGACATCGATGATTTCCGGGTTCAGCGGCTCTCCAGCGGCAACACAGTGTCTTAACGAACTTAAATCATATTTCTTCAGATCCTGCAACACAAAGACCCGGTAAGCCGTGGGCGGACCGCACAATGTGGAAATCGGATACTTTTCCATAAGCCGAAGGACCCGGTCGGTATCAAATTTCGGGCTGCCCGGATTGTGAATGAAGATGGCAGCACCGCAGTTCCAGGGGCCGAAGAAACTGCTCCAGGCGGCCTTGGCCCAACCGGTATCAGAAATGTTGAAGTGCAGATCATCCGGTGTGAGATCCAACCAGAACTTGCCCGTAATCGTATGACCCATGGGGTAAGAAACATGGGTATGCACAGTCATTTTTGGCATGCCGACAGTTCCAGAGGTAAAATATAATATCGAGTTTTCTTCGGACTTCGTCTTGGCCGCCTCAAATTCATCGGACGCCTTGGCCAATTCTTCTTCGTAATTAAGCCATCCTTCGCGGTTATCACCGACCAGGATACAGCATTTTACGGTGGGGCATTCTGCTCTTATCTGGTCCACTTTGGGTGCGTTATCCGCATTGGTAATGATACAGGTGGCCTCGGATGAATCGATCCTGTATTTTATATCTTTGGGGGTCAGCATTGCCGTGCCCGGGGCAGCAACGATCCCGGTGCGCAGGCACGCGATAAAGACTTCCCACCACTCGGGAACTCGCGGCAAAATGAGCAAGAGGGGCTCGCCCTGGTTGATTCCATTATTCTTTAACACATTAGACAAGCGCTTTGACCGCAGGGAAAAATCCTGAAAGGTAAAGCTCTTTTCGTTATCAAAATCATCAACCCACAGCATGGCCTGCTTCTTGGGGTCCTCCGCCCACTTATCGAACGTATCCCGGGCCCAGTTGAAGTATTCCGGCACATCAATCTTGAACTCCGCATAAGTCTTGTCATAGTCTTTCATGTTACGTCCAGCCATCTTTTGACCTCCTTTTTTAATCAAAGAATAGAATCAGTCAACCCGACAAAAAAAAATGAAAAACAGACTCCCCCCTTCTAGAATAAACTTTCAACCAGTACCATATGAAAACTGAATCTCAAAGGTCTGAAATGTTCATTCATGATGGTCTCGTGATGGTCTTATGTATGCGCATTGCATTATGAGTATATTTATTCTATTCAAACACCGGAAAATCCTTTTTCCATTTAGAATTTTTGCAATTTATTTTGCAAAATTAAAACCTTCCCCGTAAAACTCCTGGGGAAGGTTTCAGTTTTAATCCGGCAGGGTCCTACTCTCCCAGGGACTCTCGTCCCAAGTACCATCGGCGCTGGAGGACTTAACTTCCGTGTTCGAGATGGTAACGGGTGTTGCCCCTCCGCTATTCCCACCGGAAACCTCTTTGCGAAAGCAAACAATCATGTGTTTCCCATGGCGAAGCTTGTTTATGGGAAATCTCCTGCTTGTTCTCTGAAAACCGTACAGCGGATAATTTTAGGTTAAGTCCTCGATCTATTAGTACCGGTCAGCTAAAGGTGTTGCCACCATTACACCCCCGGCCTATCAACCAGGTCATCTTCCTGGGATCTTACTTCCTTGAAGGAATGGGAGATCTCATCTTGGAGAAGGCTTCGCGCTTAGATGCTTTCAGCGCTTATCCCTTCCGGACGTGGCTACTCAGCAGTGCCCCTGGCGGGACAACTGATACACCAGAGGTCCGTCCACCCCGGTCCTCTCGTACTAGGGGCAGCCCTCCTCAAATCTCCAACGCCCGCGACAGATAGGGACCGAACTGTCTCACGACGTTCTGAACCCAGCTCACGTACCGCTTTAATGGGCGAACAGCCCAACCCTTGGGACCTACTACAGCCCCAGGATGCGATGAGCCGACATCG
>PWRN01000091.1 GCA_003556225.1 Syntrophomonadaceae bacterium
GCAAATCCAACGTTCGCTGCGGGAACACGGGAGAGCGGACGGAAAAAAAGGGAGGGCATTTCCGTAAAGTAAAAAAACGGCCTTTCCCGGGAAAATACGGGAGACCGCCTTTTACATCAGGATTGTAGCATGATTTTTGCGTTAAACTAGAGGAGGGACAGATCCTGCAAGAGGTTCTTTAATTGCCCTTCAAGTTCTTTTTCCAGGGGCAGCAGGGGAAGCCGGGGAGAACCCACATCGATCCCGGTCAGTTTCAGCGCCGCTTTCAAAGGAATGGGGTTTGACCGCACGAACAGCCCTTTAAATAAAGGAAAATACCGCTGGTTGATTTGGATGGCATCGGCGATGGCTCCCTGGAGAAAAGCGTTGATCATTTTTTTCATTTCCAGGCCGATCAAGTGGGAAGAAATACTCACCACGCCCACCCCTCCCACGCTCAAGATGGGGAGTGTCATGGAATCGTCACCGCTGTAGACGGAAAAATGATCCGGGGTGGAAGCGCAGATGGCGGTGACCTGGTTCAAATCTCCGCTTGCTTCCTTGATGGCGAGGATATTCTCTACTTCGGCCAGCCGGATGGTGGTTTCCGCTTGCAAGTTCACGCCGGTGCGGCCAGGAACATTGTAGAGCATCACGGGGATGGAAAGCGATGCGGCAATGGACTTGAAGTGCGTATACAGGCCTTCCTGGGTCGGCTTATTGTAATAGGGTACAACGAGCATTACGCCCTGTACCCCGGCCTTTTCTGCTTCCTGGCTGAGCTTCAGGGCCTCCTGTGTCGAGTTACCACCGGTTCCTGCAATCACCTGGCACTTTCCCGAGACGGCTTTGACGGCACTGCGGTAGAGGTTTACTTTTTCTTCGAAGGTCAGCGTGGGGGATTCTCCCGTGGTGCCGGTGACAACCAGTCCGTCTGAACCCTGATCGGCAAGCTGCCGGCACAGGACGGCAAACCGCTCAAAGTCCACTTCATGCTGTTTGTCGAAAGGTGTAACAATGGCCGTGATCAAAGAGCCAAATGTATTTTGCAAGGGACCAACCTCCCAGCCGGTATGGATTGATATGACGCTGTCCCTGGTAATGCCCAGGTGGGGCCGTTCCTTCTTTCCTGCCCACGGGGGCTCCTGCCGCAAACTTTAGAAATAGCCGGCTTCATTGCCATTCCGGTTTAGCTGCAGCGTCCTAATAGATTATATCAGAAGAAAGGGGGCTTTTCAAACTCTATTCTGAATAAGTGTTTTCTGTATAAGAGGCAGGGGAACTCTTATTTCCTGAACTTCCCCGTATGCCCAAAACCCTCTTCACCGCGCACGGACGAGGGCAATTCATTTCGTTCTTCCAGGACCGCCCGGGCTACCTGGCTCACGATCAGCTGGGCGATGCGTTCCCCCGGCTGGAGGGTGTAGGTTGCGGCGCCCAGGTTGATCAAGATCATCTTGATCTCTCCGCGATAATCGGCATCAACGGTGCCGGGGCTGTTTAAGAGGGTCAGGCCGTGTTTGGCGGCAAGTCCGCTCCGTGGCCTGACCTGTCCCTCGTAGCCCGGGGGAAGGGCCAGAGCGATGCCCGAGGGAATAAGCTGGAACGTGCCGGGGGGCAGTTCCTGCTCTTGCTCAATGGCGGCAAAGAGATCCATCCCGGAGGAACCGGGTGTCATGTAGCCGGGCAGGGGCAGGTGCGCGGCGTGAGGAAGTTTTTTAATCAAGACTTTAACGGCTGGCTGCAAGTTGTCGCCTCCTCATCCACTTGGTAACAGGGGGGCCTGCGGCCGCATTTGGCCGGGATCCCCTGCTCAAAAAAAATGCTAAAAAAAAACATAAACCTTAGTCAGGTTTATGTTTTCTATCCGCGTGTCGGCGGTTTTTATGATCCCGATCCCGGTCCCGGGAAGATCTTCCCTGGTCGTGTCTGCCTCTCTCGTGTTCCTGGCTCTTGGAACCACCCTCCCTGTCGGGGGGCAGAGCCTCTTTACGCGAGAGGTTGATGCGACCCCTGTCGTCGATGTCAAGCACTTTCACCGTGACCTGGTCTCCCACGTTGACCACATCTTCTGTCTTGTTAACCCGTTGGTGATCCAGGTGGGAAATATGGACCAGGCCCTCTTTACCGGGCAGCACTTCCACGAAGGCACCGTATTTCTCCGTGCGGGTAACTTTCCCCAGGTACAATTTCCCGGGTTCAACATCAGCGGTGAGGCCCCTGATGATTTCTTCTGCCTTTTCCCCGGCCTTGAAGTCCGTGGCCACGATGAACACCCGGCCGTCGGGTTCAATGTTGATCTCCGCGCCGGTTTCGCTGATGATCTTGTTAATGATGCGGCCGCCAGGGCCGATCACGTCGCGAATTTTCTCCGGCTCAATCTGGATCGTGGTAATCCGCGGGGCAAACTCGGAAAGCCGCGGCCTGGGTCCACTGATGGCATCCAGCATTTTCCGCAGGATGAACAGGTAGCTTTCCCGGGCTCTTCCCAGGGCTTCTTGCAGGATTTTTCGCGAAAGTCCCTTGATCTTGACATCCATCTGCAGCGCCGTGATTCCTTCTTCGGTGCCGGCTACCTTAAAATCCATGTCACCGAGGAAATCCTCGACACCCTGGATATCAGAAAGGACGGCCACATCTTCCCCTTCCATGATTAAGCCCATGGCGATACCCGACACCGGCCTTATAATGGGAACACCGGCGTCCATTAAGGAGAGGGCGCCCGCGCAAACACTCCCCATGGACGTAGAGCCGTTGGACTCGATCACCTCGGACACCAGCCGGATGGTATAGGGAAAATCTTCTTCAGAGGGGATCACGGCTTCCAGGGCGCGTTCCGCAAGGGCACCGTGGCCGATATCCCTGCGCCCGGGTCCTCGCATGAACCCTGCTTCGCCGACGCTGTAGGGCGGGAAGTTGTAGTGGTGGATGAACCGCTTGGATTCTTCAATCCCCAGGCCGTCCAGGATCTGCATATCACGCAGGGCGCCCAGGGTGCAGATATTGATCACCTGGGTTTGTCCCCGGGTGAACAGGGACGAGCCGTGGGTTCTTCTGAACAGTTCCACTTCACAGGAGATGGGACGGATTTCCTCCCACCCGCGACCGTCAGGCCTGACCTGCTCATGCAAGATCATGGAACGCAGGCTTTTCTTGATCACATCCTGGATGGTCACCTTGACATCTCGTTCGTGATCCGGGTACTGCTCCGCGAAGTGTGCCCGGGTATCTTTTTTGACTTCATCCAGGGCCGTTTCGCGCTGCAGCTTATCCTCCGTTTTTAGTGCCGCGGCTACCTTATCCTGGCAGTATGCCTTCACGGTGCGCTCCACGTCCGGATCAGGCGAAAAAGGTTGGAATTCAATTTTTTCCCTGGAGTGATGCTCCACCATGTCCTTTTGCAGCTGGATTAACTCCTTGATCACCTCGTGGCCGGCCATGATCGCTTCCAGCATCTCTTCTTCCGATATTTCTTCGGCATCGGCCTCCACCATCATGATCGCGTCTTCGGTGCCCGCCACCATCAAGTTCAAGCGGTTTTTTTCACCCTGGACCACGGTGGGGTTGACCACGGGCTCACCGTCAATGAGTCCCACGTTCACGGCAGCGATGGGTCCCCGGAAGGGGATATTCGATATGCACAAGGCCGCGGAGGCTCCCGTGATGGCCAGGGGTTCCGGGACACAATCCTGGTCGATGGACAAAACCGTGGAGACAATGTGGATGGAGTGGTTAAATCCTTCCGGGAAAAGCGGGCGAATGGGCCTGTCCGTCAGCCTGGCGGCCAGGGTTGCCTTTTCCGTGGGCCTTCCTTCCCTTTTAATAAACCCACCGGGAATACGCCCCACGGCATACAGCCTTTCCTCGTAATCTACGGTCATGGGAAGGAAGTCAACCCCTTCCCGGGGCTCCTTTGAGGCCGTGGCCGTGACCAGCAGGGAGGTATCTCCGTACCTGACCATCACGGCTCCGCCGGCCTGCTTGGCGTACTTGCCTGTCTCCATGGAAAACGGTCTGCCTTCCAAGTTCATCTTATATATTTCCAAATATCCTTGCCCCTTTCATCTCAGAAAAGCGGGTAATCCCCGCTTTTGCAAGTAAAAATTTATTTCCGAAGTCCCAGGCGTTGAATCGTTTCCCTGTAACGATTGGGTTCACGGGCCTTCAAATAGTTGAGCAACCCTCTGCGCTTTCCCACCATTTTGAGCAAACCGCGCCGGGAGTGGAAATCTTTTTTATGCACTTTCAGGTGCTCGGTGAGCTGGTTAATGCGGGTGGTGAGGATGGCGATCTGGACTTCGGGAGAACCCGTATCGCTGTTGTGGAGCTTGTGCTTGTTAATAATGTTGTTCTTTGTTTCATTGGAAAGGGCCATGACAGTTTCACCTCCTGTTTTTTCGAATGGCCTGCAGGTCACAAAAGAATACCCCATCGCCTGCGGGGGTCAGGGAAATTTTATCATATCAGCCGCCCTTTGTAAATAACGGGCAGCACGGACCGCTTCCGGTCTTTTCGAGCAAAGGGCCGTATTCATCCCGGATGAATTTCCGCGCCGCCGCAACATCCTGGTCAACCTGGTGTTTGAAGGCCGCGATGGAGTCAAAGGTCCGTTCTTCCCTGATTCTATGTAAGAAGCACAGGGTCAATTCTTCGTGATAAAGGTCTCCCGTGAAGTCGAGGATGTATACTTCCGTGGTAGTTTGATCATCCTGGCAAAACGTCGGCTTGGTGCCGATGTTGGTTAATCCGAAGTGCCGTTCTGCTCCCCTCAAGACCAGGCTTAAATAGACCCCCCTGCCCGGCAGCAGAAGGTCAGCCGGGATTTCCAGGTTGGCCGTGGGGAACCCCATCTGCCGGCCCCGGCCGTCTCCGTGCACCACCCGGCCTTTTCGCTGGTAAAAACAGCCCAGGATCTTGGCGGCCCTCTCTACCTCGCCATTTAAGAGGAGTTCCCGCACCAGCGAACTGCTGACCACGTCATTTTCATACATGATGGGGGAGACGATCTCCACCTCGAAATGCAATTGCTCGCCCCACCTTAACAGGTGGTTGACAGTGCCTTTTCCTTTCCGGCCAAAGGTATAGTCATAACCGACGATCACTTTTGCGACGTCAAGGTGGTGTTTAAAGTACTTTTCCACGAAGCAAAAGGGTGAGAGGGTGGAGATCTCCGTTGTGAAGGGCTCAACGATGGCCACGTCAATACCCAGCGCTTCGATCTTCTCCAGCTTCTCCTCCAGGGTCGTGAGCAGCTGCATCTTTCTTTCGGGATAAAGGACTTTTACCGGGTGGGGGTCCAGGAGAAAGACGACGCTCTTCAAGGCTTTTTGCAATGCCTCCTGCCGGGTGCGTTGAATAATATCCCGGTGCGCCAGGTGGAGACCGTCGAAATTTCCCAGGGCCAAAACGATACCCCCAGGGTCTTTTTGATAGTTGTGGATTCCGTGGACCATTTCCATTTCGTTCACCTTTACTGCAACAGCCTGAAAACCCGCTCCGGGGTTAATGCGAACCTGGAATCGGCTCCCTGGCTGATTTTTTCCCAACGTGCCAGCGCCACAAATTCTCCTTCTGTAGTATATACCGGCAGGGTTTTCCCGTCAACGGGAAGAGGAAAAACTCGAGAGGGGGCATCTTTGGTCTCGTGGAGCAGCAGCTTTTGACCGTGGCAAAGTAGGGTTAGCTCCTCAACAGGGAGAACCAGTTTGTCTTCTCCCTGGAAAATATAATCCAAGGGCAAGAGGTGTGCCAGGGGGTGCGGGGCAATTTCTTCCAGGGAAAGGGCCTCGGCCAGGTGGAAAGGGCCGACTCTTGTGCGCAAGAGATAGGACATGCTGGCTCCACAGCCCAGGGCTTCTCCCATGTCCCGGCACAGGGTGCGAATGTAGGTGCCCCTGGAGCAGCTGACTTCAAAAAGCACCCGGTCCGGTGGAAAAAATGCAACCAGGCGCAGGTCATACACCGTTACGGTCCGCTCTTTTCTTTCGATTTCTTTTCCCTCCCGGGCATACTGGTACATCTTCTTTCCCCGGTGCTTGATCGCAGAATACATGGGAGGAACCTGGAGAAGTTCGCCCTGGAACGACTGCAGGAGACGCTCCAGTTCAGCTTCCGAGATCGCCGGGGGAGTTGACTGTTTCAGGACGGTTCCCGCAAGGTCATCCGTATCCGTTGTTACGCCCAGGACCAGTTCCGCGCGGTACTGCTTCTCCTTCCCTATCACCCAGGAGGAAAGGCGGGTCGCTTTTCCCAACATCAGCGGCAAAACGCCGGCGGCAGCAGGATCCAGCGTCCCCCCGTGCCCGACTTTTGTGCCCGGGAAGCGTTTCCTGGCCTGCAGGACGACGTCGTGGGAAGTCATCCCCGGCACCTTCAAGATATTCATAAAACCATCCACGGCTGCATCCCCCGTTAACCGATTAAACGCTCCCTTTGCTGTTCATCCACGGCGGCGTAAACGACGTTTAAAACCATCTTGATCACCGTGGATGGAGCATCTTCGACAGTACAACCCGCCGCCCGGGGGTGCCCGCCGCCGCCGAAGGCAGAAGCAATCCGTGCGACGTCCACGGATTTCGAACGAAAACCGACCTTGGTGTTGCCAGCCCTGGCATGGTAAAAGAAAATGCCTACCTCCGCGTTTTCAATGTCACGGAGATAGTTCACGAAACCATCAAGTTCTTCAGGTTTCGCCCCGCATTTTTCGATCCCGTTGTCGTCGATCCGCATCCAGGCGATTTTTCCACCTTGTTCCAGCGTCAAAGATTTCAGGGCCTCTCCCAGGAGCGCCAGCGTCGTGTAAGGTCGTTCATCAAATAGTTTCTGGCTTACCAGGGAAGGCTGAATACCCTTCTGCAGCAGCTCTGCCGTGATGCGCAGGGTTTCCGGGGTGGTATTGTCGTATTTGAAAGAACCGGTATCCGAGGCAATGGCCGAATAGAGGCACAGACTGGCCTCGAAATCCACGTGGAAGCCCCAGACCCGGCTAAGCTGGTAGAGCATCTCACCGGTGGCCGCCGCCCGGGTATCCACCAGGTTGTATTTTCCGAAAAAGTCATTTGTGACGTGATGGTCAATGTTGACCAGCCTGGGGTGCTGCTGGAGTTTTTCCTTGAGATACTCCAGCCGTTCCAGGTCGCTGCAGTCCAGGACGAAAACCAGGTCTTGCTTCACGCTGCCCTCGAGGTCCCGCCGAAAGTGCTCCACCCCGGGCAAGTATCCGTACTTCGCCGGGATCACGTCGGGACAGTAAAGGTACACGGGAAGTCCTGTATTGGTGCGCAAGATCCGCTGCAGGCCCAGGCTCGATCCGATGGCATCACCATCGGGACGGACGTGGGTAAAGATGCTGACCCGGTGTACGGTTTGCAAGATCGTTTTGAGATCAATCGCTTCCATGTACATCCCCACTCGCAATAAAATTCGACAGCGCCGAGACTTGATCACACGGCCGGTTTGACGATCCCCTGCTAGGCTTCCCCGCTTTCATCGCCGGTATCCAGCTCCTTTAACACCTGCTCGATGTGTGCCCCGTATTCCATGGAGCGATCCAGACGGAACTCGATTTCCGGTGTATGACGCAAGCGCACGCGCTTGCCGATTTCCGAACGAATAAAACCCTTGGCCTTTTCCAATATTTTTAAGATGCGGTCCTGGTCCGCCACATCACCATAGATGCTCACATAAATTTTCGCGTGCCCCAGGTCCCTGGAAACGTCCACATCCGTGACGCTGGTCATTTTTTTCAGACCCGGGTCCTTGAGCTCCACGCTCAGTATTTCACTGACTTCTCTTTTGATCTCTTCTCCAATCCGCAGGACCCTTTGCCTGGCCATAGATACCAACCTCCAAGTAACAGCAGTAATTTGTGATCAAGAAGCAGGTACTTCTTTCATGTGGTAGGCTTCGATAATGTCACCTTCCTTGAGATCGTTAAAGCTTTCCAGCAAAATTCCGCATTCAAACCCGGTGTTCACTTCTTTTACATCATCCTTGAAGCGCTTCAGGGTGTCAATTTTGCCTTCATGGATGACTGTGCCGTCTCGAATGACACGGATTCCAGCATTGCGCAGGATTTTCCCCTCCTGGACATACGCCCCCGCGATATTGCCCACTCTCGATACTTTAAAGATCTGCCTCACCTCAGCCTGGCCCAGGATCTCTTCCTGGTATTCGGGTTCCAGCAAGCCCAGGGAAGCGGCTTTAATATCTTCCAGGATTTCATAAATGACCCGGTAGAGCCGGATGTCCACCCGTTCCCGCTCTGCCAGCTTCCTGGCATTGGGCTCCGGCCTGATATTAAACCCGATGATGATCGCATTGGACGCGGAGGCCAGCATGACATCGGATTCATTAATAGCCCCCACAGCCTTATGGATGATGCGAATATTGACCTTTTCATGTTCTATTTTCAGCAGGGATTCTGCCAACGCCTCGGAGGATCCCTGCACATCCGCCTTGATGATCACATTTAAATCGATGACCGTGTCCTGGATTTGCTTGAAAAGATCATCCAGGGAGACTCTCTGGGTTTTGCGCAGGCTGGCCTCGCGCAGTTTTTCCCCCCGCTTGGCCGCGATTTGCCGGGCCAGTCTTTCATCTTTGACTACCATGAAGCTGTCACCGGCCTGCGGAACATCGGTGAGGCCCAGCACTTCCACGGGCGTGGAGGGGGACGCTATTTTCACGCGCTTTCCATGCTCGTCCAGCATGGCCCGTACCTTGCCAAAAATGGTGCCGCAGATAATGGGATCTCCCACCTCCAGAATACCGTCTTGGACCAGCACAGTGGCCACGGGGCCCCTCCCCTTATCCAGTTCCGCCTCCACCACGGTACCCGTGGCAAGGCGGGTATAGTCCGCTTTCAGTTCTGCCATTTCCGCCACCAGCAGGATCATTTCCAGCAGTTCATCCAAACCCTCTCGTTTCAAGGCGCTGACGTAAACGCAGATGGTGTCCCCGCCCCAGTCTTCCGGCACCAGCCCGGCTTCCGCCAGCTGTTGTTTGACCCGGTCGATGTTGGCATTGGGCTTATCAATTTTATTGATGGCCACGATAATGGGCACCCCGGCTGCCTTCACGTGGTTGATCGCCTCGATGGTCTGGGGCATGACCCCATCGTCCGCAGCGACCACGAGAATCGCAATATCAGTCACCTGCGCGCCCCTGGCCCGCATCGCCGTAAACGCTTCATGCCCGGGCGTATCGAGAAAAACGATCTGTTTGTCTTTGATGACCGCCTTGTAAGCGCCGATGTGCTGGGTAATGCCTCCCGCTTCAGAAGCCATCACGTTGGTCTCTCGAATGCCGTCCAGCAGGGATGTTTTGCCGTGATCGACGTGCCCCAGGACCGTGACCACGGGAGGGCGAAACCGCAGTTGTTCCTGGGCACTGGTCTCCTGCAGCAGGCTGAGCAGTTCTTCCTCGTCGGGATCTGCTATTAATTCAATGCGAACGCCGAATTCCTCGGAGAGGATATCCAGGACTTCCTCGTCCAGCTGCTGGTTAATGTTAGAGATGATCCCCAGGCCGAGGAGCCGGGTTAGAATTTCCGAGGCGGGGACATCGAGCCGCCCGGCCAATTCCCCCACGGTCACCCTGCCTTCCAGGAGAAGAACTTCATCTGTTGCCGGCTTGTCGGACCTGGAAAGACGCGCTTTTCGGGCCTTCCGACCTTCACGCGTTGTTATTTCCTTCTTTTCCACCTTTTTACGGGGTATGCGCTTTTTCACCGGGGCGGCCGTTTCTTTTGGTTGCTCCGGTGCTTTCGCGGGAGCAGCCCCCTTGTCTTGGCTGGGCTTTTTCTCCCCGCTGGTGAGCATTTCCATGACGCGCTTCGCCACGTCCTCTTCCATAGTACTCATGTGGTTTTTGACATCCACGTTTAAATCCTGCAGGACCTCAATCAGCTTTTTACTGTTGATGCCCAGCTCCTTGGCCAGCTCGTACACTCTCACCTTTCCCAATGTGTTACACCTCCATGAATTTACCTCCTTAAGACAGACCATCTAGTCAAGTGGTAAGATCATTTATTCTCGGTTACTGCATAACGTCTCTTTTAAATCCTGGACCAGCGTCTCCGGGATGGCACAGCGCAGGTTTTTTTCCAGGCTCTTCCCCCGGATGGCTTTCTGCAGGCACGCTTCATCCCAGCAGATATATGCGCCCCGACCCGCCTTTTTACCCGTGGGATCCAGCAAAACTTCCCCTTCGGCGGAACGAACGACGCGTAGAAGCTCGCGCTTGTTTTTATTCTCCCGGCACCCCAGGCACATTCTCCGTGGTATCTTGCGCTGTTTTGCCACGATCAAACCTCCCCTGGTTTCTCGTTTTGGGTCCAAGGTCACCCTCTTATGGCTTTTCCTCTTCCGGTTCCCTGGTCGCTGCGGCCTGCTCTTCCGCCTCCTGACCGTTTACTTCGACCCCGGTATCTTCGCTCTCTTTGGGATCACCTTGCAACGGTGCCTCCTCCAAGGGTTCGTCTTCCTGGGGCAAAAAAAGATCGCCATCTTCCCCGGGAAGGATAACGGGCTTGACATCTTCAGCTAATTTTTCATTATATCGGGATTCGCTGAGAATATCAATTTTCCAGCCGGTGAGCTTGGCCGCAAGGCGCGCGTTTTGACCCTCTTTACCGATGGCCAGGGAAAGCTGGTAGTCGGGAACCAGGACCATGGCGGACTTCTGCTCCGGGTGGATCTCCACTTTGATCACCTTGGCCGGGCTTAAGGCGCTGGCCACGAATGCTTCGGGATCTTCGCTCCACTCGATAATATCGATTTTTTCCCCTTTGAGCTCGCTGACGATAGCCTGCACCCTGGATCCCTTGGGGCCCACGCACGCCCCCACGGGATCGACATCGGATTGCCTGGAAAAAACGGCGATCTTGGAACGATAACCCGGTTCGCGGGAGACCGATTTGATTGCCACCGTTCCGTTGTAGATCTCGGGCACTTCCAGTTCAAAGAGCCTTTTGAGGAGGCCGGGATGTGTCCTGGAAACGATGATCTGGGGGCCCTTGGTGGTTTTTTTCACTTCCAGGATAAAGGCCTTGATGCGATCTCCCTGCCGGTTCATCTCTCCGGGAATCTGTTCCGAGGGAGGCAGGATCGCCTCGGCTTTGCCCAAGTTGATAATGGCATTTCTCTGTTCGAAGCGCTGGACCAGGCCGGTCACAATATCTTCTTCGCGATCGATGTACTCTTCAAAGATGAGTTCGCGTTCCGCTTCCCGGATGCGTTGAATCACCACTTGCTTGGCCGTTTGGGCGGCAATCCGCCCAAAATTCTTGGGCGTCACTTCTCTTTCCAGGACATCTCCCAGCGCATACTGGGGATCCAGGTTTTTCGCTTCATCAAGGCTGATTTCTTGCTGGGCATTGGTCACATCTTCCACGATCTCCAGGCAGGAATGTACTTTGATGTCCCCGGTTTCCCGGTTGATGTTGACCTTGACATTGTGGGCGGAGTCAAAGTTTCTTTTATACGCAGAAATAAGCGCGGCTTCTATCGCTTCAAACAAAGTTTCTTTCTTGATACCCTTTTCCGCTTCGATGGCTTCCAGGGCAGCCATAAAATCTTGGTTCACGTTAACTCTACCTCCATCTCAATATTTATCCCAGAGCTGCGCTTTGGATATTTCACCCAGGTCCATGCGTACTTCGCGGCCGTTTTCCAGCTGCAGGACCAGGCGATCATCTTCCATGCCGACCAGTAAACCCTTGAAGTTCTTCTGACCTTCCAGTTTCCGGTAGGTCTTGATTTGCACATACCTGCCGCTGAACCGGATGAAATCATCCTTTTTTTTCAAGGGCCGCTCGATCCCCGGCGAAGAGACCTCCAGCATGTAGCTGGAGGGGATGGGATCTTTCATGTCCATCAGTTCTCCCAAAAGCCTGTGCACCCGCTCACAGTCCTCCAGGGTAATCCCCTGGGGCTGATCGATATAGACAACCAGGTGCAGCCGTCCCTGGGAAGTTTTCATTTCGACATCAACCAGCTCTACGCCCGCTTCCCCGGCAATCACGGCGAAAAGGTCTTCCACGATCTCGGTGGTTTTCTTGCGCTCCTGATCAGCCATCTTTGGTCTTTCCCCTGTACCCTTGATTTAAAAATGATTCCTTGATTTACGAATAAAGAGTGGGAAAGGCCCACTCTTTTCAAAACGTTCTCAACTCTACAGCACATTTTACCATAATCGCCATCGATACGCAAGATGACCTGGATCCCGGGACCGCGGTTTACTTTATTTTTAAGGAGTCGACCTTGGTCAACGATTTGATAATTTCCCAGTACATTTTCATCCTGGCAGCCATCCCCTTCACCATACCCAGCTTTTCTTCCTTCATCACGTGGGACATGTCCGGAAGCAAAACCTCCTCCACCCGGATCTGCGCTGACTCCATGTAGCGATTGAGGGCCACTTCCACGCCAAAGCGGGCTACGTCCATGCCGGATATCTGCTCGATGAGAGAGTACTTGATCGCTCTCTGTCCGGATAATTTTGGCGCCATCTTTTGCGCAAAATCCGTGGCCCTGCGGCCTTTTTCAAAAATCCCGATGGTCATGTCTGCCCGGTCCTGCAGCACCGGTAAAACCAGGTTTTCCACGTGCTTTTTCGTGAGACCGATTAGATCCGCGTCCAGGAACAAGACGACCTCCGCCCGGGTGTTCTCCAATCCGGCCTGCAAGGCTCCCCCTTTGCCCAGGTTTTCCCTCAGCTCGACAACGTCCACATCATAACTGCCGGCCACTTCCGCGGTCTTGTCTGTGGAGCCGTCGCTGACCACGATGATGCGATCGATCAGGGAAGTTTCCTGTAAAACGGACAGCACATCTCCAATGGTCTTTTCTTCATTGTAAGCCGGGATGACAGCAATAACGTCCATTCTGCTCCTCCGCTTCTATTTATTGCGCTCCGGCAAAACCGTTCCGGGCGCGAGCAAGCTGGATAATTCCCTGGTGAACACTTCGATGATCTCTGCCGTCGGGGCATGTTTCACCACTTTACCCTTTTTAAACACCACACCTCCCTGGTCGCTCGCCACGGAAATGCCGATGTCCGCTTCCCGGGCCTCCCCGGGCCCGTTTACCGGGCAACCCATCACGGCGATGGTGAGGGGCTCAATGAGGTTTTCCGTGATGCGTTCCACTTCTGCCAGGAGAGCTTCCAGGTCCACACTGCAGCGCCCGCAGGTGGGGCAGGAAATGATATCCGGGCCAAAGTGACGGACGCCCGCCGCCTGGAGAATCTCTTTGGCCAGGGAAACCTCCTGGACCGGGTCTCCGGTTAACGAAACCCGCACCGTATCCCCGATGCCCCGCAGCAGCAGCGCCCCGATCCCCATGGCAGACTTGACGGCCGCCCGGGTGCCGCGCCCCGCCTCGGTGACCCCCACGTGCAGGGGATAGGAAACCTGGTCAGCGATGCGCTCATAAGCCTGCACGGTGGCGGCCACGTTAGAAGCCTTCAAAGAAATAACCGTCTCGAAAAAGCCGAGGCCCTCCATGAACGCGAGGCTGTCCAGGGCGGATTCTACCAGGGCGTCAGCCGTGGCGCCGCCGTGCTTCTCCAGGACCTCCCTGGAGAGGGAGCCGGCATTGACCCCGATGCGCAGGGCCACGTTTTTTTCCAGGGCCCGGGTCACCACCCGGCCCAGCTTTTCTTTGCCGCCGATATTGCCGGGATTAATCCGGATCTTATCGGCTCCCGCCTCTATCGCCAGCAGGGCCAGGTTGTGATCAAAATGGATGTCGGCAATCAGCGGCAGGGACATCTGACGCTTGTAGGCGGCCAGCATTTTAGCTGCCTGGACATCGGGAACCGCCATCCTGACCAGTTCACAGCCAGCCTGCTGCAACCGGTCGATTTGCTCCAGGGTCGTTCTTTCCTCGCGGGTGTCCGTATTGGTCATGGATTGGATCGATACCGGCGCATCTCCTCCGATGGTCAAGGGGCCTACCTTCACAGGCCTTGTTCTACGGCGCAAGCAGAACCCTCCCGGGGAAACAGGTTAGAAAACAAGGCGGCTGATATCCTGAAAAGCGACGAAAATCATCAGGAGAATGAGCAGGGTAAACCCGATAAAGTGAATAAACCCCTCCTTTTGAGGATCAACGGGTTTTCCGCGGATGCCCTCCAGGACCAGGAAGACCATGCGGCTTCCATCCAGGGCGGGGATGGGTAGTAAATTGATAATCCCCAGGTTCACGCTGATAATCGCCGCCAGGGAGATCAAGTTACTGAGGCCTTCCTGCATGACTTCACCCACAACGGCGACAATCCCCACGGGCCCCGCCACGTCTGCAGGGATGGTTCCCGTGATCATCTGGAACAGGCTGACAAAGATCAGCTGGATCAGGTACCATGTATAGGAAAAACCCAGGAAGATCGATGAGAAAAAGGCGTGTTTTTTCATGGCCGGGGCAATGCCGATTAAGCCACGCCCGTTGTCATCCCGGGGAACCACGGAAGTGGTCACGTATGCCCCTTCCCGCAGGAGGGTCAGCTCAATTTCCCTTTCCGGGTGGGTATTGATGATGGAAACAACGTCTTCCCATTTGTTGGTTTCGACGTCATTAATGGCCACAACGGTATCTCCCGGCTGGATCCCTGCCTGCTCAGCAGGGCCACCTTCGATGATTTGGCCAATTTCTGTCGTGCCCGCCTGCGGCACGCCCAGGAAAAAGAAATAGAGCAGGGCAAATAAGAGGGCAGCCAAGATAAAATTCATGAAGGAACCGGCGCCAATTACCGCCAGGCGGTGGAGAACCGGTTTTTCCTGGAAGCTGCCCTCGGTAACCGCATCTTCCGCATCTTCCCCCAGCATTTTACAAAATCCGCCCAGGGGAAAGATGCGCAGGGTATAGCGCGTATCCCCTTTTTCCCAGCCGATCAGTTCTTTTCCAAAGCCGATAGCGAATTCCAGGACGCGAATGCCCGTCAAGCGGGCCACGATGAAGTGGCCCAGTTCGTGCACAAAAATCAGCAAACCAAAAATGATAATGGACGCAACAATGGTACCAACCACGTAAAGCACTCCTTTAACCGGAAATAATCTCTTCTGCCCGTGCTGACGCTTCCTCGCGGGCCCAATGATCCGTGCGCATGATCTCTTCCAGGGAGGGATGGGAAACGACATGGTGCTGCTCCATCACCTGCTCCAGCAAGACGGGGATATCCAGAAAGCGCAGGCGCCCTTGTAAAAAAAGGCTGACAGCGATTTCGTTGGCTGCGTTTAGCACGGCCGGCATCGTGCCCCCCCTTCTCCCTGCCTCGTACGCCAGCTGTAAGCAGGGGAACGCGGCTCTATCGGGCTCTGCGAAATGGAACGCGGGAATCCGGGGATAATCCAGGGCTTCCCAGGATCCTTCCCAGCGGTCCGGGAAGCTAAAAGCATATTGGATGGGATGAAGCATGCTGGGCAAACCCATTTGCGCCATCACCGCTCCATCGACGAATTCAACCATGGAATGCACGATGCTCTGGGGGTGGATAACCACGTCAATTTGCGTATACGCCATGGAAAACAACCAGTGGGCTTCAATGACTTCAAAGCCCTTGTTCAAAAGGGTCGCGGAATCAATGGTGATCTTCGCACCCATCTCCCAGTTGGGGTGTTTCAAGGCCTGGGAAGGCTGCACCTGGGCGAGCTCTTCCCGGGTCCAGCCGAAGAAGGGACCCCCCGAAGCCGTGAGCACGATGCGCTTGACTTCTGCTCGTTTCCCCGCCTGCAGACACTGGAAAATCGCGGAATGTTCGCTGTCAACCGGGATAATGGCACAGCCCTGTCGCGCAGCTTCCGCCATAACCCGCTCTCCCCCCACGACCAGGGCTTCCTTGTTGGCCAGGGCGATGGTCTTTCCGCTGTCCAGGGCCGCCAGGGTGGGCAGCAACCCGCTGAAACCGACCAGGGCAACCAGCGCCATCTCTGCGCCGGGCCAACGGGCCAGTTCTTCAATGCCAGCCGCTGCAGAGAGCACGCGGATGGAAGTATCCCTGAGCCGGGTCGACAAGATCTTTGCTTTCGCCTCATCCTGTACGGCCACCGCTTCGGGCTGGAACTTCCGGGCCTGGGTTTCCAGCAGCTCGATATTCTCGCGGGCGGAAAGGCCGATCACCTTCAATTTTTCCGGAAAATGCGCCACGACTTCCAGGGCTTGCCGGCCGATAGAGCCGGTAGAACCCAGGATCAGAATCCCACGAACCATAAAATGCTCCTTTAATCCCTGAATTTATTATAACATAGTTTGGCGATCAAGTTTAGTCAGGTTTCGCCGCCGTTTCCCCGCTTGCCCTCAGCGAACGTCGGATTTGCCTGAATCAAAAGGCGCGCAGAGGTTTCAGTATAGCCGCCTCAATCTGTTTGAGCGAGCGTAGCGAGGGAGTTTTGAGGCGGCCTGAAACCCCGAGCACCGCTACAAACGATGTTGCAAATCCCGTGGGCCCGGTTTCGCTGCCGTTTCCCTGCTTGCCCTCAGCGAACGTCGGATTTGCCTGAATCAAAAGGCGCGCAGGGGTTTCAGTATAGCCGCCTCAATCTGTTTGAGC
>PWRN01000072.1 GCA_003556225.1 Syntrophomonadaceae bacterium
CGTTGTGTACGCTGCTGGCGCAGCATCAGATGCATTTCATCCTCACCTGCAAAGAGGCCTCACACCCCGCTTTGTACGAGGAAGTGCACTTACTCGAGCAGGTGGACGGCGCCATTTCCACGCAGGTGGTAGAAAAATGGCATGGGCGACGCCGCCAGCGCTGGATCTACCGCTGGGTTGAGCAAGTACCCATTCGCGGGGATCTGGAAACGGTCATGGTCAACTGGTGTGAACTGACCATCCGCGATGTGGCGACCGACAAGCAAGTCTATCACTGTGCGTGGGCGACGGATCATCCGATGACGGCGCAGTCCGTGCCCGAGATTGTGGCCAGTGGGCGGAGCCGCTGGAAAGTAGAGAACGAAGGGTTGAATGTACTCAAGAATCAAGGGTACCACTTCGAGCATAACTTTGGCCATGGGCACCAACATCTCAGCAGCGTATTGCTGACCTTGTTGCTGCTGGCCTTTCTATGCCACACCGCCCTGGGTCTCAGCTGCGCGACCTATCAAGCCGTACGGCGAGAACTGGGCGCCCGGCGTACTTTCTTCAACGACTTACGGACGCTCACCCGCTACTTCTACTTCCCCAATTGGCAACGCTTACTCACCTTCATGTATCACCAATTGGACTTGCCGCCAGAAGCTCCCCCGAATCAACGCGAAGCTGACTTGCTGACTATGCCACACGCTTCCTAGGTGCGGTGCTACGCGCCTGGCACGCTGCTGACTATGGCGTGTCGTCCCGAATCAGCAGGAGCTTGCTGGCTACATGGCCTTCCCATATCAGCCCTCGCCACACCCCATTCAGCTCCAGCCGAGTACCTTCAGAGGCCCGCTTTTCGTTCCTCACCGGCTTCTACCTGTCTGACCGGCTACATTTGGGGTCATATTTGGAATTGCTGAGTCCGTAATAGACATTTTGAGAGGCCCTGTATAATCACCTGTCAGCTCGCTGCTCCGGTGATGCTGGGCACAATGCGTCATCAAAACCGGTATTCGGGACGTTAGTTGGAGCTTGCGAGTGCCTTTGCAGAGCTCGGATATATGCTCTTTTGGACTTTTGACAAAATGAAGGAACTGTGGAACTTGTTAAGGTATGTCTATCCAAGAATACCAAAACAGGTTCCAGCAGTTCCGGCAATCATTGTACCAGAACTTTGACAAACGTGCAGATACGGCGATGGAGTGGACTAGCGCAGCGATTCACCAGACAGGATAAGTGGATGTGGGGGGTGGGGCGTTGAGGAGCGGTACGAATTGGGGTCGGGGTGACAAACAGATGGGTTGGACGAGTTTTGGGGAGCGATCCGGGGCTCCAGGAGCGCAACGATTGCGGGATGGCAGCGCAGCGATTGACGCAGCTGCCGAGTTAAGTCTGATGGGCAAGGCAAACAGGGGTGTGCACGACAGTGGTGGGCTGGAAAAACGCGCTCAGACAGTCTGAAACCCGGGAGAGTAGCAGGGGCGAACGGGCGCGCTCCCACGGGCAAGTGCGCGGCGGGAAGCCAGGTTTAGCGCCTACGCAGTCAGCGCCGTGGCCTGCTGTACCAGGCGCGCGAGATTGCGCAGGTTGATGAGTAGGTCGGCGAAGACGATGTCGTCGCGGGCGCCGTGGAGGCCATAGGAGGCGATACGCGCAAGGCCGAGGTGTTTGAGCTGTGAGTTGCGGCTCTCGGTGGCATTGCGGCGGCTCCTATAGCGCTTTTTCCAGGAAGGCGAATTGAGGTGAAACAGGCGTGCCAGTCGTGCGTGGTGAGAGCCGTCGGGATGGGTGAAGGCGCGTTTGACGTGTCGGACGAGCCCCAGCGGATGCTCGGGGTCACGAAACGGGCAATCGCGCTCTGCGGGGTTGGTGGTACGGGCGCAGACCTGATGACACACCCAACAGGCACGCAAGCGCGCATAGTCGAGGCCATTGAACGCCATGGGATGACCGTGAATACACAACGGACGCCCCCGGCGGTCATAACCACGGAGCTGACACGCCTCGGGGTCGGAGTCGCTGGGGGCGTGGCGGATGTAAACGATGGGTATGGCTTGGACGTCGTAGATGACGTCGAGGCAGGGGGTGTAGCCCAGCGCGGCGTCGGCGACGAGTTCGCTAACGGGGAGTTCGGGGAGCTGTGCCTGGAGTTGCGCGAAGTCGCGGGGGAAGATGACGCGCTCATCGGTGGTGGCAGGATGGACGCTGGTGTAGGCGACCCAGTAGGTGTGCAGGTCATCATCGACAAGGGTGTGGGCGTAACTACGGTAGCCGTAGACATCGCGCTCCCGCTGCTTGTCGGTCTCGTCGTCCTGGTTACTGCCACTGTAGTGGATGTGCCGGGCTTCAGCATCTCGGGGTGTGGTATAGTGGCACCTCTGAGCGCAGGCGTCGGTGTCGCACGCGCAACCGTCACGACCGGCCTCACGGGCCGGACACGGACGCGATTGACCGGGCTGGAGCGGTTGGTAGCAGGATGCGGTGACCTGGGCACAGCGTTCGGAGGTGTGAGCTTCTAGGAGTTGCCCATCAACGGCCAGCGGAAGTCCATCACGGGCGGGTACCGCAGAGTCAGGATCATGTGGGGGGAGTAGCTCGGCGTCAGCGAGGAGCTGAATGAATCGCGGACATAGCGCGGTGCCCAACGCCTCACCCAAAGCGTGGTAGAAGGTACGCAGCGTGGAAGCACCAGGCGTGGCGTCAGCGGTAAAGCCCAGCAAGGGACGCCAGATGTCACCCCAGGTGCCTCTGAGCGCTTTGGCTAGTTTGCGCTGTCAGTGCGCCAGCTCTTTTGGGTCTCGCGGTACAGCAGACAGCATAGGAACAGGGACACTGGATCGAACGGCGTTTGCCCGGGGGCATTGACGCCAATCCCCGTCAAGCACACCAGTTCACCCCGCAAGGGGCTGAAGTCAATCAAGTGGAGTGCGAGATACAACTCCGTTTCCGTGGTCAAGGTCTCCCCGTGCGCGAGCCTTTCCCAGCCGGGGTAGGTGTACCAACTCAAAGCGCGAAAGGTCCCGGGGACCTCGGGGGCTGGAGAAGCGGAAAACGGCAGGGGTAACTGGTTCTGTAGCGCTGACAGGGCGAAGTGCGCTGTCAGGCGGGGTGCCTCGGTACGGGCGGCAACGGCGGTCTGCGTGTCGGTCGCCGTCATGGTGCACCTTCTTGCTGCGGCGCCACCGCTGCCCGGTAGGCCGCGCGGTCGTTGTACCCCAACAGTGCCCGCAGCCGCGCACTCCATCCAGGATGGCGCAACCGCCGCAGCGCTTTGTACAGATGGTACCCGACGCTTTGCCGGGTACATCCCAAGACCTGCCCCAGCATCCGTTGGGTGCATCCACCCCGTCCGTCCAGCCCGTAGTAGCGCGCCACGATCCAGCGCTCCTTCTCCGGCAACTGAGTCACCGCTTGGCGTAGCGCGTGGTGCACCTGTGCTTCCTGGACCTCCAGGGCTACATCGGGCGCGCACGCCTGGCTAACGTGCTGCCGTGCACGGCTGTCGTGAGCCGGCTCGCGCTCGACCGCATCCCAGATCTGATGCGCGATGGCGGGCCATGCGTAGGTCGAAAACGCTGTACCGTACTCGGGATCGTACTTCAGAATCGCGCGCCACAGTCCAATCCGCCCTTCGTGCACGATGTCAGCGTAGCGCCTGGGGCCGCTCCACTGCTGGCGCACCACCGCGTGCACCAGATTCTCATGGCGCCGCATCAGCGTCGCCAGACTCGCTCGGTCGCCAGCTTGTGCTTGCCGAAACAACCCTTTTTCATCCGACCGGGTATACTTGCTCATGCGTTCCTCCTTATCTCTAGACGGTCGGTATACCTCTAGCATAAGGCATGAAACGCGACTGTGCCCAGCCAATCTGGCTGGGCACATCTCTTGGGTTGTACGTCTCCCTATCTTGGGTTGTTTTCGAGCTTCATAATTGCTGCGCTATCCGTGGAGTGGGATAGCGCAGCAATTAACATAAGCGCGATGGCAGGTCTCGTAGACAGATGACGCATTTGCCCTACTGCTTGGCATCAGTCAACGCCGTAGATGGGTTGGGCGAGTTTCGCCTAAGGTGACGATAGACTTCGCGCCCCTACATATTGTTACGGCGTAGTTAACGCACACAATATGTAGGGGTTCCGAGGCGCATCAGAATTGCTGCGCTATCCGTTGATGGGATAGCACAGCAATTAACATAAGCGCGATTGCAGGTCTCGCAGACAGATGAAGCATTTGCCCTACTGCTTGGCATCAGTCAACGCCGTAGATGGGTTGGGCGAGTTTCGCCTAAGGTGACGATAGACTTCGCGCCCCTACATATTGTTACGGC
>PWRN01000064.1 GCA_003556225.1 Syntrophomonadaceae bacterium
CCCGGCCTGGTGGCAGATGAAAAACAGTTCATCCAAGCTGTTCGGGACAAAAGGGTACGGCCGGTCAACCTGCAGCAGCGCAACCATGTAAAATCGTTACCCTAAAGGTTTTCATGAATCGATCAGCCAGACTATTTCTTGGAGGGGTTTAAATCATGCGATTTAGCAAAGACGCAAAAAAGAAACAGTGGTTCATCCTGTTGCTCATCCTGGGTTTGCTGGCCGCCACAGCATTTTCCGGGTGCGCGCCCGGTCCTGAGCCGGAAGGTAACGGGGCCGAGGCACCCGTTGATGAAGCAGAAGAAGTTGACGAAGCAGATGAGGCCCCCGCTGCATACACCGGAGACCCGCTGCAGATTTACGCCGCTTACGGAGGACTGCAGGAGATCATGGATGCCTTCACCGCGGATACGGGCATCCCCGTGGAGTTTATCAGTATGTCCTCCGGCGAAGTGCTCTCCCGCATGCGTGCGGAAAGAGGTCGCCCCCTGGGTGATGTCTGGTTCGGCGGCGGGGTGGACAGCTTCATGGTCGCTGCGGAAGAGGGTTTACTGGAGGGCTACATCTCTCCCGAAGCAGAACACATTGAAACCCGCTTCAAGGATCCGGACGGTTACTGGACCGGTGTTTCCATTGTGCTGGTTACTTTCGTGGTGAACAAGGACCTGGCCGAGGAGCTGGGGATTCCCATTCCGCAAACCTGGGAAGACCTGTTGGACCCCGACCTCCAAGGGGAAATCCTCATGCCCAACCCCGGCATTTCGGGGACAGCTTTTACGGCCATGGCTTCCATTATCCAGCGGCTGGGTGAAGAGGATGGCTGGGAATACCTGGCCCTGCTGGATGAAAATATCCCCTATTATGCCGAGCGCGGCAGCGAACCGCCCAACAAGGCATCTCTCGGTGAGGTCATGGTTGGGATCAGCCCCGATGGCGTGAACGCCCAGCGGGAAGGTTACCCCGTGGAAGTTGTTTATCCGACCGATGGCACCGCCTGGTGGCACTCCCCGGTAGCCATTATCGCCGGGACACCCAACCTGGAAGCGGCCCAACGGTTTGTCGATTGGACCTTGACAGAAAAAGGCCAGGAGATCCTGGCTTACAACAGCCCACGTCCGGCAACCCGGCCGGGAACGCCGATCCCCGGTGACGTGCCTGCCCTGGAAACGCTGAACCTGGTGGAATATGATTTTGAAAAGGCTGCAGCAGAAAGGGATGCGATTGTCGAGCGATGGCAGGAAAACTTCGCGAAGTAAGTCAGTTTACGACTCGGGAAAAGCTGCTCAGGGGAATAGCGCTGGCTATTCCCCTTTCCCTGTTGGTCTTCATTCTTTATCCCTTTATGCGGGTTTTCCTGGCCAGTTTGTGGGTTGGTGAGGGGTGGACCCTGGCGCTTTACAGGCAGGTTTTGGGCGCCCAGAAGGTGGGATTGCTCTGGAATACGTTCCTGGTGTCCGTGCCTTCCTCCCTGCTGGCAACCCTGCTGGGGCTGGCCCTGGCCCTGCTGGTGGTGCGCAGCTCCATTCCCGGCAAAAAAATCTTCAACCTGGTCGCAATCTTTAACATCATTTCCCCGCCTTTTGTTTCAGCCCTCTCCTTTATCCTGCTTTTCGGCCGCCGGGGCTTGATCACCCGGGAGTTGTTGGGGCTGAATGTCAACCTCTTCGGATGGGAGAGCATCGTCTTCCTGCAGACCATGGGGCATGCCAGTATTGCCTTTCTGGTGATCGCCAGTGTGCTGCGGCGCATGGATCGGGACCTGGAAAATGCGGCCCGCGATTTGGGTGCCTCCAATGCCCGGGTTTTCTTTACCGTGACCCTTCCCTTGTTGATGCCGGGGATCATGGCCGCGCTGGTTCTTTCTTTCACCCTCTCTTTGGCGGATTTTGGGACTCCTCTCCTGGTAGGTGGAGGGTTTCGCATGCTGGCCAGCGAAGCTTACCTGCAGGTAATCGGTCAGTACAACATGCCCCTGGCCTCGGCGTTGAGTGTGTTCCTGGTGCTGCCCTGCCTGGCGGTATTCTGGCTGGAAAAAGGTGTTTTAGGCGAGCGCTCCTTCCTCTCGGAAGCGCCCGTGGAGTCCGTTGCTGCAGCGGGCACCGTAGATAGGGGGCGGGGTTTTCATCCGCTTGTGACCGGGCTGCTGCTGATCATCGGCCTCTTTTTTATGCTTTTTACCCTGGCGATCTTCGCAACCATCGCCGTGGGAGCCTTAACGAATATCTGGGGCTATGATTATACCTTTAGCCTGCGCCATTTCCAGGATATCTGGGGGCAGGGCACCCGCAGCGTGCGCAACAGTCTCTATTTTGCTTTCTGGGTTGCTACCCTGGGACCATTGTTGGGCATCATCACTGCCTATTACCTGGAAAAGAGCCCCTTCGTGGGATCGCGTTTTTTTGAATTCCTTGCCCTGCTGCCTTTTGTCATTCCCGGACCTTTCCTGGGCATCAGTTACGTGCTGGCCTTTCATCGGCCCCCGCTGGCCCTTACGGGGACGGCTTTGATTATCGTCTTGCTCTGCGTCTACCGGGAGCTGCCTGTCAGTTTCAAGGCCGGACAGGCGGTGCTGCGCCAGGTCAGCGGCAGCCTGGAGCAGGCTTCTTTGGACCTGGGGGCCAACCGCTGGCAAACGTTTATCCGCGTCTATTTACCGCTGATGGCCCCGGCTTACCGCATCGGTATGATCCATGCCTTTATTCACGTGATGACGACTATCGGGGCCATTATCTTTTTAATCACACCCCGCTACAAGGTGGCCACTTTTGAAATCTTTGATGCTACCAACCGGGGTGGACTGGGGCAGGGGGCGGCGTTCGCCCTGCTGCTCATCGTGTTAACGGTGGCGGGCTTAATCTTTTTAAATTTACTCTGGAAGCTGCCCCAATTAAAGGAGAAAAGCAAGGAGTGGATGGGACCCCATGGAACTGTTCCTGGAAAACATCAGTAAAAGTTACGAGGAAACCCTGGCCGTGGACGGGGTAACCCTGGCCGTGCCATCGGGGAAAATCCTGGCCCTGGTCGGTCCTTCCGGGTGCGGCAAAACAACTTTGCTGCGCGTCATCGCGGGCTTGCTGGTTCCCGATCAAGGCCGGGTGCTCTTGGATGGCCAGGATATCACTAAACTGCCCCCATACCGTCGACCTACCGCGACGGTCTTTCAGAACTACGCGCTGTTTCCCCACTTGAACGTGTACGAAAACATTGCCTACGGATTGAAGGCCCGGCGCAGCCCCGGGCAAAATACAAGGGCAGCTGTGCAGGAAATCATGGATTTAATGAAAATCACGGACCTGGCCAGGCGCAAGGTGAATGAATTAAGCGGGGGGCAGCAGCAGCGGGTAGCCCTGGCCCGGGCCATGGTCGTTAATCCCAAGATCCTGCTTTTCGATGAACCGCTCAGCAGCCTGGATGCCCGGCTCAGGGTGGAAATGCGGGAAGAAATTAAAAAGATCCAGCAGAAAACGCAGATCACGTCCATATATGTGACCCATGACCAGGAAGAGGCCCTGGCGATTGCCCAGCAGGTCGCGGTGATGAAAGACGGAAAGATCGAACAGCTGGGCACTCCCCGGGAAATCTACTGCTTTCCAGAAACTCCGTTTGTAGCCCAGTTCGTGGGTTGGGGCAACCTGGTGCAGGGGCAGGTCCGATCTGTCAATGAACGCCGCTGGGATGTGCAGTTCATGGGCCAAACCTTGCAGTTGGAGCGGGAAAAATCCCGGGACCTCCAGGCAGGCCAGGCCGTGCACCTGTTTTTCCGACCGGAAGACGTGGTGCCTGCTCCCCAGGGCAAATGGTCCGTTAAGATCCAACAAACGACATTTTTAGGTTCGCTGGTCCGCTATTTCTTGCAAACGCAAGGGGATCATGACCAGGCCCTGGTTATGGATTTACCCCTGGACCAGGCCCGCTTTCAACCAGGAGAGGAACTGCCGGTGGAGATCATCCCTCATGCTGTCCGGATTTTTTATTAGGCAGGGCGGATCAAGAGCCCGGATCCTTCCGCGTATTGGTCTTTCTTTCCTCGTTCGCCGCTTCCCAGCCCAGCAAGGCCATTTTTCGGGCTGCACCCCAGCGATATCCTCCGATCTTGCCCACTTTTCTAATCACCCGGTGACAGGGGACCAGGTAACTGACGGG
>PWRN01000047.1 GCA_003556225.1 Syntrophomonadaceae bacterium
CCCCTTCGCTCATGTTGTTTATCGGGGTGGTGATCTTCAAAGAGCCTTTTTCCCTGGTTCATTTCATCAGCTTCTGCCTGATCTGGGCCGGGCTGGCCATTTTCACCCTGACCAACCTGGGGCTCTTAGCAGAATCGCCCCGGGCTGCCAAGGCCGGGCAGGAACAGGAAGGCAAGGCTTCCCAGGGAATCTAAAGATCTGAGGGGCGGCGGGGAGCATTTTCGCCCAGCACGAGCACTTTCGTCTCTCGTGCGGAATTGTCAAAAGATACTATCCACCGCAAGGCCGGTAACCGGGATACAATATGCCATGCGCAGCAGGGTAAGCAGTGGAGCAGGTTTAAAGCCGGCTTTCTCAAAAAAGTGGGACAGGTACCCCGTCCCCGCGTCCCGAATATGCCAACGCGAAAGGAGTGCCAAAGATGGGCGCATATATCGAGCTCCAGGTCAAGAGTTCGCGCCGGGAGGAAATGATCGAGATCACGGCGATGCTGCAGCAGGTCATCGCCGAACAGCAGCACAGGGAGGGATTGTGCTTCATCTTCGTTCCCCACACAACCTGCGGGGTGACGATCAACGAAAACGCCGACCCCGATGTGGTCCAGGATATCACCGGCGTGTTCACTCAGCTGGTGCCCCGCCAGGGAAATTATCGCCACCGGGAAGGGAACGCCGATGCTCACATCAAGGCATCCATCGTGGGCGCTTCCCAGCAGGCAATCGTTTCTGCCGGCAGGCTGGCCCTGGGGACCTGGCAGGGGGTCTTTCTCTGCGAGTTTGACGGACCCCGGCAGCGGAAAGTCTGGGTGAAGCTGCTCTAAGCAGTGACAGGGGGACCGGCGGCGTGCGTGTTTAAGTTAAAGATTCCGATCCCGCAAAAAGATGAAAAAACTGGGCACGGAAGACCGGCCGTGTGCGCGCAAGTTGGAAGGAAAGGGGACTGTGTGATGACCGGGAAGAGGCGGATTGCCTTCAACTGGAAGAAGCTGGTCGCAGGCCTGATCGTGTTTCTGCTGCTGGCCGTGGGGGCTTTCTGGCTGTATGTCCAGCGGCAGACCTACCCGGCGGAAGCTGCCCCCCTGGATGCGATCCGGTCGGAAGCGCAGCTGACGATCACGAAAGAAAACAATCATTTTGTTTTAACCCCCCGTGCCGTCGATCCCGGCAAAGCGCCGATTATCTTCTACCCGGGCGGCCTGGTGGCCCCCGAAGCCTACCTCTACAAGCTGGGCCGGGCGGCCCTCTGCCTGGACACCACGGTCTACCTCGTCCGAGCGCCCTTCAACGCGGCGATCTTTCATCTCAACGCCGCCGGCGGCATCATGGACCGCTACGAGCTGGAACGAGCCTGGGTCGGGGGCCACTCCCTGGGGGGCATTGCAGCCTGCCGCTTTACGGCCGCCAACCCGGAAAGGGTCGGGGGCCTTTTTCTCTTCGGTTCCTACTGCGACCGGGACATCGGCGCTTTCGACGGCCCCATCGTTTCGGTCATGGGCCTGCAGGACGAGATCATTAACCGGGAGAATTACGAACGAGCAAAAGCCAACCTCCCTGCGACCGCCCGCATCAAGGAAATTGAAGGCCTGAACCACTCCGACTTCGGAAACTACGGCCTGCAGAAGAATGACGGGGAAAGCGAGCTGGATGATGCCCGGGTGATCGAGATCATCTGCCAGGTTTTCCAGTAAAGGTTTTCGTGAATTGCGACAGGAGCAAAAAAAAGCGCCCCTTTGTGCGTGATAAAGGGGCGTTTCGCTGCAGTGGGAAAGAATGAACCTGCCTCAATGATCCTGTTTCAGTGTTTGAGGAAACGATCCAGCATGGAGCACACGACCGCATAGCCGGAGCGCAGGTTGTCCGGGTAGTTTTCCCCGGCGTTCTTATAGAGGTTTAACACCCGGTCATTGATGCACCCGTTCCCGTTTCGCTTAACCTCCAGCCCGGCAAAGTCGAACCCCGAGGCCACCCGCTCCAGGTTTTTTTCAAACTTGAGGTGTCTGAGGGCATCCAGGGAGTAGAGGCGCCAGTGATGGAAGTGGGGGGTGCAGACGAAATCGCAGAAGAAATGGGAGAGGACCCCCAGTTCAAAAAAGGTATCCACGGTCTTGTTCATATCCAGGACGTATTCCATGGCCTGCCGGGGATAGTGACGCCGGTAATTGTAGTGAGGCAAAAAATCAGCCAGCATGTTTCCCCGCAAGAAATCGCGCCGCTGCTGCGGCTCCAGCTCGAACCGGTCCATGGCGTGCAAGGTAATGATGCGATGCGTATTGCCTGTCATCTCTGCTCTCCCGTCTAGCAAGTTTGCGTTGCCCTGCTCCTCTGGGCTTCGACCTCACGGCACCCCTGGCGAGGCCCACAGGCGGGGCTCGATGCCCTGGCGATCCAGGCGCACCAGTTATTATTATCTCATAATTTCTCCGGTTTGTAAACGGTTTCCGCCGCGCTGTGCTGCCGCGCTGTGCGGCCGTGCTGTGCGGCCGCGCCGGCAACCCCATGGGCTCGCCCACCTGGAGCTCCCCGTAAAACCGTAAAATTATCCGCCCGGCCCGGCGACGCAGAAGAAATTGCAGCAGGATTTTGCGGGTCAAAGATGAATTATATCCTTATGAAGAAAAACATGATGATTGTCTCGCAGACCTGATCGCTGCACAGATCAAGCCACGAAAGGCGTGAAAGAAAGCATGAGCAATCCTTTTTCCAAAATAACTCCAGAAATCATTGAACTCGCTGCACTCGCGGAAGAAAATGGCATCATCGATCCCGCGCTCTACGATCAATACGACGTCAAGCGGGGCCTGCGCGACTTGAGCGGTAAAGGCGTGCTCACCGGGCTGACGGAAATCTCCGAAATCATCTCCTACGAAGTGGTTGCCGGCAAAGAAAGGCCCTGCCCGGGCAAGCTCTTCTACCGGGGGATCGATATTGAAGAGATCGTGGACGGGCTCAAGGAGGAAGACCATTTCGGCTTTGAAGAGGTCGCCTACCTGCTGCTCTTCGGCCAGCTTCCCACGGACCAGGATCTGGGCCGCTTCAACCAGATCCTGGCCAACTACCGCTCGCTGCCCACCAACTTTGTCCGCGACATTATTTTGAAAGCCCCCAGCCAGGATATGATGAACACCCTGGCGCGCAGTGTGCTGACCATGTACGCTTACGATGAATATGCCGATGATACCTCGCTGCCCAACGTACTGCGGCAGTCGCTGCAGCTGCTGGCGCTCTTCCCGCTGTTGGCCGTCTATGGCTACCAGGCCTACTGTCACTACCATGAGAAGGAAAGTCTCTTCATCCATACGCCCCGGCCCGAACTCTCCACCGCGGAGAACGTGCTGCACCTGCTGCGGGTGGACAGCCGCTTCACACCCCTGGAAGCCAAGATTCTCGACATGGCCCTGATCCTGCACGCCGAGCACGGCGGCGGGAACAACTCTGCCTTTACCGTCCACGTGGTCACCTCGGCGGGGACAGACACCTATTCGGCCATCACCGCGGCACTGGGGGCGCTGAAAGGGCCCAAGCACGGCGGGGCCAACATCAAGGTGGTGCAGATGTTCGAGGACATGAAGGCCAGCATCGACGATTGGACCGATGAAGAACAGGTGACTGCCTACCTGGAGCGATTATTAAGGAAAGATGCTTTTGACCGCACGGGCCTGATTTACGGCATGGGGCATGCGGTCTACTCCCTCTCGGACCCCCGGGCCAATATCCTGAAGCGCTACGTAGAGAGCCTGGCCCGGGAGAAGGGGCGCCTGGAAGAGTTCAAGCTCTATAATTTGGTGGAAGAGCTGGCCCCGGAGGTCATCGCGCAGAAATTCCGCATTTACAAGGGCGTCAGCGCTAATATCGATTTTTACAGCGGCTTTGTTTACAACATGCTGGATCTGCCGACGCGGCTGTACACACCCTTGTTTGCCATTGCCCGCATCGCCGGATGGTCGGCCCACCGCATGGAAGAGCTGATCAACGCGGGCAAGATAATCCGGCCTGCCTACAAGTCCATCGCCCCGATCAGACACTACGTCCCGCTGGCAAAGCG
>PWRN01000094.1 GCA_003556225.1 Syntrophomonadaceae bacterium
GTTGTTGAAGGTCAAGCCTGACCATGCTGAATGCCTTGCTGCCATCCAGCAGGCGCTTGCCCTGGCAGAAAGAGAAAGGCCTTCAGCACAGATTATCGAGTCTATGGGAGGCGGTTGGGTTGCGGAAGAGGCGCTGGCCATCTCCTTGTATTGTGCGCTCACTGCTGAAGATGATTTTTCCAGGGGTGTGCTCCATGCTGTGAATCACAGCGGTGACAGCGACAGTACAGGCAGCATCACCGGCAATCTACTGGGAGCCTTGCTTGGCAGGGAGGCGATTCCCGAACCCTGGTTGAACCAGCTTGAACTCTGCAAGACGGTGGAGGCTATCGCGATTGACCTGATGAAGGGTTATGAAGATACGGATGCATGGCGGGAAAAGTACCCCGGGTGGTAGTGTTGACTATTTGTATATGGCAAATCAAGAGGACTGCCCGGAGTATCTAGCGAGGGGGAATTGAGATGAAAATTGAACTGAATCAAGCAGCCCCAGATTTTACGATCTTGGATTGGCAAGAAAGGGAATTTACGCTTTCCAGTTACCGGGGTCTAAAAAATGTCTTTTTGGTCTTCAACCGGGGTTTTGTCTGACCTTACTGCCGAAAGCATATGGCGCAGTTGCGTCAAGATTATTTTTTGTTTCAAGAAAGGGAGACGGAGGTTGTCGCTGTGGGACCTGAAGAAAAAGAGCCCTTCGCCGAGTACTGGGATGATAATCAAATGCCCTTTATCGGCATTCCGGATCCGGAGCATCGAGTCGCCGATTTATACGGGCAAAAAGTGAGTGTCGTTAAACTCGGCCGGATGCCAGCTCAAATGATCATTGATAAACAAGGGGTTTTACGCTATGTGCATTACGGAAACTCAATGAAAGACATCCCGGGTAATGAAGAAATCCTTCGTTTGATTGACCAAATGCAAGCGGAAAGCTAATCACAGGATCTGTTTTTTCTGGCTCGGTATTTAAATTTAAAACAAAAACAGGGGAGTTTTGGGGTCGGGCTTGATTATTCTTCCATCAATTCATACCGGATGAAAGTGTCATTGTGTTTTGCATATATGAAGTCAGGTTCTTCCACACTTATATATATTTCAGTTCCTACAGGAAGATCGTTTGCAATATAGTATTCTTCACCTTTAACCATGGGTTCTGTTTGTGGGACCTCTTTTTCAATGATTCCAGCAAGTTCCCATTCATCGGATAGCGTTTGTCTCGTATGTCCGGTATCTCCAAATAAATCATCGCCGATGGAAATCATGGGCCTGTAGACCCATAAAACCTCATCTTCGCTGCTGCATCCGGCAAAGATTAAGAGGAATAAAGCTATGAAGATGAAGGGATAGAGATAATGCTTTTTTTGCAAATTTATCACACCTTGTGTTTTTTATTTTGGAACACATGCAGAGCCAACCTGCGCCCCAGTTACTATCAATAAGACGTGTTCAAATCATGAGGGTTGCATAAAAAAAAGATGGGCCTTCGGCCAAATCCTGCTTCATCATCAGTTCCGCAGACCCGTCATCTGTCCAAACATAGGAAAACCCTGTAAACACGTGGCTTACAGGGTTTTTCATTACCACGATGCTTATTTTGATTGTTTGGCCAGGCGTTCTGCGATCCAGACCTTGATGATAGATTGACGAGGGACGCCCAGGCGCTTTGCTTCCTTGTCTAATGCATGAAGCATCCAGCGAGGAAAATCAACATTAACCCTTTGCTGTTCTAGTCCAGGCCTTGTAGCTTTTGATAGATCAAGATACGCAGAAATATCCTGGCCTTCTTCAAATTTTTTGTCAAACTCTTCAGCTTTCATAAATTTCAACCTCCTCAGGCCGGGAACGGCGCACAGAAATAATCCTTATCTTTTCTACCCGTTAAACTCACTTTTTGGAAGGTCGAAATCAAAATCCATGATTTTATTTTGGGAATTGCTTTATATCGTAAGATGCTCCGCATGCTCATAGGAGATGGGATTTAGTCTTTCGGTTTGTTGATAGGCTACTTCCTGATGCATTTTGTCAATAATCTCCTTTGCTGAGTGGCGCTGAAAATAATGTATTATTTCATCAAGGGTAATTATCTCTGAATCTGTTAACTCTTTAAACTGAAAGCCAGGTTCCGCATAGAATTTATACCCGACATTTTCATATTCATCATATTGTATTTCTTCGTAGCAAACCCCATCCAATAAAAGCAATGTTTCATGGCCTTCTGGTACCGCCCCCATGGGTAGTGCACTGTAAACAAGTCCTGTGATAGACCTTTTTTCTTTTTTATAGTGGAAAAAGTCAGCAAACCAAAGCATTTTCATCAGTTTGACCTTATGAAGCTCTCTAACGTTTAAAGCCAGGTAATTTATCACCTCAACTACTTTATCAATATTGATTTTCGTATTCCCGGTAAAAACATTGATGCCTTCAAACCTGGCATACAAAGCTTCAATAGAATCTTTCAAATAACGATTCCGATGAGCGTGATAAACCTCATTGGCTTTTTTCAGGTACTTGTGATAAGCTTTCTCGCTTAAGTCATCTTTAGCTCGTGCTAGCAATGTTATGAACCATTTTGGATCATCGCTTACTTTTCTTAAGACATCATCGTGAACACCATCTTGAACCTGATGATTCTCATAGCGGGTAATCGTAGAGGAGCCCCACCCCAGTATTTTAGAAAAGTCTTTCTGGCTGACACCGTATTTTTCTCTGATTGCTCTAATTTCTTTTGAAGTTATAAGCCCTGCTGCTTTTCGATAAGCATCCTTAAAGGAAATGTCATTTGCATCAATCATCTCATCTGAAGCAGTATATGCCCCGGTATTCGGACAATACTCGTACCGGGCTGGATATTTGACCGGTTTTCCTTTAAAGATATTTTCTTCTGTAACCGCTACTTGCTGGGCTTCGTGCACTTCCATACAGCTCAGACATAGCTTAGCATCGTTACTCATTATTTTCCCTCCTCACCTTTTGCATAGGGAAAATCATTATGAACAAACTTCGTGGTGGAGAAATGAAACGACATTACAAATACACTATTTCTTTGTACAATCTCTACCCTAATCTTGATGTAGACATCCTTATCATTGTATTGTCTGCCAAAAACCCAAAACTCTGAAAGCTTTGGATGCCTCAAATCTTTGACGGTTTCCATGTATTCATTCGCTTTTAATGTCCTAAGTTCTCGTCGAACTGCTTCTTTGGGTGACTCATCCGGAAAAAGCTTTGCAAAGGTGTATTTATTCGTATATTCTAATGGTCTTTCGCTGTCAACCTGTCTTACTTCTTGAATCGTGATCATCGTGTTGTCCTGATCGAGGGCATACTTTAATTTTTCCAAGTATGTCGTTACTTCTGCTTCGGGTTTTGTTGTTTTTTTATCCGCTCCGTTTGCTTTTTTCATTATAACACCTCCGGCATGCCCAGTCAATAAAAATGGTGTCATATGACACCGTTTTATGTATTAGAGTTCTGGTATGTTCTGGTTATTCGTATTCATTATATCATAGTCAAAACAAATCAAGACCCCTTTCATCATAGGCCGACTTTACTCTGCACCTTCATTCCGAATATATTATTTTAAGATATGCCACGGTGGACACCCAAGTTCAAGTCCCGGCAACCCCACCAGGAAAAACAAAGAAAAAACCCTGTAAACACGAGGCTTACAGGGTTTTTCAATGCGCTACCATAGATTGGCAACCGTGGGAATTTTATTGCGGTCGTTTAAGGCTATGGCATTTTTTTCGCAACTTGATCTACAGATCCCGCATCCGTAGCATTCCAGTGGATCAACATCCACTTTTTCATTGGGCATACTGTATCTTAAGGCCCCAAATTGACATACCCTCATACAATTCTGACAGCCATTGCAGAGCTCCGGATTGACCTCGGCGACGTACTCAGCCCGAAACATCACAGGAAATGACTTGTATTTAGTTACTTGCATGGCCAGGCAATCGCGATCGCAATTGCATAGCCCTCCTACGAAGGGAGCAA
>PWRN01000108.1 GCA_003556225.1 Syntrophomonadaceae bacterium
CGCCGTTAATCGATGCGGGAAAAACCCCAGCCGTTCCAGGTCCACAGGGTCACTTTCTGTTTTGACGGATCGGTGTAACAGCCTTCGAGGGCCTTCAGTTCATTTTGGCCGTCGCCGGTATGATCAAACAGGGCAGCCCGATAATTGGGACGGTCCAGGCTGGACGAGTGCCATACCGGTTTGAGTCTGCCCTGTTCCAGCTTGTAGATAAAGAGATGGTTTCTTACGCCCGGTTCTTCCTCTTCCACCCAGAAGGGCTTGTGGCGACCAAACTGCCCTTCTTTCCAGACGATCAGGTTGAGTTCCGGCGAGCCGTCGTTGTTGGCGTCACCAAAAAAATAGTAATCCACCCACCAGTCAGGAGGCGACTCCCAGGTGAAGCCCGGGATGGCCTCCACCGTCAGCCGGCCGTCTCGCAGCGTGAATGATTCCAGGGTGCCGTCCCCGTTTAGGTCAAACCGGTTTTCTTGGACCAGCCTGTATGCATACAGGGGGGGCTGTTCCCCCGGTTCCACCGGGCAGGAGGAGACTGGTTTTTCCGGGAGCTGCAGGCGGGCTTCCCGGAAGCCCTGGAAATCAGCAAGCTCCCCGCTGCCGCCGGGGTGCTGCAGACCCGCTGCAGCAAACCAGCCCAGGAGCAGTACCGTTAATGAGAATCCCGCTACAACGACAAGCCGCCTCATCTTCATGGGGCGATAAAGTCTTCGGTCCAGCGGGCCAGGGGTGGCACCTGGTCCGTGTCCAGGAGCTCATGCCATTTTTTGTTGGTCAGGCGATCTTGCATGGGCCAGGCAAACTCGTAATGTGAAAAGACACCGCCCCGGGCGATCCGGAGGCTGCCCTCCACGGGGACCACCGCGTAGACTTCAAAGATATGCCCTGTGGCCTGCTGCAGAACCTGGCCGCCGGGGTCGGTGGCCACATCGACCACCAGGGCTGCCGGATTATCAAAAATGGCAGAACGGTGGTCCACGCCTTTATCCCGCAGGGCCTCCAGCCAGAAATGCTCCAGCTGCCCGCCGTATGAGCGAATCAGGTCATATTCTTCGTCGGTCAGGGGGACACCGGAAAGCTGTTTTTCCGAAATTTCCTTTAAGAATAGGGCCAGCTGCTCCAGGCGCTCCAGGCTCTCGTAATCCCGCATCTCCAAAAGATCCCGGGAGTCAAGGCCTTCCCGCGTCATCTTGACCAGGGCGGCCAGGCGGGCATAGAGTTGCGGGTTGGGCTCCACGTAGCCGCGGTCATCCACCCCCTCCATCCCGCCGCCCATTTCCGCGTAAACCTGCTTGGCATAGAGGACCGTATCGTGCTTGAGCTCTGTCCAGCTGGAGAGGAAGGTGTTGAGGTTCTTCCGGGTCCAGGCCGTGTTTTGCATGAAGGAAGGATAGCCTTCCCCCCGCTCCCCCAGCAGGGAATCAAGGGTGTACAGCCAGCCCCAGTAGAGGTTCTGCACCCAGGTGTCTTTGTCCAGGGTACTGATAAAGTCCCGCATTTTTTCCATGTTTTCCGGGTAGCCGCTGTAGTCGGTTTCACTTTCGTCCTCCAGGATGGTGTAGGCTTCCTGTGAGCCCATGGCCGCGGGGACGTCCAGTGCCCTGGGCAGCATTCTCCTTTCGCCCTGGCTGTTTTCTCCCACTTCCCGGTAGATCAGCCGCTGGAAAATGGAGGCATCCAGGGTAAAGCGCTGCCCCATGAAGCGAAAACCCATGATTTCTTGTTGGCGGTCAGGCTGGATATCGGCGTCAAAGATGGGGATGGAGTTGATTTGCGGGGGGTCGAGTTCTGCCGCCGCCTTCATAAAGGTTTCCCACTTCTCCCCGCTGGCGGTGATTTCCTCCAGCCCGGCTCCGCTGCCGTAGATATCCTCCAGCAGTGCCCGGTACTCCAGGTAGGAAAGGTCGTCGCTCCTGCCCACAAAAAAGCAGGAGGGCTGGTAAATTTTATCCCAGGGGACGCTGTTGTCTCCTTCCGCAAGGGCCAGGGTAATCAGCACGGCCGACCTGGTTTCATCTTCGCTCTGCAGCCGGAAGGTCAGGCGCCCGTACCACATCATGGTTTTGAAATAGGCCTCCAACATTTCATCACCGTCATAATGGCCCCGGGGAATGTACTGGGTGTAGTCTTCCTTCAGCGCATCAAATTCATCGAGGTCCTGCCCCATATTCATCAGCGGGGAAACTTCGATGCGGGAGCGGCTTTCAATGAGCTTGAGCTCCTCTGCCACGACCTCTTGCACCGGCCCGGGGACCGGCGAGTTTTCGTCCATTAGCCTGCTGGCCACGGCAAAAAAGCCCATGTTCCGCTTGGCGGCGTTTTCCCAATCGGTGCCCCTGAGGGCTTCGTACTGCGCTTCACTGGCTGGGAGCATGGCAGCAGAAAGTTCCTTCAGTTCAGGCACCAGCTTCTCTTTTTCCGTCACTCGCAGGAGGTAGTTAAAAAAGAGGTGGTAGTTGTGCAGCATGGAGTCCGTGGTAATGAAGCTGGGCACCGGCTCATAGCGGTTGATTTCATAAAGCATGAAGAATTCCCGGTAATAATTGGGAACAACAACAAAGCCGTTCTTTTCCAGCAGGCGCTCCGCTTCGGGGGGGAGAAAAAACATATCCCTGTTGGTCACGTTGGCCAGCCCCGGTTCCACCGTGTAGGGCTCCACCGCCGGGAGGTAGTCCACCGGCACTTCCTGGTAACGGGCAAAGTCCATTGCCAGGGCCACGGGCGCCGGGGGAGCTATTCTTTCCCCGGTACCGGTCTGGTCCTGCCCCGGTTGTTCCAGGCCACCACTGCACCCGGCCGCCCCGGTCAGCGCTCCGGCCAGCAGCAGCATGCAGATCACCCCTAAACAAATTGTTTTGAAACGCTGCAACTTAATAGCCTCCCGTTTCGTTGAACTTTTGAATCCAGTGAATCCAGGAATCAAAGCCACAAAAAACCACCCCTTTTTATGCAGATCTTGCCCTCACTAGTTTAGACGAGAAAAATGCCGAACGGTTACCATGGTTATGAAATATTTAGGAAAGACAGGGATTTGAAAAAAAGAAACGACAGAAAACCAGGAAATCGCTTACTATCGTCTTTAGTGAAAAAGTGATCGGTTAAGCCTGGACGGATATTTTTGCACACCCTGGCAAGTGCGCTATAATATTACCAGGGTGAGCAAAAAGAGGAGGGGTAACGATGAGACGTATCATCCTGGCCCGGCACGGCCAGACGGCGTGGAACCGAGAAGAAGTATTTCGGGGGACTGCGGACATCCCGTTAAATGATTTTGGTAAAGAGCAGGCCCGGGCCCTGGGCAAAAAGATAGAAAGCCTACAATTGAAAAATCCGCTCATTATCTCCAGCCCCCTGGAGAGAGCCCGGGAAACCGCCGAGAGGTGCAGCGAGGCTGTCAAGGGCAGGCAGGCACTGGTGAACCAGGGCTTTACGGACATCAACTTTGGCGATTGGCAGGGCAAGTCCAAGGCGGAAGTCCAGCAGGTGCAGCCCGAACTCTACCGGCAGTGGCTGGCGGATCCGGCATCCGTGGCATTCCCCGGGGGTGAAACACTGGAAAAGACAGCAAACCGGGCGTGGGAAACCCTGAACCAGCTGGTCAGCAAGCATCGGGTACATGACCTGGTCATCGTCTCCCACCGCGTCGTCAACAAGGCCATCTTGTGCCTCCTGCTGGGCGCCGGTCTACAGGCCTTTTGGAAAATCAAGCAGGATACCGCCTGTCTGAATATCCTGGAATACGACGGCCGAACTTTTATGATCCGAACCCTGAACGATACCTGCCACTTGCAGCCCCTGGCGCAGGGCGATGCGGCAGATTTTTAACCCTGCAGGATGCCATCAGCTGTCCCACAATGCTCTCCGCTTCATCAAGGGCCATGAAGCAGCGGTAACAGCAAGGGGCATGCCGGCAAGTACAGCTAAACCTGTTGTGCTTGACTTGTGTTGGACCATGTATAAGGAGATATTTAAAAATAGC
>PWRN01000024.1 GCA_003556225.1 Syntrophomonadaceae bacterium
ACGGAAATTTGGGCCATGATGGCCATGAGGGCAGCGAAAAGCCCGCACAGGATATAGTCTCTTGTCTGCAATGACCCACCCTCCTCGGCGATCCACGGGGACGGTTCTTCTGGATCGCAAATGATATTATTCACACGAAAATAAGCACTGAGTTTCCTGGAAGATTTCTGTAAAATAAACAAGCGATCCAGAAGAACCGTCCCCGTGGATCGCCGAGGAGGGTGGGTCATTGCAGACAAGAGACTATATCCTGTGCGGGCTTTTCGCTGCCCTCATGGCCATCATGGCCCAAATTTCCGTGCCTCTTCCCTTCAGTCCGGTGCCGATCACCGGCCAGACCTTTGGTGTTTTCCTGGTGGGCGGTATCCTGGGCAGCCGACACGGTGCTGTATCCATGCTGGTTTACATGATCATGGGGGCCGTAGGGTTGCCCGTCTTTCACCATGCCCAGGGCGGCCTTCACATCGTCTTGGGGCCGACGGGGGGTTATCTCTGGGGGTTTGTGGTGGGGGTATACCTGCTGGGTAAAGTGGTGGAGAAAAAAAGTACCTATGGGACCACGGTCCTCGGCATGGGCCTCTGCCTGCTGGCCGTCTATGCCCTGGGGGTCCTGCAGCTGAGCTTCATCACGGGGCTGATGTTACCCCAGGCCCTGATGATCGGCGCAGTCCCTTTTCTTCCCCTGGACGTGGTGAAGCTTTTCGCTGCAGCGGGCCTCAGCCTGGCCATCCGGCAGCAGCTGCTCAAAGCCGGGCTCTTGCCTTCCGCTTGAGAACCGGGACACTCGTGGAAACGCTTCATGCCAGGTCAAGTAGCCAGGTGTTCCTGCAGGGTTTTTAACAGCTTGTCGCGGCCTTCCCGGGTCTTGGCAGAAAAAAGCAGGATCGCCGACGGGTCCTTCTCCAGGGTGCGGGCAATCAGGATTTTCTGGCCTTCACGCTTGCCCCGGGGAATTTTATCCATTTTCGTGGCTACCACCAGGGCAGGAATCTCCAGGTGATTCAACCAGGCAGCCATTTGCTTATCTTCCTCCGAGGGAGCGTGACGGATATCCACCACGTGCAGGAGCAGCTTGAGGGAGGGCCGGTCCATGAGAAAACTTTCAATCAACGGGCCCCATTTTTGCAGCTCAGAACGGGAAACACGGGCATAGCCGTACCCGGGCAGGTCAACCATGCAGAAGGCATCGTTAAACAGGTAATAGTGAACCGCCCGGGTTTTGCCCGGGGTATTGCTGGTCCGTGCCAGGTTGCGCTGGCCGGCCAGGGTGTTCAGCAGGGAAGATTTACCCACGTTGGAACGTCCGGCCAGGGCGATCTCCGGATAATGGCCGGGCAGAAAATCTTCAGGCCGAGTGGCCAACCTCAAAAACGTCGCTTTTTTGATCTTCATTGTTTTCTTCCTCTATAGTTCCCTTTCGCAGCAGGGCTTCTTCGATGACCTGGTCAATCCGTTCCACCAGGACGAAATTAATCTTGCGCCGCACATTGGCCGGAATATCGGCCAAATCTTTCTTGTTATCCGCGGGCAAGATGATCCGCTTAATCCCGGCGCGGTGTGCCGCAAGCACTTTTTCCTTGACGCCGCCAACAGGGAGCACCCGGCCCCGCAGGGTGATCTCGCCCGTCATGGCCACGTGCCGGTCGGCCGGCACCTGGGTCAGGGCGGAAATCATGGCCGTAGCCATGGTGATCCCGGCCGAAGGACCGTCCTTGGGAATGGCTCCTTCGGGAATATGGATGTGAATATCGTATTCCTCGTAAAACTGCGGATTAATCTGTAAGGACTCTGCCCGGGACCGGATAAAGCTCAGGGCCGCTTGGGCAGATTCCTGCATGATATCCCCCAGCTTGCCCGTCAAAATCAGCTTGCCCTTCCCTTTCATCAGCGTAGCTTCGATGGCCAGCAGGTCGCCGCCGGACTCCGTCCAGGCCACACCGGTCGCCACCCCCACTTCGTTTTCCTTTTCAGCCAGGCCATAGCGGTAGCGGGGCGGTCCCAAATACTTGTGGAGATTGCTCCTGGTCACGCTGATGCGGTAGCCTTTTTCCTTCACAACCTCTTTGGCGGTTTTGCGACAGATGTTGGCAATCTCCCGCTCCAGGTTGCGCACGCCGGCTTCCCGGGTGTACTCCCGCACGATATGCTTCAAGGTGCCCTCGGAGATGCGCAGCTGATCCCGGGTCAACCCGTTTTCTTCCAGCTGTTTTTTGATCAAATGCCGCTGGGCAATCGCGACCTTTTCCTCTTCGGTATAGCCAGCAATATAGATGATCTCCATGCGGTCCAGCAGGGCCTGGGGAATATTGAAGCGGCTGTTGGCCGTGGTAATGAACATGACCTGGGAGAGATCGAAGGGGACTTCAATATAGTGATCGCTAAACGAGTTGTTCTGTTCCGGGTCCAGGACTTCCAGGAGCGCAGCCGCGGGGTCACCCCGAAAGTCCGTGGCCATCTTGTCGACTTCATCTAACAAAAAGACCGGGTTTCTGGACTTGGCCTGGCGGATCCCCTGGATAATGCGGCCGGGAAGGGCTCCCACGTACGTGCGGCGGTGCCCCCGGATCTCTGCTTCGTCCCGCACGCCACCCAAGGAAATACGCACGAATTTCCGCTGGAGGCTGCGGGCGATCGACCGGGCCAAAGATGTTTTCCCCACGCCGGGAGGGCCGATCAGACACAGTATAGGGCCTTTAATTTTCTGGGTGAGCTGCCGCACCGCCAGGTATTCCACGATACGTTCCTTGACTTTTTCCAACCCGTAGTGGTCCTCATCCAGGATCTGCTCCACAACATCCAGGTCCATACGGTCTTCCGTGAATGCGGACCAGGGAAGCTCCAGCATCCAGTCCAGGTAGGTGCGAATGACCACCGCTTCAGCCGCCGCCGGTGGCATCTTCTCCAGGCGGTCCAGCTCTTTTAACGTTTTCTTCTCCACTTCTTCAGGCAGTTCGGCTTCCGCAATTTTTTCGCGGTACTCGTCTGCCTCGGCTGTGCGCTCATCCCGCTCGCCCAATTCTTTCTGGATGGCCTTAACCTGCTCCCGCAGGTAATATTCCTTCTGGGTTTTTTCCATCTGCTTGCGCACTCTCAAATTGATCTTTTTTTCCAGTTCCAGGATTTCCATTTCCTGGCTTAAGATTTCCGCCAACTTTTCCAAGCGCGCCTGCGGCTGCAGCACCTCCAGCAGTTCCTGCTTTTGCTCCAGCTTCAAGGACAGGTTGGCGGCAATCCCGTCCGTAAGGTGGCCGGGTTCTTCGATCTCCGAAACGGAATGAAACACTTCCGGCGGGATTTTTTTGCTCAACTTGATGTACTGTTCGAACTGCTCCAGGACATGGCGCATTAACGCTTCAACTTCTTTCGTCTTGTCCTCTTCCGGATCAAATTCTGTGATGCGCACCTTGAAAAAAGGCTCCGTCTGCAGGAATTCATCGATGCGCACCCGGTGCAGCCCTTCAACCAGCACCCGCAAAGTGCCTCCTGGAAGCTTCAATGTCTGCTTGATATTGGCAATGGTCCCTATACGGTAGAGATCCTCGATCTCCGGCTCATTGGTTTTGGCTTCTTTCTGCGCGACCAGAATGATCTGGTTCTCCTGGAGCATGGCTTCATCCAAGGCTTTCATCGAACGTTGACGGCCTACGTCCAGGTGGATGACCATGTTGGGAAACACGATCAGACCCCTTAAGGGAAGCATCGCCAACTCTCGCGTTTGGCTCATTGATCTATTCCTCCTTACTGGTAACCAGACTAGCCCGTGCAAAAAGGGCAACAGCCTGATCAGAAATTTCTAGACACCCACAGCAGAACGCACCATCCCGGTACCTTCGCATATCTCCAAACTTCAGCATCCAGGGCATAAACAGCAGGCTGCAGCACCTGGGGCCGGGCCTGCATGGAGAGGTCTGTCTGCACCCGTCGTTCTGCCTCTACTGTTATTTCTCTTTTTGAGACAAATATCCTTTTTTCATCAAAAATGGGGGCAGCCTGAGCTGCCCCCGCTAATCGTCGTTCATCCATGGCTTAGGATGCCGATAAATCTTTCTTCTTTTTCCCCGAGGAAGTCAAAAGCTTGGGCTCTTCCTCCTTACGCACGACACCCGGGGTTATAGTGCATTTCTCGATATCCTCCCGGGAGGGAATTTCATACATGATGTTGAGCAGGATCCCTTCCAGGATCCCCCGCAAACCCCGGGCACCGGTCTTATGACCAATGGCTTCGTCGGCAATGGATTCCAGGGCTCCCTCCTTGAACTCCAGCTGCACCCCGTCCAGCTCGAACATCTTCTGGTACTGCTTCACCAGGGCGTTTACCGGTTCGGTCAAGATCCGCACCAGGGCCTCCCGGTCCAGGGCATCCAGGACCGCGATGACCTGGAGCCGGCCGACGCATTCGGGAATCAAGCCAAACTTGATCAGGTCTTCCGGGCGCACGTGGCGTAAAACGTCTCCGATATGGAGGTCCAGTTGTGGCCGTACGTCGGCTCCAAAACCCATCCCCCCGGCACCGATGCGTTTAAGGATTATTTTTTCCAGCCCGTCAAAGGCACCCCCGCAAATAAAAAGAATATCCGTGGTGTCGATCTGCATAAACTCCTGATGGGGGTGCTTGCGCCCGCCCTGGGGCGGGACACTGGCCACAGTCCCCTCCAGGATCTTCAACAGGGCCTGCTGCACGCCTTCCCCGGAAACATCCCGGGTGATGGAGGGGTTTTCGCTCTTACGGGCAATCTTATCGAATTCATCGATGTAAACAATACCTTTCTCCGCTTTTTCCAGGTCATAGTCGGCGGCCTGGATGAGCTTCAGCAAGATATTTTCTACATCTTCCCCCACGTAGCCCGCTTCCGTCAGGGAGGTGGCATCGGCGATGGCAAAAGGCACATTCAGCAGGCGTGCCATGGTCTGGGCCAAGAGCGTCTTGCCCACACCCGTGGGACCGATGAGCATGATGTTGCTTTTTTGCAGTTCTACATCGTCCACTTTCAGACCGGCATTGACCCGCTTATAGTGGTTATAAACGGCCACGGAGAGCACCCTCTTGGCGCTTTCCTGGCCGATCACGTACTTGTTCAGCACTTCGTTAATTTCCGCGGGCTTGGGCAGGTCAACCATATTAAATTCCTGGTCTTCACCGATTTCCTCTTCAATAATTTCATTGCAAAGCTCAATGCATTCGTCGCAAATATAGACGCCGGGCCCCGCCACCAGCTTGCGGACCTGTTCCTGGGTCTTGCCGCAAAACGAACATTTTAACTGCCCTTTTTCTTCGTTGAACTTAAACATGGTTTCACCTCTTCGCTAATTCCCGCTGTTCGAGAATGGAGTCGATCAGACCATATTCCACAGCCATCTGCGCGGACATATAATAATCGCGATCGGTATCCGTCGCAATGCGCTCCACCGGCTGCCCCGTGTGGTGGGCAAGAATCTGGTTCAAGGATTCCCGGATCAGCAGGATTTCCTTGGCATGGATCTCAATATCGACGGCCTGACCCTGGGCTCCACCCGCCGGCTGGTGCATCATAATCCGGGAGTGAGGCAAAGCATGGCGCTTGCCCTTGGTGCCGGCGGCCAACAGCACCGCGCCCATGCTGGCGGCCAGGCCCATACAAATTGTGGAAATGTCCGGTTTAATATACTGCATGGTATCGTAGATAGCCAGCCCCGAGTAGATTAACCCCCCGGGAGAATGCACATACAGGTTAATATCTTTATCCGGGTCCTCCGACTCCAGAAAAAGCAGCTGGGCAATCACCAGATTGGCCACGTTATCATCAATGGGCGTGCCGATAAAAATAATTCGGTCTTTTAAAAGCCGGGAGTATATATCATAAGCCCTTTCCCCGCGGCTGGTCTGTTCAACAACCATTGGAACTAACTGCATCGCGTTTCTCTCCTTTCATCTGCCCGGTCTCACCGCCGGGATAACCTTTCGATTTTTACGATGATCACTTATTCCTTGTCCGCTGAATCCTCAGCGCTTTCTTGCTTCACATCGGTCTGCTCGGCCGGGGCTTCCCGTGCTTCATCTTGAGTTTCCTTTTCATCCTGAACAGCCTCTTCAGCGCCTTCGCCCACGACTTCATGGCCTGCCTCTGCGCTGGCAGCTGGATCGATGATATTGGCGTGTTCCACCAGCAAGTCAATGGCCTTGCGGTAGCGGAGCTCGTGTGCGATCATATCCAAACGCCCCTGCTTGGCAAATTGTTCCTTGATTTCTTCCACATCCAAGTCCTGGTCATGTTTTTGAGCAATTTCCTCAATTTTAGCGTCGATCTCTTTCAAGCTTGCCGTGATCTCTTCTTTCTTAATAATCGCGTCCAAGACCAGGTTAGCCCGGGCGCGCTTTTCCGCATCTTCCCGGCGTTCTTCCTTTAACTGCTCCAGGCCGCCCTCGATCAGGTTGCCGTACTGCTCCAAGGAAAGGCCCTGCATCCGCAGGTAATACTCGAACTCACCCAGGATGTTGTTGATCTCACGCTGCACAAGGACTTCAGGAACCTCGACCGGGGTTTCCTCCGCCACTTTTTCAATGACCTTGCTCTCCAGCTCGATTTTCTCCCGGCGGTCTGTTTCTTCCGTGAGTTTTTTTTGCACATCGGCCCGGAATTCTTCCATGGTTGAAAACTCTTCCGTCAGCTCTTGCACAAATTCGTCGTTCAGTTCAGGCAGCTCGGGACGCTTAATCTCATTTACTTTGACATGGAACACCGCTTCTTTGCCAGCCAGGTCATCGACCTGGTAATCCTCGGGAAAAGTCACCTGGATTTCCCTGTCTTCCCCGGTGCACGCTCCTACCAACTGCTCTTCAAAGCCGGGGATAAACGTTTCCGAGCCGATTTCCAGGGAATAATTTTCACCTTCACCCCCTGCAAAAGGTTCGCCGTCGATGGTGCCTTTAAAATCGATCACGGCCAGGTCTTTTTCCTGCACCTCGACATCATCCCGGGTCACCAACCGGGCATGCTGCTCCCGCAGCGATTCCATGTAGCGATCCACATCTTCTTCCGTGATCGTCTTGCTTTCGTGCTCCACGGTAACACCTTTATATTCGCCCAGTTCCACATCGGGTTTAACGTCAACCGTCACTTTAAAAACCAGCGGCTTGTCTTTCTCTATCTGAACCTCTTCCAGCTCGGGCTGGTTGATGGGTTCAAAATCGCACTCCGCAATCGCTTTCGCATAGGCGGGATCCACCAGGATTTCCAGGGCATCTTCGTAGAGGATCTCCGGACCAAAACGGTTTTCGAGAATCTTACGGGGAATCTTGCCCTTGCGGAACCCGGGAAGGTCAACCTTTTTCACGACCTTGCGGTATGCTTGATCCAGGGCTTCGTTGACCTCTTCTTTGGGCACTTCTACTTCCAGGTTAACCTTGCTCTTGTCAATTTTTTCCCACTTATACACTGCTTCCGCTTACCTCCTTCATCAGTTCAAAACGGTTTGAGAAGCCCGGATTTCCGGCCGCTCAAACTTCTAGACCATTGACCTTGAACCCTTTTTATCACAGCAACCGGCATATTTCAAGACCGAAACGAAAAAAATGCCGCCATAGAAGGCGAGTTGCGGTCATTTGATCCTTTCACGGGCGGCCTTACTTTATTTTCATTTTATCATAACTTTTTCCTGCTGGCAACAATCACCCAGCCAGCCAGACGTTCGGAAGCAAGTTGGAAGGCCTGATCCCCTGGAGAGAGCTTTGGGGCAGGACTTTGCCAGCGGGCAACGAATTAGTAGTGAACGGGGACTTGCCGTTTCCCTGCGCGGCTCTCCCCCGGTCCTTCGCGTAAAACAGCAAGGACCAGGTTCAGGTTGCCCCCGCCCCAAGGAAACAAATAGAGCCGCATGCTCTCAAACGTGAATAACCGCCCGCATACGCTCAAGTGAATAATATATACCAATAAGGAGGTTTTTCCGATGATTCACTTCTCTTCCAGGAAGGTAACCTCAACCTTGCTGGACCCCCGCGATAACTTCGCCCTGAAAACGGTGGATACAGACATTCGAAAGGATCCCCTCACGGGAGACAGCGGCCGCCTGGCCCACTTCGGGATGATCAAGGCAAAAAAGGATGATTTTTCCGGATGGGATGCCCCGGAAGCCCGCAAATTCTGCCCTTTCTGTCCGGATAACATCCAGTCCATGACGCCGCGCTTCCCCGAAGACCTGCTTCCCTCCGGACACCTGCACCGGGGCGAAGCCACCGTGATCTGCAACATTTCTCCCTACGACCAGTACAGCGCCTTGACGGTCATGAGCCGAAACCACCTGGTCACGCTGGAACAAATGACGGAAGAATTGCTCCAGGACACCTTCCATGCCGGGCTGGACTTCTGCCAGGTGGTACGGGAAAAAGAACCTCATCTTCCCTATTACTTCATTGCCTGGAACTACATGCCGCCGGCGGGGGGCGGGCTGATCCACCCTCACCAACAGGTCATTATTACCGATGCCCCGGGTAACCTGTATCGGAAAACCGTGGAAAGCAGCCAACACTTCGCCCGGCAGCACGGGACAAACTTCTGGGAGATGCTCTGCCAGGTTGAACAGGAAAAAGGAGAAAGATACATTGGGGAAATTGGCCGGGGACACTGGCTGGTGCCCTTTGTGCCCCTGGGCGTCCTGGGTGAATTTATGGCCGTGTTTCCAGGTGTGCAAACCCTGGACGACCTGCAAGGAGAAACCCTGGACGACCTGGTCCAGGGCCTGAAGATGCTGCTGAATTACCTCGATTCCCGGGAAATATACAGTTATAACCTGGGGCTCTATTTTGCCCCTTACCTGGCGGATACCGACCTGGAACCGGCAGCCTATTATGCCCTGCACCTGCGGCTTATCCCCAGGACATACCTGAACCTGAAACACAAACCCTCGGACACCAGCTTGTTCCAGGTCGCGCTCCAGGAGCCTTTTAGCGTCGTCGCCCCGGAAACCCTTTGCCAGGATGTCAGGCCTTTCTTTGAAAAATAGGGGGCAGCAACCGCTTATGTTCACTCTGGTCATGGAGCGAAACAATTTTTTCCCGGATTTCCTCCTCCAGGGGTTGGCCCTTTAAATAGCGGTCCAGCTGTTCGTAAGAAAACCCCATTTCTCCTTCATCCGTTTGACCTTCCCACAGCCCCGCTGTGGGTTTTTTTTCGATAATAATGCGGGGTACTCCCAGGTATGCGCCCAGCTCTTTCACTTCGCTCTTGGTCAAGTCTCCCAGGGGTTCCAGGTCCGCCGCTCCATCACCGTGCTTGGTAAAATAGCCGATATAGATCTCGCTTTTGTTACCCGTTCCCATAACACGGTAACCTTTGACCGCGGCATAGTAGTAGAGCACCGTCATGCGCAGCCGCGGCTTGATGTTGGCCAGGGCCAGCTCGTTGGGGCTGTGCTCCGCGAGCTCAACATTTAAAGCGCTTAACAGGGCGTAGTAGGTGTTATCCAGGTTAACGATTTGGTAGGGCAGCGCGAAGGAATTGGCTGCCTACAGGGCGTGCTGCGTATCCATTTCCTGGCTCAAGCAGGGCATGATCACGCCCAGGCAGTATGTACCAAAAGCTTTCTTACAGAGCCCGGCCACAACGGCTGAATCAAGGCCACCGCTTAATCCAAACACGCCGCCTTTTCCACCAGATGCATAGACCTGTTCTTGAAGCCACTGCACGATCTGGGCGCAGAGTTTTTCCGGTTGCAAGAGAATTACTCCCTTCATTCTATGTAATGGGGGCCTTCAGGCCAGATGCCGCTTTTCTCCATGGCGGTCAGAAAGCGCTGGTAAAGCTCCGGGTGGCGCTGGACCAGGTAGAAGACGATCTCTTCCATCTTTTTTCTCTCCGTTTTGTCGGCCATGGGGCAAAGGTTCTCCACCACCGGCAGGTTCTCCTGCCTGACCACGGCAGCAAGGGTTTGTTCCCGGACCGCCACCAGGGGGCGAATGAGGTAAAGGTCGCTTTTGTCCAGGTAGGTGTGGGGCTTGAACGTATCCAGCTTTCCGGAGTGCAGCAAGTTTAAAAAAAAGGTCTGGATCACGTCGTCCAGGTGGTGGCCCAGGGCCACCCGGTTACACCCTAATTCCCTGGCGGCCTTGTGCAGCGCACCGCTGCGCAGCTTGGCACAGAGGGAGCAGGGATTCTTTTCCTCCCGGCGCTCAAACACGATGCGTGCAATCAGCGTGCTTTCAACATGCAGGGGAATCTGCAAGCGTCGGCATAAGTCTTCTAAAGGAGTGACATCCATTCCCCAACCCAGATCAACAAAAATCGCCTGCAGGGAGAACGGGAAAGGCGCGTGGTCCCGCACCAGGGAAAGGATGTACAGCAGGGCGCTGCTGTCTTTCCCCCCCGAAACCCCCAGGGCGATGTTGTCTCCTTCTGCGATCATGGCATAACGGATCACGGTCTGTTTCACCCTGGAGAGAAACCATTTTCCCATCTGGCGCTGCTTCACGATGGATTCGCCTTCCATCAGAGGGATCTAACCCCCAGGATATCCCTGATTTCTTCCCGATTGCCCCGAGCGAAAAAAAACCGGAAAATATACGGCAGGTGTTCCTTGCGCCCCGCGCCCAGGTAGAAGGGAATGTTCGCCAGGAAGACTTCCACATAATCCTGCACTGCCTGGATCAGGTCTTCCACGGCTTCCTCCAGGGTGCTCCCCCGTCCCCAAACATCCAGCTCCGGAACGTAAGCGGTCCAAAAACCCATTTTGACCTCATTTTCGATTTCCGTGCGGCAGTGCAGACCCTCAAAAAGTTTTTCCATCAGCTCATTGCCAATCACCCAGGAGTGCAAGGCGTTCTCCTCGTCTTTGATGTAAAAGGGACGCAGTTTCTTGTTGGATTCATTGATCACATAGTCCAGCTGCTTTTTCGCTTCACCCAACAACATCATGAACATGCCTGCTCACCTCGATGTCAAATAATTTACGCATCCGGCCGGGGACATCTTCATGATAACATATAATTATCTCCGAAGAAACTACAGCCTTCCCGCATTATTTTTTATTGACATGGATGTATTTAGCTGGTAGAATGAGCCGGAAGGCAAAGATCCTTTAAGCCAGTCCAGAGAGGCTGGAAAGGAGCTGGTGATGCCTGGATGTTTGCAGGTAACGTATCCCTCCTCAGCCCATTTCTGGCGAGGAGGTTTTTTGTGTGCAGGCCATATGTGCAGGCCATAAAGGAGGGTAACGCGATGCAAGCCAGGTTGGTGTTGGAAGACGGTTCCGTTTACCAGGGAATCTCCCGGGGAGCACCCGGGACAACATGGGGAGAAGTGGTTTTCAATACGAGCATGACCGGTTACCAGGAGGTGCTGACCGATCCCTCGTACTGCAGTCAAATTGTGGCCATGACATTTCCCATGATCGGCAACTACGGCATAAACGAAGAAGATTTTGAATCCAGGCGCCCCTTTCTCAGGGGCTTTATTGCGCGCGAGATGTGTGCCCAACCCAGCAACTGGCGTTCGCAAAAAACCATCGGTGATTACTTAACGGAAAATGAGATCGTGGCCGTGGAAGGGATCGACACGCGGGCGCTCACCCGGAACTTGAGAGAAAAGGGCACCCTGCGGGGCCTGCTGACCACGGAAGACACCCCCCACGACCAGCTGGTCCAGGAGGCAAAAAACCTGCCATCCATCTCGGAAATGAAACTGGTCCAGGAAGTCAGCGTGGAATCCCCCTATCTCCTGGGAGAAGGACAGGGCCCGGAAAGTCCCCATATTGTGATCCTCGACCTGGGCCTCAAGTTGTCCATCGGCCGTTCCTTGCACAATACCGGGTGCCGCGTCACCGTGGTTCCGGGAACCTTTACCGCCGGGGAAATCCTGGAGTATCAACCCGATGGGCTGGTGCTTTCCAACGGGCCCGGCGATCCCGTGACGTACTCCGAAGCCATCGATGTCGTGCAGCAGTTAGCCGGTAAAGTGCCCATCCTGGGCGTCTGCCTGGGACATCAGGTGATCGCCCTGGCCCTGGGCGGCAAAACGTTTAAGCTCAAGTTCGGCCACCGGGGTGCAAACCATCCCGTCAAAGACCTGGTGCGGGACAAGGTTTACATTACCTCGCAAAACCACGGTTTTGCCGTGGATGAGGGCAGTCTACCGGAGAACCTGGAAATGACCCAGCAAAGCTTGAACGACGGCACCGTCGAAGGCATGCGGGAAAAGAAGATGAAGATTATCTCCATCCAGTACCACCCCGAGGCCTTTCCCGGCCCCATGGATTCCGCGTATCTCTTTGACCTCTTCCTGGATAATATTAAGGGGGGTATGTAAGATGCCCAGAAACCCGCAGATCAAAAAAGTGATGGTTATCGGTTCAGGCCCCATTATCATCGGGCAGGCGGCGGAGTTCGACTATGCCGGGTCCCAGGCCTGCCGCGCTTTGAAAGAAGAAGGAATCGAAGTAGTCCTGGTTAACAGCAACCCGGCGACGATCATGACCGACACCAACATGGCCGACCGGGTCTACCTGGAGCCGCTAACCCCGGAGTTTGTCACCCGCATCCTGGAACGGGAAAGACCCGACGGCCTCTTGCCCACCCTGGGCGGCCAGGTCGGGCTGAACATCGCCCAGGAAATTGCCCACAAGGGAGTCCTGGAGCGGCTGAATGTGACGCTTTTGGGAACTCCCCTGGAGACCATCGAGAAGGCTGAAGACAGGGAAAAATTTAAACGCATGCTGGAATCTATCCATGAGCCTGTGCCCCCCAGCGGCATTGTCTCCAACATGGAGGACACCCTGCGCCTGGCCGAGGAGATCGGTTACCCCGTCATTGTCCGACCCGCTTATACCATGGGGGGCTCGGGGGGCGGCATCGCCGAAACCCCGGTAAAGCTGCGCGAAATAGCCGAACGAGGATTGAAATACAGCCTGATCGGACAGCTGCTCATTGAGAAGTGCGTTACGGGCTGGAAAGAAATTGAATTCGAGGTCATGCGGGACGGTGCCGACAACTGTATTACCATCTGCAGCATGGAAAACATTGATCCCATGGGCGTACATACGGGAGACAGCATCGTCGTCGCGCCGGCCCTCTCGCTGACAGACCGGGAATACCAGACCCTGCGCAGCGCCTCCTTGAAGATCATCCGGGCCCTGGGCATTGAAGGCGGCTGCAACATCCAGTTTGCCATGGACACCGACAGCTTCGATTACTTCGTGATCGAAGTGAACCCCCGGGTCAGCCGCTCCAGCGCCCTGGCCTCCAAGGCCACGGGCTACCCTATCGCCAAGGTGGCCAGTAAAATTGCCATCGGGCTGCGGCTGGATGAGATCAAAAATGCCGTGACGGGAAAAACCTGGTCTTGCTTTGAGCCGTCCATCGATTACTGCGTGGTCAAGTTCCCCCGGTGGCCTTTCGATAAATTTGCCACCGCTGAACGAACCCTGGGGACCCAGATGAAAGCCACGGGAGAAGTGATGGCCCTGGGCAGAAACTTCGAGGAATCCCTGCTGAAGGCCGTGCGCTCCCTGGAAATCGGATTGATGCACCTGGATCTTCCCGAATTGCATGACTTCTCCCTGGAAAAACTGCTTCACGAGTTAAGTGTCCCCACGGATATGCGCCTCTTTGCCGTGGCCGAAGCCCTGCGCCGGGGGCTGCCGATCGAGGAGGTCCACCGGCTCTCCCAGATCGATCCGCTCTTCCTGGAAAAGATCCTGAATATCGTCAACATGGAAACGCGTCTGGCAGCCAAGACCCTGGATTCCCTTTCCCGGGAACTTTTAAAAACAGCCAAGTATTACGGGTTTTCAGACCATTTCATCGCTGCACAGCTGGGCGTATCTGAAGAGGAGGTGCGGCAGCGCCGGCAGGCCGAGGGGATCATACCCGTGTATAAAATGGTCGATACCTGCGCCGCGGAGTTCGACGCGGAAACCCCCTATTACTATTCCACCTACGAAGAGGAAAGCGAATCCCAGCCCTCGGAGCGCAAAAAAGTCCTGGTGCTGGGGTCAGGGCCCATCCGCATCGGCCAGGGCATCGAGTTTGATTACTGTTCCGTGCATGCCGCGTGGGCTTTAAAGGAAGAGGGTTACGAATCGATCATCATCAACAACAACCCGGAGACGGTGAGCACGGATTTCGACACCTCGGACCGGCTCTACTTCGAACCCCTGGTGCCGGAAGATGTGCTCAACGTCATCGCCTGGGAAAAGCCTGACGGCGTGGTGGTGCAGTTTGGTGGCCAGACTGCCATCAACCTGGCCGAACCGCTGGCCAGGGCCGGCATCCCCATTATCGGGACAGCGGTGGAAAACATTGATATGGCCGAGGACCGTAAGCGGTTCGACGATATGCTGGAAAACCTGGGCATTCCCCGCCCGCCTGGAGGCACCGCCCGCTCCTTCGAAGAAGCGGAAAGAATCGCCGGGCGGATCGGTTACCCCATCCTGGTTCGCCCTTCCTATGTGCTGGGAGGCCGGGCTATGGAGATTGTCTACCATGCCGGGGATTTAAAGGAGTACATGACCTCGGCGGTCAAGGTTTCCCGAAATCACCCGGTGCTCATTGACAAGTATTTAAGAGGGGTGGAGCTGGAAGTCGACGCCATCTCCGACGGGGAGCGCTGTTTCATCCCGGGAATCATGGAACACATTGAAAAGGCCGGCATTCATTCCGGCGACAGCATCGCCGTCTACCCGCCCGTCAACGTAACTTCGGAAATGCGGGACCTGCTGGTTTCCTATACCCGGCGCATGGCCAGGGCCTTGAAGATCAAGGGTGTGCTCAATATCCAGTATGTCTACCACGACGATGTCCTGTACGTGTTGGAGGTCAATCCGCGCTCCAGCCGCACCATGCCTTTTTTAAGCAAAGTAACCGGTATACCCATGATTAACCTGGCAACCAAGATTGCCCTGGGCAAGACCCTGGATGAACTGGGTTTGCCCGAGGGACTGCACCCGGAACCTTCCTTTGTCAGCGTCAAGGCTCCTGTCTTCTCCTTCTCCAAGCTGTACGACCTGGAGACTTCCCTGGGACCGGAAATGAAATCCACGGGAGAAGTCATGGGCATCAACGCGGA
>PWRN01000007.1 GCA_003556225.1 Syntrophomonadaceae bacterium
AAACCAGAAGGTAGAGAAAAAAAGCTGCCCCGGAGTAACCCCGGCGCAGCCCTCTTGCTGATGCTTATGCTGAATATCTCAGGACAATTTACTTATTTGATTTCAATCACAGCGCCGGACTCTTCCAGTTTGGCTTTAACTGTTTCCGCTTCTTCTTTGCTGACCTTTTCCTTTACAGGCTTGGGGAGCTCATCAACCAGGGCCTTGGCTTCTTTGAGGCCCAGACCGGTTAACTCACGGACCACCTTGATCACTTGTATTTTCTTTTCGCCCGAAGAAGTAAGAACGACATCAAATTCCGTTTGCTCTTCCTGGGCTTCTTCCGCTTCTGCCGGAGTTGCCCCGGTCGCGGCGACGGCGGCGACAGGAGCTGCAGCACTGACTCCGAATTCTTCTTCAAAGGCTTTTACCAGTTCCGCTAACTCCAATACGGTCATTCCTTTTACAATTTCCAGCACTTCTTGAACTTTAGACATTGTATATCCTCCTAGAATTTGATCATCGATCCTGTCTGTCCTGTTCCTTATGGGAATAATTTGATCTATAAACCCCCGGTCTCAGGTCCTTCAGGTTAGGCACTTTCCTTTTGTTCCTTCACGGTATTTAAGACATAGACCAGGTTACGCAGGTTTCCTTGAAGGGCATTCGCCATGCCAGCCAAGGGTGCCTGGAAAGCACCCGCTACCTTGGCCAACAGAACTTCCTTGGGAGGAAGGTCGGCCAAACGACGGATTTGGAATTCATCCATAACCTGTTTTTCCAGAACGCCCCCTTTTATCTCCAGCTCATCATGCTCCTTGGCAAACTTGACCAGCAATTTCACAGGCGTCACCGGGTCATCATGTCCATAAGCGATCGCGACCGGACCTTCCATGTAAACATCCAGTTCTTCCAGGCCCGCCTCGTGCGCTGCCAGCCTGGTCAGGGTGTTTTTCACCACTTTGTAGCGTATACCATCGGCTTCCAGGATACGACGCAGCTGGTTCATTTTGGTCACACTGAGTCCACGGTAATCTGTTAAAATAATTATCTGTGAGTTTTCCAAGTCATTTTTGATTTCCAGGACTTTATTCTCTTTCTGTTTGCGGCTTCTCAAAATTTCACCTCCTCATCCACGATTTATCAAAGCCTCGAAGATAAACAAGAAAACCCTCCTGCCGAAAAGACAAGGAGGGTGAAACATCTGCAGCGAAATAAGCACGATTCCCAGCTGCTCAGTCTATCCTCACCTCGGCAGGCGGGCCGGTTAAACCCTTATGCGAAAGCACCTGCTGTCTTCGGCTAAAGCTATATTATTCACTTCGCGTGCCTGTCTGGAAAAATTAGCTGGCTTTACCCAGGGCCGCCGCTTTTTGAGGGCTAATTTTTATTCCCGGTCCCATGGTCGGGCTAATCGTAACACTCCGCAGGTACTGTCCCTTGGCGGCAGCGGGTCGCGCCTTCACCAGCGCCTCGATCAAGGCAAAAAAATTCTCCAACAGCTGCTGCGAGCTGAAAGATGCTTTGCCGACGGGCACATGAATGTTGCCAACCTTATCGGTGCGGTACTCTACTTTACCGGCTTTGATTTCACCGATGGCTCTACCCACATCCATGGTTACCGTTCCCGTTTTGGGATTGGGCATAAGTCCTCTCGGACCAAGGATGCGGCCCAGCTTGCCAACAACACTCATCATGTCGGGAGTTGCCACAGCAACATCAAAATCAAGCCAACCTCCCTGGATTTTCTCAGCCAAATCTTCACCGCCGACAAAATCAGCTCCGGCTTCTTCAGCTTCCTTTATTTTCTCTCCTTTGGCGAAGACGGCCACGGAAAGTTCCTTGCCTGTGCCGTTCGGAAGGACAATACCCCCCCGGACCTGTTGATCCGCATGTTTCGGGTTGACCCCCAAACGAACAGAAAGTTCGATGGTTTCATCAAAAGAAGCCTTGGCCATCTCTTTGATCAGTTCGAACGCTTCCTGGGGGTCATACAATTTTTCCCTGTCGATTTTACCCCTGGCGTCCAAGTATTTCTTGCCTTTCTTTACCATAAAAAACCCTCCTTGTGGTACAAGTGAGCCTGTGCCGGCTCTCCCACTGCTATCATTATCCCTCTACGACAATTCCCATACTGCGAGCGGTTCCTTCGATAATACGCTCTGCTGCATCAAGATTTGTCGCATTCAGATCCTCCAGCTTCTGATTTGCAATTTCCCGGACCTGGCCGCGAGTAATTGTCGCTACTTTTACCTTATTGGGCTCTCCAGATCCTTTTTCAATACCCAATGCTTTTTTTAACAGGACTGCGGCAGGAGGCGTCTTGGTAATAAAACTGAACGAACGGTCAGCGTAAACGCTAATTTCAACCGGGATAATCAACCCGGCTTCACTGGCTGTTTTTTCATTAAATTCCTTGCAAAATGCCATAATATTGACTCCATGCTGGCCCAGTGCGGGACCTACAGGTGGAGCAGGAGTTGCTTTTCCAGCCGGAATTTGCAGCTTGATTAATCCGATTATCTTCTTGCCCTTAGCCATATGCGCACCTCCTCTCTATGCAAACACCCTGGGAAAAATAAGCGGGAGTCTTCCTTCCAGGTTAGAGTTTTTCAACCTGTTCGAAGTTGAGTTCCACAGGGGTTTCGCGACCAAACATGGAAACGCTCACTTTCAACTTGCTTCGTTCAGGCTGAACTTCTTCGATGGTCCCAATAAAATTACTGAAGGGTCCGCTAACAACCCGGACCTGCTCCTTGACATTGAACAGGACCTTGGGCCGTGCTTCGTCCATACCCATTTGCCTTAAGATCTGCTTAATTTCCGGCTCACTCAAGGGAACCGGCTTGGATCCTGGACCAACAAAGCCGGTAACACCCGGTGTATTTCGCACAACAAACCAGGAGTCGTCTTCCATGATCATTTCCACCAATACATAGCCCGGGAAAACCTTACGCATGACAATCTTGCGCTGACCGTTTTTTATTTCATATTCTTTTTCCATGGGGACCAGGACTCGAAAAATCTTATCCTGCATTTCCATGGATTCCACTCGCTTGTCCAGGTTTGTTTTTACCTTGTTTTCATACCCTGCATAAGTATGGATCACGTACCAATTTTTTTCTGCCATCTTGCCAGGCAAGAAGCTTTCAGAGCTTCTCCATTATCCTCCTTGTGTTTTCACCATGACGATCGATCAGGCCACAATGAAACATTTACTCTAATAAAGTGCATATTAGTTGATGATTACTCTTAAAATCCCGGTAAGCCCGGTATCCAGAACCCAAAAAAAGGCACCGACCACAAAAATAACCACCAGGACGATACCCGTAAAGGTAGCCAGTTCTCGCCGGTCTGGCCAGTTTACTTTTTTTAACTCTATTTTTACATCGTGAAAAAAACGCTTGAGCTTTTTCACGGTATTGCCCATAATTTCCACTTCCCTTAGCCGGTTTCATGACCGCAATACATTGGAGCTCTGCTACTTGGTTTCCTTGTGGGGCCTATGTGTGCCACAGCGAGGGCAATACTTGTTAAATTCTATCCGATCCGGTGTGTTGCGTTTATTTTTCGTGGTGGAATAATTTCTCTCTTTACACTCCGCGCACGCTATTGTCACTTTAACACGCATGAAACGCACTCCTTTACCTCAATATAACCACAAAGATCAATTTATCACAGTTCAATATCAATGTCAATAAACAAATCTGCTGCCAGCAGGGGCCGGCAGTCTTTACCCCCATGAAACCAGTATGTAAAAACTTGTGACGAAAAACCGGAGCATTGGCCCCGGTCTTTCGAGATGCGAATATGATTTAACAAGCTGGATTATTCGATAATGGATGTGACCACGCCGGCGCCGACGGTTCGTCCGCCTTCCCGGATGGCGAAGCGCAGGCTTTCCTCGATGGCAATAGGGGTGATCAGCTCAATCACCATGTTCACATTGT
>PWRN01000107.1 GCA_003556225.1 Syntrophomonadaceae bacterium
AGGAGAAGGGGTAGAATAGGAGGAGAATTTTTGTCAAGGCCGGCCGTGTTATAGGAGCCAGTTTGCAGGTAGAAAGACGATCAACAACCACGATCTCACTGCCTAAAAGAGGCAACGCCAGGACGCTGTACATTTCTTGATCTGGATCATGGAGGGGATTTTCCTTGGACCGCTATAAAGCCATCGCGTTATTGGATTCCGGTGTGGGAGGCTTAACCGTGGTTCAAGAAATGGTTAAGCTGCTTCCCCAGGAAAATATCGTTTATTTTGGAGATACGGCCCGTATGCCGTACGGCCCCAGACCGCAGGAGCAGGTCCGTCGCTTTGTTGATGAAATCATGGAGTTTCTGCTAACCCAGGAAATTAAAGCGATTATTGTGGCCTGCAATTCCGCTGCCGCCGCAGGACTGGATTATTATCGGAATAAAGTCCACCTACCTTTACTGGGCGTGATTGAACCGGGGGTTCGCGCTGCCCTGGAACAGACCAGGCGAAAAAAGGTGGGTGTCATCGGCACCACCGGCACCATCCACAGTGGTGCGTACCAGCAGGCATTTCATCGCCTGGCTCCTGATGTGGAAGTCCTCGCCCAGCCCTGCCCGCTTTTTGTCTTGCTGGTAGAAAATAACCTGGTTGATACCCCTGAGGCTTGGCGTGTCGCGGAAGAATATTTAACGCCGTTAAAAGAGGCTGGTGTGGATGCCTTGATCCTGGGGTGCACCCATTACCCGCTCATGGCCCATGTCATCCAGGAGGTCATGGGTCCGGGCGTGGAGCTAATCAGCTCTGCGGAAGAAACCGCCCGGGAAGCCTGGGAAATACTCCAGCATTTAAGCCTGCTAAACAATGATGCCACATTGCCTGCCAGGCAGCGGTTTTTTGCCAGCGGTCGAGCCACACCCTTTGCGGAGATGGCCACGCGCATGCTCCACAAGCATGTTCAAGCCTACCAGGTCATTCTGGGAGAATGAACAGGAGCGTTGGGAGCCGAAGCACGAGCAGCGGTCCGAATCTTCAGCTTCTGCGCGTGAGTTCGCGCGAAAATCGTCGGCATCAACGCAGGCCGGACCCTTGCTGCACCTCACTTACTTCGGTATGAGCCCAGCGGTCCCCGTAGCGGAGCCCCTGGGGGTCACTGCTGAGGGCCAGGATTTCAATCACACCGGCGACAAAAATTAAAGCCAGGGTAATGAACGAACCGACCGTGGGGATGATGGAAAAGACGAAAGGTGCGGCAAAAATGATATTGCGTCGGACGGATTCTTCATAGATAGTTCGGCTTCCCATGGAAGTGACTTTCAAGTTGAGGATATTTTTCCCCGGACTTCCCTGTTTCGTCAGTCCATCGCGCAGCAAGATAAAGAAACCGCCAAATAACCAGCCCAGGAACGGGATCAACATAAGTAAATAAGCCAGTCCAAGGTCAATGAGAAAGGCAAACGTGCGCCGTACGATCATGGCTTTTCACCTCTTTATGGGTATTATTTCATGGTGATTATAAAATTCTGGATCGAGAGGAAAGAATCCTGCTGCTGTGCGCGAGCAACAACCATGATCCCGAAAAAGAGAGTTTCCAGCTTCTTAGGAGAGGAAGTGACGCACGATGAGACCGGATAGTCGCAGAGATGATGAGCACAGGCCCGTGCAGATTACCCGGGGCTACCTCAAATACGCCGAAGGTTCAGCCTTGATCGAGGTCGGTGATACGAAGATCATCTGTTCGGCATCCGTGGAGGAGCAGGTACCTTCCTGGCTGAGAGATGCAGGATCAGGCTGGGTAACGGCGGAGTACGCCCTGCTTCCCCGTTCGACGCAGACCCGAAATACCCGGGAAGCTGCCCGGGGACGGGTGGGGGGACGAACCCATGAAATCCAGCGCCTGATCGGTCGCTCCCTGCGTGCGGTGGTTGACTTGGAAGCGCTGGGCCCTCGAACCGTTTGGATCGATTGCGATGTGCTCCAAGCCGACGGAGGCACCCGCACAGCTGCCATTACCGGCGCTTATGTAGCCCTTGTCGATGCCCTGAATACCCTGGTGGAAAAGGGGAAAATTCATCAAAACCCGGTAAAAGATTATGTGGCGGCGACCAGTATAGGGCTGTGGCAGGGGCGAGGAATCCTGGATCTTGCCTACCAGGAAGACCTGGAAGCCGATGTGGATATGAATATCGTGATGACCGGGCAGAAGAACCTGGTGGAGATCCAGGGCACGGCAGAAAAAAAGACGTTTACCCGCAATGAACTGGAAAGCATGTTGGCCCTGGCCGAACAGGGGATAGAATTCCTGATCTCCGTGCAGCAGCAATCCCTGGGCACAGCCTTGAACAGGACCCCTTACCCTAAAGGTCCAAAAATTATTTTGGCCACACGCAATCCGGGGAAAATTGCCGAGATGAAGCAGGTGTTGCATCCCCTTCCTTTCACGCTCTGTTCCTTGAATGACTATCCAGGCTTTCCTCCCATCGAGGAAACGGGACAAACATTTGAAGAAAATGCGATATTGAAAGCAGAAACCATCAGCAGCCTCACCGGTGAAATGGCTCTGGCCGATGATTCCGGGTTGGAAGTGGATTGCCTGGAGGGGAAGCCTGGCGTGTTTTCTGCCCGGTTCTCCGGGGAAGGCGCCACCGATCAAAAAAACAACGCCCTGCTGCTGGAATTAATGAAAGATGTCCCTTTTCCTCGCCGCAGTGCGCGCTTTGTCTGTTCCATCGCGATCGCAGCGCCGGGGAGGCAGACCCGCGTGGTTCGAGGGACCTGTGAAGGAAAGATCGCCACATCTCCCCGGGGAAGCGGGGGATTCGGGTATGACCCGTTATTTATTTCCCAGGAGGAAGGGAAAACCTTTGCTCAACTGGACACCGCCAGCAAAAACCGCATCAGCCACCGGGGACGGGCCCTGGAGGAAGCGCGTCGGTCCCTGGGAGAACTTGCAAAGGAGGAAAATCCCGATGAAGGTGGTCGCGTTTAACGGCAGCCCGCGAAAAGATGGCAATACAGGAATCCTGATCAAGCGAGCTTTTCAGCGGTTAAAAGCAGAAGGCGTGCAGTGTGAACTTGTCGACCTGGGAGGGCAGGTCATGCGAGGCTGCACCGCGTGCTATCAATGCCGTGAATCATTAAACAAGAGATGTGCCATTGATACCGATCTGGTGAATGACTGCATCGAAAAGATGCTGGAAGCCGATGGGATCATGATCGGTTCGCCCACGTACTTTGCTGCCTTGACCGCGGAAACAAAGGCATTGATCGATCGAGCAGGTTTCGTGGCCAAGGGGAATGCTCACATGCTCAGAAGGAAGGTCGGCGCGGCTGTTGTGGCCGTCCGACGCGCAGGCGCGTTGAATGTCTTCCAGGCCATCAATAATTTTTTCTTGATCAACGAAATGATCATCCCGGGCTCCATCTACTGGAACATGGGCATAGGCCGGCAAAAAGGGGATGTGCATGCAGATGAGGAAGGCCTCTTGACCATGGATCAGCTGGGAGAAAACATGGCCTGGTTGCTGAAAAAAATTAGATGATTCTCCCCCTCGCAGGGGGAGCAACCATTCTTCTGGAGAGGGCGAGACGCGTGACTTCAGCCATGACACTCCCGGCACTGTCATGGATGACCAGGTCTGCGTGAGGATCTGCAGAGGTGGGTTCCCGGTTGATGATCACCAGCCGACTCCCTTGATTTTTAGCCATAAGGGGAAAACCGGCAGCGGGATAGACAACCAGCGATGAACCAATGCGTTTAGTTTGTTCTTTCTCAGGTGAATTGTGGGAAAGGTGAATGAATAAGATAAATGTGATAAGGTAGCGATGAATCATCAAACCAGCAAACCAGCAGCAAACCAGCAGCAAAAGGAGGGCCAAGATGTCAGCATGGAAAAACGTTCCGCCGA
>PWRN01000065.1 GCA_003556225.1 Syntrophomonadaceae bacterium
ATCATAATAATTCTCATAATAATAGCAAAAAGATATAGATATTTGCGAATTATTCTTTTGACATCAATACTACACACTCCACGTGGGGGGTCTGGGGAAACATGTCCACGGGCTGCACAGCTTCAGCGGTATAACCCCGGGCAGTCAGCCGCTGAAGGTCGCGGCTTAGGGTAGCCGGGTTGCAGGAAACGTAGATCAAGGAGGGAATTTCGGCGTCGGCCAGGATGTGGAGCAGCCTTTCCGAGCAGCCCTGGCGGGGCGGGTTCAGCAGGGCGGCCTCGATGGGGGCCTTTTTGAACAGCCGGGGAAGCACCACTTCTGCCGTTCCCTGGAAAAACGCGGCCCCGGGGACCTGGTTGATGCGAGCGTTTTTTCGGGCGTCTGCGATGGCGGAGCCGCTGGTGTCAATGCCGAAAACCCGGGCAAATTGGTCTGCCGCCAGCAGAGTCATCACCCCTGTTCCGCAGTGCAGGTCGACCAGTCCCGCTAACGGTTTCCCATGCGGGAGACGACTTTGCACCTCCTGGAATAGCCTCGCGGCCTGCCGGGGGTTTACCTGGAAAAAGGAGCGGGGTCCCAGGGAAAAGGTGCAGCCCAGCAAGCTTTCCTGGAGCCGTGTTTTGCCAGCCAGGTGCACGCTTCGGTGCCCCGCGAGGATCCAGGTAGAAGCCAGGCGGGGGATCCGTTTCTGCAGGGCAGGAAGGCGCTGGAGCAGGGCCTGTCCTGCTCCTTCTGGCAGGGAGAATACGAGCATGATTTCGTCTTGCGCGCAGGAATACCGTAGGATAACCTGCTTTCTGCTTTGTTTCGTCCGGTCAGGCAGCGGCAGCCCATGGAGCAAATCCGGCAGCCCGGCAAGCGCCTCGTGTAGAGGCGAGGCCGCCAGGTAACAGGATTGAATCTCCACGAGATCCCGGGTACCCGGCTGGTAAAATCCCAATAGGGCGTTTTCTCCTTGTTGTTCCCAGTGCAGGGTGATCTTATTGCGGTAGTGCAGGAGAGCCGGGGATTCCAGCACCGGAAGGACCGGGATGTCCTGAAGGTTCCCCAGGCGCGCGAGGCTTTCCCGAACCGTGGTTTGCTTCCAGGACAGTTGTTCCTGGTCGTCCAGGTGCAGCAGGGTACAGCCTCCGCAGGAATAAAAGTGCGGGCAGACCGGTTCCCGGCGCCGGGGCGAAGGGGTCAAAACTTCCTTTAGTTCCCCCCGGGCCCAGGTTTTTTTCTCGGCGCGCAGCACCGCCTCCACCGTTTCTCCCGGCAGGGCGAAGGGGATAAAGATCACTTTGCCCGAGGCCAGCCGGCCGACGCCGGCGCCTTCACTATTCAGCGCGGTGATCTGCACACGGGTTGTTTGCATGGACGTTTCTCCGTAGACTTACAAGATGCTTTTACCTGGGCAAACTGAACAGCCGGCAGGGTAGGGCATAGATTTGTCCCACGGGTGTTTGTTTGCGCACAAGATGCACCCGTTCGCCCCCTTCCCATTTTACCTGGAAAGGGAAACAGAAACAAGGGAGAGCAGCAGGGGCGCTTCATGTCTTGTTGGTGCCGGCCACGCTGGCCCCGGAGCGTAGAGCACATGGAAAACCGGGAAGGGCATGTTGCCCTTCCCGGTTTTCTTCTGGTCTTCCTCGGCCAGGTGAGGGATGCTCTATCCCGGCCGTAAGGTCTTTATTTTAGTCGGTCTTTTCGCCCGATCATGTTCTGCTTTTTCCCGCGGTTACTCCGACTGCTCCACGGCGCTCAGCAGTTCCCCGCAGGTTTGCGTTTGGTTTCGGAACCCGAACGATTTTTTCCCGTTCACTTCCTCCAGGTAAACCTGGATGGTATCCCCTTTCTGGCAGCCACCTTGCAAGATTTGCTCGGAGAGGGTATCTTCCAGGCGTCTTTGGATCACCCGCCGCAGGGGACGTGCTCCGTATTCCAGGTCGTAACCTTCCTCGACCAGGGCTGCTTTCGCTTCCTCGGACACGTCCAGCTGGAAGCCCAGCTCCGCAAAACGCCCGGAAAGCTCGCCCAGCATCAGCTCCACGATTTGGCCCAGGCCTGCTTCCGTGAGGGCGTTAAAGACCACGATATCGTCCAGGCGGTTGAGGAATTCCGGGCGGAACGTCCGCCGCAGTTCCTCCAGGAGCCTGCCCTTCATGTCCTCGTAAGTTCTGTCTACATCGACCGTTTTAAAGCCCAGGGTGGGCTGGTTTCGAATTAAACCGGCGCCCACGTTGGAAGTCATGATAATCACGGTGTTGCGAAAATCAACAGTCCGCCCTTTGCCGTCGGTTAAACGGCCATCTTCCAGGATCTGCAGCAGGACGTTGAAAACATCGGGATGGGCTTTTTCGATCTCATCCAGCAAAATCACGCTGTAGGGTTTGCGGCGTACTTTTTCCGCCAGCTGCCCGCCCTCTTCATAGCCGACATATCCGGGAGGCGCTCCAATCAGGCGGGAAGTTGTGTGCTTATCCATGTATTCCGACATATCCAGCCGGATCATGGCATCCTCGTCGCCGAAGAGCGTCTCGGCCAGAGTCCTGGCCAGCTCCGTTTTGCCGACCCCGGTAGGTCCCAGGAACATGAACGAACCTGTGGGTCTTGCCGGGTCTTTGAGGCCGACCCTGCCCCGGCGAATGGCCCGCGATACGGCGGTCACGGCCTCCTGTTGCCCGATGACCCGCTGGTGCAGCGTGTCTTCCAGGTGCAGCAGCCGCGTGGATTCCTCTTCAGTGAGCTTCTTCACCGGGATACCGGTCCAGCTGGATACCACGTGGGCGATGGTCTCTTCCGTGACGCACTCCCTCGCCAGATGGTCTTCACCCTGCCCGGGTTCACCGCGAGAACATCCGACTGACGTGGGTTCCAGGGTATTTTCCAGGGAGGCCAGGTCCTTCTCCAGTTTCTGCTCTTCATCCCGGAGCCGGGCGGCTTTTTCATAATCCTGGCTCTTGACGGCAGCATCTTTTTCCTGCCGCACCCCTGTGATCTTTTCTTTCAGTTCCTCTATTTCCCGGAGCTCCTGCGGCTCTCTTTTCTGCAAGATGCGAACCCGTGACGCCGCTTCATCCATCAGGTCGATGGCTTTATCGGGAAGGTACCGATCCTGGATGTAGCGGGAACCCAACTTAACCGCGGCTTCCAGGGCCTCATCGGTTATGCTTACATCATGGTGTGCTTCGTAACAGTCCCGCAGCCTTTTTAAGATTTCCAGGCTTTCCCCGGCGGTGGGTTCGCCGACCATGACAGGCTGAAATCGCCTTTCCAGGGCCGGGTCCCGTTCGATATACTTGCGAAATTCATTCAGAGTCGTGGCGCCGATTACCTGCAGGTCTCCCTTGGCCAGCGCGGGTTTCAACACGTTAGCCGTGTCCATGGCACCCTGGGAAGCGCCAGCCCCGATGATGGTGTGCACTTCGTCGATGAAGAGGATCACATTTTGATTTTCCAACACCTCTTGCAGCAGCTTGTGCATGCGTTCTTCAAATTCACCCCGGTACTTGGTGCCCGCGATCAGGGATGATATTTCCAGGGTGAAAATCTGCTTATCCAGCAAGATGTCAGGAACGTTTCTTTCCACGATACGCTGTGCCAGTCCTTCGACAATGGCTGTTTTTCCCACGCCGGCTTCGCCCACCAGGCAGGGGTTATTCTTTGTCCTCCGGCTCAGCACCTGGATGACTCTTTCCAGTTCAGCTTCCCGGCCAACAACGGGGTCCAGCTTTCCTTCGCGGGCCAGCCGGGTTAAATCATAGGCGAAATCATCCAGGGTAGGGGTCTGGGCTTTCTTGCTGCAGTCCCCGCAGCTGG
>PWRN01000077.1 GCA_003556225.1 Syntrophomonadaceae bacterium
CAGAACCTGTGGACGGAAAACTTCCAGGAAAGAACCCATATGGAGTACAAGATCAATTACCTCTACGATGAGTCTGAGCGGGACCAGATCGAGGTCTCTTCTTTCCCCATGCGGCTGATGACGCCCCAGGAAGTGTCGGAAATCGTGGATCGCGCCGCTGAAAAGACGGGCATCGACCTGGAGATCATCCGCTTTTTTGACCGTTCCCTGTTTGTCGGCAGACACATCGAAACGGGAACCTATAACGGGAACCCCCAGCCCACCCGGGCCATGGTCAACTCTCTCCATGAACCGGGTCTCCGGACCTATTTCCCGGACTTGAAATTCAATTTCATCCCCAGGAAAGGCTTTACCTGGCAGAACCGCATGCTCAAAGACCTGGCCGACTGCTGGAATGCCCTGCTGGATTACACCATGGCGCTGATGAAGTTTTCCGATCGCGGCAGCAGTGCCATGCTGCCGGACCCGCCCTTGACGGAATTTCAGGCCCTGGAACGGGCTTTTGATGTAATGCGCCAAACAGTTGAGGTCAGCAAGGGTCTCTTTGGCGATACGAGGGCAGATCTGATCGAGTCCCAGCTGGGCTTTGCCCTGCGCAGCCTGGAAACGAACATGCAGTGGGGCATGGGCCTGGGTCACGGGCTGGTATCCCTTATTCGCGTCAGCAAGTAACCACGTCACACCGGGCAGGAGCATCCAGGGAGGCTTATTTCTTCTGTCTTTTGTTATCCCTGGTGAGCGCTTATTAAACCCTCCAGGTCGAGCTTTTTCATTTGCAAAAATGCCCGCATCACGCTAGCGGATTTTGCAGGATCCGGGTCTCTAAGCAGCTGGTTCAGCTGCACGGGGATGATCTGCCAGGAAACGCCGTATTTGTCTTTGAGCCAGCCGCACTGTTCCGCTTCCGGGTCGGCGGAAAGCTTTTCCCAGTATTGGTCGATTTCCTCCTGGGTCTTACAGTTGACCAGGAGGGAAATAGCTTCAGTGAAGGTGAAAGAGTGCTCTAAGGCGCTATCCATGGCCGCGAAGTGCTGCCCGGCAAGGGTAAAGCTGGCGTAATTTAACGTTCCTTCTTCATCCGGTTCTTGCCCCGGGCCATAACGGGATAAATACTCGACCTTAGAATCCTCAAAAAGCGATGTGTAGAAACTAATCGCTTCCTCAGCCTTGCCGCTCTTCTCACCTACGAACATCAGGGAGGGAACGATTTTCTGCGCTACCGTATCGGTGAGCAGCAACTGCCACGAAACACCGTACCTGTCCTCTATCCAGCCGTATTTATTACTGAACTCGTATGAATCAAGGGGCATTAAGACCTTTCCACGCTCAGACAGCCTGTCCCAGAGTTCATCGATCTCCGTTTCTGCCAGGCAGTTCACAATAAACGATATAGCAGGAGTAAGTTTAAATACAGGTCCACCATTGATCGCACCGAATTCCTGGCCTTCAAGTTCAAACTCCACGTACGAAATACTTCCCACCGGTTTGCCGGCCGCTTCTGCGCTGGCTTCATCATGACGATCAAGATAACCTTTTTGGGACTTATTAAAAATGGAAACGTAGAAATCTACCGCCTCTTCTGCCTGGTCATCGAACCATAAAACAGGAATGATTTTTTGCAAGTGATGACTCCTCCTCAAGTTATTATCCTCCCAAGTAAGGAGAATGCCGATGATCTTAATCTTAGTCATTCTTTGGAGCCTCCCGAAGGTACCTCACGGCAGCTTCGGGAGGCTCCATCCAAGCGATCACGCCAGTGATCAAGAAATTTCAATCCACTTTATTCAACGATCACGATTCCCTCCATACGTTTTCAAGCCCTTAAGGGCTTTCCTCAACGGGCACGATTTTATATATTTTCCCCGTATTTCCGGAAGGACCGGCATTTTCCGTGGTCAGTATATATAATTCATGATCGGCATCCTGGCCGAATCCCGTGATGAATAATCCCATACGCTGATTCTCTCTATTTGTAATCGCCAATTCCCTGAAGTTCCAAACACCGTTGGCGAGAGTGGCTGCGAATACACTGCCGTCTCCCTCACCAAAACCGAGGCTCCAGTCTCCGAAAACATAATTTCCTCGCAAGTCGTTTATGGCCTGGCCCCGGTAAACGTAACCCCCGATGACCGCAATGCCAATTCCTCCATTTCTGGCATTTCTGTATTCCAGGATGGGGTCCAGAAGCGGCTCTCCCCGAAGTCCTACACTGGGGCATTCAGCAGGGGGTTGTTCTGGATTCTGAGGGTCAAAACAGTGAGTTCCTTCCATTAAATTCCATCCATAATTTCCTCCTCTGGCGACAATATTGACCTCTTCCCATAAATCCTGGCCCACATCTGCTGCGAATAGATCATTATTCCCCATGGCGTCAAAGGAAATACGATAGGGATTGCGAAGTCCATAGGCAAATATCTCGTCCCGACCTTCTTCTCCCACAAAGGGGTTATCGCCGGGAATGGCATAGGGATCGCCTTGATCAATATCGATTCTGAGTATACTGCCCAATAAAGTTGTGATGTCCTGACCGTTTCCAATATCCGGATGTCCCAATCCCACGTCATTTGCCGCCCCACCGTCCCCCAGGGGAATATAGAGATAGCCGTCTGGACCGAAGGCAATTTGTCCCCCATTATGATTGAACTGGGGCTGGTCAATTTGCAGAATGATCCTTTCTGAATCGGGATCAGCAGCATTAATATCCTCTTCACTCACCTGGAATTCCGCGATTACGGCGGTATGATCCCAGTCTGCCGGAGCACCTTCTCGCAAGGGAGCGCTGTAGTGAACAAAAAACCGGCCATTTTGTGGATAATTGGGATGGAAAGCCACCCCTAACAGTCCCCTCTCATCAAAACCAGCGCGCAACTCCACAATCACGTCACGCAAATCCAGGAAGTATTCTTCCAGAACGTTTCCTTCCCCATCCAGCACCCAGATGACGCCGGCTTGATCCACCACAAACATTCTTCCTGTTCCGTCTCCAGGTGAAACAAACGCTAATGGCGATGTAAAACCTTCTGCTACCAGCTCAACTCCAATTTCCTCCAAGGGTTCTTCTGGCTCTACGGGTTCAATAGGTGCAGGGGCAATTTCCGTTAAGGTGAAGCTGACCCATTCGGTCAAGGCGTCTTTGGGTCCCCAATCGAACGCCGCACCGAAGATTTCACCAATAACCCTCAGGGGAAGATAGGTGCGGCCCTCGATAATCTGGGCTTCTACATCAGAAGTTATCGTGGAAGGGGGAGGATCTACTACATCACGAAAATCCAGGTGGATAAGGGGCGAACCGATTTCCAGTTCAATGCGAATCGCTTCATTTTCGAAGGATACCCACTGGGTCCGCTCATCTCTCGGACCCCAATCCGCTTCAAGGCCGAATGCCTCTGCGACAAAACGGACAGGGACCATGGTGCGCCCGTCTACGATATAGGGCGATATATCCATTTCTTCCTCATGACCGTTAATGGTATAGGTGGTTTCACCAATTTCCATCACGATCTCAACGGTTGTCTGGTCTGTTTCCCCATGTAGTGCAGCGCCGGCAGCAGGTACCATTGCCAGCATCAGCAGCAGCGATAAAATTACGGTTAACGCTTTTCTCACAACCTGTTACTCCTTCTTTTTTGCTTTCTTGCAGGATCGCAAGTTAATATCCGAAGGGCTCGTCATCATCGTCTTCTTCACGTGTCAAGGGGACGGCAGGCTGTGTAATAA
>PWRN01000074.1 GCA_003556225.1 Syntrophomonadaceae bacterium
CTGTCTCCGGGCCGCGAGAGCCTTGCCCGCTGCGCTGTTTTCGCCTGGAGAAGGGCCTGCAGATCTTTGATCTCGTTGGCTTGCCTTTCCAGCTCATCCCGGCATTTCTTGAAGCGGTCGACCCGGCCGGCCAGCTCCTGGACACGCAATCCGTCTACCTTCACTTTTTCCACGGTGGAAAGGGCCTCGCTGACGGGGAGCTCGCCGAAAACGCGGCTTACCCTCTCTGCCAGGGCGGTTTCCTTTTCTGCCCGCTCCCGCTTTTTCGCCTGGAGATACTTTAAGGCTTCCCGCCAGCCCGAGAGCTGTTTTTCCAGCCGGTCCAATGCCCCGCTGTGCTGCAGCAAACCCTGGTAAAGCGTAGAGTCGACCGGCTGGCCTGTCTGAAGGGTAAACTGATCGGTGGCCTCGCGATACTGCTGGAGAACCTTTTGGTAGCGGTTTTGCAACAGGGAGCCTTCCTGCAGTCCTGCCGCGGGATAACCCTCCAGCAGCTTCTTGCCCTGCGGTTCTTTCAGCAGGGACCGGGTATGCACAATTTCCTGGTAGCGGTCGTAATGCCTCTCCAAAATTTCCAGTTTCTGCAATTCCTGCCTGGCTGCCGCCAGCCGCAGTTCCTGCTCCTGGACCTGCCCGGCTAAGCCTTGCAAGTTTTCTTGCTCCCGGTGGTACTCGTCCAGCCGGGCGTTTGCCCGGTCGAGTTGCCTCACGGCCTGCTCCATTTCCTGGTAGGGATCTTTAAACTTACGGGTCCCCACGGCACCCCGGGAGGCCCCGATCTGGTAGGCCGCCGCGTTGAAAGCCTCTTTCAGCTCCAGCAGCTTCATGGATTCGCTCCAGCCGGCGCCCAGCAAAACTGCGGCGAGCTTGTCCTGATCGTTCCTGGAAAGCCCCTCGGGGATTTGACGCAGTTCATCCAGGCTGATCGTAAAAATTTGCCTGTAGGTAAAGGCATCGAGCCCCCCGTACAGCGCAGCGATATCCACTTCTTCGCTCTCTACCCCTGCTCCCTCTGGAAAAACCCTGGGTTCGCCGTGCCCCTCCAGCAAGATCCGGAAGCGCCCCTCTCCCGCGTCTGCCTGGGCACTGAGCTGGTATTTTATCCCCGCCGGAATGGAGAAACCCCGGGGCACGCCGAATCCCAGGCAGCGCAGGGCGTGCATCAAGGTAGTCTTGCCGGCCCGGTTGGGGCCGACGACCACGACCAGGCCGGGCTGGATGTTTTCCAGGCGTTGCTGCTGAAAGATGCCGAAGTCTTCCAGGTGGAGTCGGGTAATCTTCACGGCTGCTCACGTCCTTCCATGAGGCGTTCCACCACCAGGTTGTATGCCTTTTCCGCCACCCGGTTAACCGTCTCCGCGGTGAGGGGGAGTTGAAAATCCCGGTTGTCCTCGTGGTCAACTTGTTCAAACCAAATCTCGCCCATGATCTCCCTGACTTCCTGGCGGTTCTCCCCGGCCATCATCTCACGGAATACTTCCTGCAGGTGCTGCAGGACCGTATCTTCCCTGGAGATCACCGCCTCCCGGGGAAGCGGGGACGCCGTGGAGAAGCGCACCGAGTCGGTCCAAAGAAAGGGGCGAAGGTTGCCCAGTGCAGCGCGCAGGGCTGCGGTTAAATAGTCCGCTGTTCCCTCTTCATCCCTGGTGATCAGGTCCCGGTGAACCGGGCCGCGACCTGTTAACTCCCAGCGCACGATATACCCCTCTACCTGGACTTTCTCTCCGGGGGCCAGCTGCATTTCCAGCTCTCCTGCGGGATCGTTCTCCCGGATGCGCTGTCCTTCCTCCAGCAAGCGTTCCCGCAAATCGTCCATATTTTCATCTTCCGGGTTGATTTCCACCTGCCGGGTGAGCCAGATCACCGGCGCTGTAGGAATGAACAAAATGTCCGCCTCCCGGCTGGAGGCCAGGCGAACCAACAAGCAGCCGCCGCAGCCCGTTTCTCCCAGGTCCCGGCCCTGGATCGTGCCGGGGAAAGCCACCGCGGGATATCCGGTGCCGAGCACGGTGCGGCGATGCAGGTGCCCCAGGGCCCAGTAGTGGATGGCATTCTTGCTCTTTAGATCCCCGATCGAACAGGGCACGTATCGTCCGGAGGAAGGATTGAGCCCGGTGTGTAAAAGCCCGATATTGAAAACATCCCGGTCTGGAGGGTTGAAAAGTTCATACATGCGGCGGTTGTCCGTGCGGCTCCTGTAAGACTGCCCCAGGACCCTGGCCACCAACCGGCCGCCCTGGCCCTGCACCTCTTCCAGGTGAACACGGTCGGCAGGAAAAACCCGGACGTTATCGGGAAACGCGAAGTACTCCCTGCGTTCATCCAGGGGATCGTGGTTCCCGTAGACAATGTACACCGGGATGCCGGCCTGGTTCAACTGGTGCATGCTGTGGATGAAATGCTGGTTTGCCGCAACCGAACGGATCTCCTGGTCGTAGATGTCACCGGCAAAAACCACGAAATCAACGGCCTGGCGGATGGCCGCCGCAGTCAATCTCTGCAGGGCGGTGTAGCTCGCTGTTTCCAGGATGCCTCTCAGCTCCGGGGACCGGTTCCCGAGGGACTGCAGGGGGCTGCCCAGGTGCAGGTCAGCCGCATGTAAAAACTGGACGTGTTCAGCAAACGTGGTGAACCCTCCCGGGAATAAAGCTTCTTTGATCGTTTCTCAACCCACGATTCTTATCCCATTATACACGAATCACGGGAGCAGGAAAACTTGTCGCAAAAAAATGCACGTTCCCCTGGAATGATGCTTTAAAAAGCAGGCCTCGCCGTGGTATAATGGGAGAAAATTTGTACGGCTGGAGGAGTCGACGTGACACGACGAGCGATCATTTCACTTTCTACCTTATTCAGTATTTGCACAATCCTCTTCCTGTTTTCCGGCAGCGCCGCTTGGGCCGCCAGTTTATCTGCCCTGGGTATGAGCCACACCTTAAAGGCAGAAGAAATTGTGGGAGAAGGAAGCCGCCTGTTAACCTACGAGCTGCGCATCAAGGAGCAAAGCACAACGGCTCGCGTGCTGGCCGTCGACCTGGATAACCCCTACGCGGAGATACAGGCCATGAGCCCGCAGGAAGGCTTCAACAACCGGCAGACGCTTAAAGATATGGCTGCCGCGCAGGACGCCGTGGCCGCGGTAAACGCCGATTTTTTCCACCTGAACCGCCCGGCGGCGCCTTTTGGGCTGCACCTGGAGAAGGGCGAAATCCTCTCTTCCCCGATGGACAATCACACCTGGCTGGGCTTTGGCATCGACACCCAAAGGAACGCCCATATTTTAAACTGGACGTTTAACGGTTTCGTTACGTGCAACGAGGCGCACAGGCACGAGCTGTACGCGTATAACCAAACCTACCAAAGCGGTAACCGCATCTATCTCTATGACCAAAACTGGGGCAGGGAAGTCTCTGCTGTCTTTTTTTCAGAGCCCGTGCTCCAGGTAACCGTGCAGCACGGGATTGTCACTCGCGTCAACATATCGGAGTCCGCAGCACCGATCCCGGCCCAGGGGTTTGTCTTGATCGCTGCAGGAGACAGTGCAGATTTCCTGCTGCAGCACGCCCCGTTGGGCAGCGGCATCACCTACAGCCTGGGGATCGCCCCCGAGATGAACCTGGACACCTCTGTCGGCGGCCATA
>PWRN01000031.1 GCA_003556225.1 Syntrophomonadaceae bacterium
ACCCGACCGCCAGGCAGTCCATCCTGGAAGGTGAACAAAGCAGGGTCACGAACTCCTGGTCGTTTAAGACAATGGTCAGGGGAAACTCCAAGATGACCCGATCCTCTTCCACAGTTCTTTCCTGGTCCCTGATCCGGACAATCTCCAGCATGGATGTCCCCCGCTCCACCGTCTCCATTTCTTTTTCTTCCATGATATCCCCCCTGTTACGCCTGCATACTCTTGCATGCTCATGAAAGTGTTTTCGTTAAGTCAGGGCTCTTTCCCTGCAAAAAACTCTCCCCGACGGACAATCGGGGAGAGTTTTTATTTCGCCCGGTCTAAAATCTCACGGCTGGTGCCTGGTCTAGGCTTTCTTGGCAAGACGCACGGCGGTAACTTTCAGCTCCGGTGTCTTGGAGACCGGATCAAGGGCGTGCCCGGTCAGCATATTCACCGCGGCTTCGATAAAGTGGAAGGTCATAAAGATAACTCCGCGGGGAACAATATCGGCAACATGGACCCGGGCTTCAATGGTTCCACGGCGCGAAGATACGGTGACCAGGTCACCGTCTTCGATGCCTAAATCCTGGGCGTCAGCATAGTTTACCTGGATTAGCTCTTCTGTCTTGTATTCCGCAATGCAATCACAATGACGAGTCATGGTTCCTGTATGGTAGTTGTAGAGATTGCGGCCGGTTGTCAGCAGCAGGGGATAGTCTTCATCAACGGATTCAGCCGACGGTCGGTATTCCACGGGAACAAAGCTCCCCTTACCCTTGGTAAACTGCCCCTGGTGCAGGTACCTGGTTCCGGGATGATCCGGGCTCGGGCAGGGCCACTGCAGCCCGCCTTCCCGATCCAGGCGCGGGTAGCTGATCCCGGCATAACTGGGTGTCAGCCGGGTAATTTCATTAAAGATATCTTCTGCCTGATCGTACTTCCAGTTCAATCCCAACTCAGCAGCCAACTCGTTTAAAATCAACCAGTCGGGCTTTGCTTCCCCGGGGGGATCAATCGCCTTGCGGACCCGCTGAACCCGTCTTTCGGTGTTGACAAAGGTGCCATCTTTTTCTGCGAAGGCCGCTGCAGGAAAGACAACATCGGCCCGGCATGCCGTTTCTGTGAGAAACAGGTCCTGGACCACCAGGAAGTCCACCTTATCCAATGCTGCATGGACCTGGACCAGGTCTGCATCACTGATGGCCGGATTTTCACCCATGATATAGAGGGCTTTAATCTCACCTTGTAAAACAGCGGAGAAAATCTCGGGCACGGTTAGACCTGGCTCGGGATTTAGTTTTGTGCTCCAACTTTTTTCAAACTTCTCCATGGTTGCGCTATCGCCAACTTTTTGGTAACCCGTAATCACGTTGGGCAGGCCCCCCATGTCGCAAGCTCCCTGCACATTGTTCTGCCCCCGCAGCGGGTTGACACCGCTGCTGGGTTTGCCCAGGTTGCCCGTGGCCATGGCCAGGTTGGCGACGGCCAGGACATTGTTCGTCCCCTTGGTGTGCTGGGTGATGCCCATGGTATAAAAAATGGCCGCGCTTTCTGCTTCCCCGTAGAGGCGGGCTGCCTGGCGAAGATCATCTGCCGCGACCCCTGTAATGGTTTCAACATATTCGGGGGTGTATTTTTTTACGGTCTCGGCCACCGCTGCAAAGCCTTCGGTCCGCTCCTGGATAAATTCCTTGTCGACCAGCCCTTCCTCAATAATCACATGAAGCATGCCGTTCAGGAGGGCTTCGTTGGTCCCGGGAAGCAGTTGCAAAAAGACATCGGCGTATTCGGCCAGTTCAATGCGCCTGGGGTCGGCAACAATTAAGGTCGCACCTTTTTTCTTGGCCCGGCGCATGCGGTAACTGATCACCGGGTGGGTTTCCGTGGTATTGGAGCCGATCACAAACATCAGCTGGGAATTTTCCACTTCTCCGATACTGTTGGTCATCGCGCCGCTTCCAAATGCTGTAGCCAGACCGGCTACGGTGGGAGCGTGTCAGAGACGGGCACAGTGGTCGATGTGGTTGGTACCCAGGGTGCGCAGCAATTTCTGGAAAAGATAGTTCTCCTCGTTGGTGGCGCGGGCCGAGGCCAGGCCGGCGATCTCAGAAGGTTTAAATTCTTTCAGCTTGCTGGCCACGAGGCGCAGCGCATCTTCCCAGGAAGATTCGACCAGCTCCCCGTTCTTGCGGACCAGGGGGTTTTTCAGTCGATCAGGATGTTTGAGAAAACCCGTGCCAAAGTGGCCCTTTACACAAGTATGGCCGTTGTTAGCCGGGCTTTCCTTGTCGCCTTTTACGCCCACGACCTGGTTGTCCCGGACAAACAACTCCAGGCCGCAGCCCGTGCCGCAGTAGGGACAAACTGTCTTGACGGAAGAGAGCTGCCAGCTGCGTCCGCCCCGCATGCTTTCCTTGGGAGTCAGGGCGCCCACGGGGCAGGAATCCACGCACATCCCGCAAAAAACGCATGTGGACTCTTCCAGGGGGTCATCAAAAAACGTGGTTACCTTGGAATCAAAACCGCGGTTCATGAACTCGATGGCGGCGGCACCGTTAATTTCATCGCACTTACGCACGCACAACCCGCAGAGGATACATTTATTCATATCCCGCACAAAAAAGGGATTCGTATCATCCAATGCATGCTCCAGGCGCTCTCCTTTAAAATCGCTTTCGGAGATACCGTAATCATAACAGTAATCCTGGAGCTTACAGCTGCCGGTTTTTTCACAGGTTAAGCAGTCCAGGGGATGGCTGGCCAACAGCAGGCTGAGGTTGGCCCGCCGGGCTTCGAACACCCGTTCCGTGTCGGTCTGCACGACCATGCCTTCAGTCGCCGGGGTACAGCAGGAAGCCACCAGGGTGCGGGCTTTCTCCACTTCCACCACGCACATCCTGCAGGCACCCACCTGGCTGAGCTCAGGTTCATAACAAAAAGTGGGGATCCTGATCCCGAGCTTTTCGGCCGCTTGCAGGATCGTATCTCCCGGCTCAACTTCGACGTTTAGTCCGTTTATGGTTAAAGAAATCATCCGTTTCCCTCCTTTACCGAGTTATTTCGTTTTCACGGCATCAAACTTGCAGCGGTCCAGGCAGGCCCCGCAAGCAATGCACTTCTCTTGAATAATTACGTGGGGTTCTTTTTTCTCACCTTCAATGGCATCAGCGGGACAGACTTTCTTACAGGCCCGGCAGCCGGTACAGAGTTCCTCATCAATGTAATAGGTGAGCAGCTCTTTGCACTGCCCCGCAGGGCAGCGGCGGTCAAAGATATGAGCCTCATATTCATCCTTGAAGTAGCGCACCGTGGTGAGCACCGGGTTTGGCGCCGTTTGTCCCAGCCCACACAGGGAGCTATCTTTAACCGTGGTCGCGATCTTTTCCAGCAGTTCGATATCACCTTCCTGACCCTTACCCTGGGTGATCCGTTCCAGCGTTTCCAGCATGCGCTTGGTTCCCTCGCGACACGGTGTGCACTTGCCGCAGGATTCGTTCTGGGTGAAAGCCAGGAAATAACGGGCCAAGTCCACCATGCAGGTCTCTTCATCCATGACCACCATTCCTCCGGAGCCCATCATGGCCCCTGCAGCGGTCAGCGAGTCGAAGTCCACGGGCAGATCCAGGTGGGACTCCGGCATGCATCCACCGGAAGGTCCACCGATCTGCACCGCCTTGTATTTCTTCCCTTCCCGGATGCCTCCACCGATATCGAAAACAATTTCACGAATGGTGATCCCCATGGCCACCTCACACAGGCCGGTATTGTTCACCTTGCCTGTTAAGGCAAATATCTTGGTTCCCTTGCTTCCCTCGGTGCCGACAGAACTGAACCAGTCCGCTCCCCGGCGCAGGATCAGGGGTACGTTAGCCAGGGTTTCCACGTTGTTAATACAGGTGGGCTTGCCCCAGAGCCCTTTCACGGCCGGGAAAGGCGGCCTGGGCCGGGGCATTCCCCGTTCTCCCTCGATCGAAGCCAAAAGTGCAGTTTCTTCCCCGCAGACAAAAGCCCCGGCACCCTCCTTGATGTTGACTTTAAAGTTAAAGCCCGAGTTCAGGATGTTCTCGCCAATCATTCCGTATTCCTCGGCCTGCTCAATGGCGGTGCGCAGGCGGCGGATGGCCAGGGGGTATTCGGCCCGCACATACACATAGGCCTCATCGCTGCCGATGGCCTGGCCGGCGATGAGAATCCCTTCCAGGACGGCATGGGGATCCCCTTCCAGCACACTCCGGTCCATGAAAGCGCCCGGGTCGCCCTCGTCGGCGTTGCAGACCACGTATTTTTTATTGTTCTGACTGTTGAAGGCAAACTCCCACTTCATTCCCGTGGAAAATCCGGCGCCTCCACGGCCTCTCAAGCCCGATTTTTTCACTTCACCCACGACATCGAAGGGGTCCATGGTCAAGGCACGTTTAAGACCCAGGTAACCCCCGCGAAGGATGTACTCGTCAATATTTTCAGGGTCGATCACACCACAGTTGCGCAACACCAGCCGGTTTTGCTTGCTGTAAAACAAGATGTCCTCGTGGGAGGTAACCCTTTGACCCGTCGTAGGATCCAGGTAGAGCAGGCGGTCCACAATATTCCCCTTGATCAGGTGTTCCTCCACCAGTTCGGGCACATCTTCAGCGGTGATTTCACAGTAGAAGATATCTTCCGGGAAAACAATAAAAAGCGGCCCCTTTTCACAAAAACCGTGACATCCGGACATGATGATGCGTACTTTATTCTGCATGTTATGTTTTTTTAGCTCTGCTTCAAGGGCGTCTTGTACTTCGATAGCCCCCGAGGAGATACATCCGGTTCCGGCACAAATTAGAACGTGTTTTTCGTACAATTTTTTCCCTCCTTCCGCGTAACCTGGAATTAGTGCTTCAAATAACCCGGACTGTGGGCCAGCTTTTCGATAATGGCTTGACGCATCGCAGCGCATTCTTCATTTTCATGGCACAAAGGCCCCGAAAGGCAGCATTCCACGAACTGGTCACAGCGCTCCTCTTCACTGTTAAAACATTTTTCACAGCAGTGATCAATAAATTTTTCCATTAACCTCCATTCCCCTTTCCAAAGAACCCTAGAAGCTTTCTAAGATGTCCGTGATTTTGTCTGTAGTCAGTTTGCCGAAGGTCTTATCGTTAATCATCATCACCGGGGCCAAGCCGCAGGCGCCGATACAGGCGACCTCTTCATAGGTAAACTTCATATCTTCCGTTGTTTCACCCACGTCAACGCTCAAGCTCTCCTTCAGCTTGTCCGCCACCTTGGAAACCCCGCGGACATGACAGGCTGTTCCGCGGCAAACCCGAATAATGTTTTCGCCCCGCGGCTGCAGGTGAAACTGGGCATAAAAAGTGGCTACCCCAAAAACCTTGCTGGCGGGAATACGTAACCGTTGGGAAACATATTCCAGTGCCGGCCGCGGCAGATAGCCATACTCATCCTGGACTTTCTGTAACACGGGGACAGTCATCCCCTTTTTGCCCAGGAATTCCTGCAGGATACCTTCACAGCGTTCCGGGTCAAACTCTTCTTCCAAAGCTACTGCTCTCTCTTCACATTCGCACAAGACCATAACCTCCTTTTAGCGCCATTGCTTTTTATAATGATGACAAAACCTTTAAATAGTTCTCCCCGCAGGGGAGATAATCCTGCTTCTCTTCCCGGGCAAGTGCTAAAAAACTGCCGCCTGCCGGACTACCTGCTGTTAACCGGCCCCACGTGGACATGAATATAGTGAATGTCATCCCGGCAGCGCAGCAAGTGCTCTTCAACTTTGTGGGAAACATCGTGCCCTTCCTCGATGCTCAAGCTGCTGTCCACACCGATTTCCAGGTCAACCAGGAGGCAGGGTCCGCTGCTCCGGGCTCGAACCTGCTGGATCTCTTTGACCCGGGGAACCGCCAGGGCGATGGAACATATTTCCTCCAGTGTCTCCCTGGAACAGGCGCCGTCCATGAGCTCGCGACCCGATTCCTTCATCATGGCCAAACCCATGCGTATAATCAAAACCGCCACGACCGCTCCGGCCAGGGGATCCAGGTAAAAAAACGCGGGATAATCTAAAAAGGCCCCCAGCCGCGCGCCACCGATCCCCAGCAGCGCTGCTGTAGAGGAAAGAACATCGCTGCGGTGATCGTACGCATTGGCGATTAACGCCCGGGAATTGAGCTTTTTGCCCAGGGTCCACATGTAGCGGAACAGGGCCTCTTTAACCACGATGGAAATTGCCGCCGCCAGCAGGGCAAAGGAAGCGGGAGCCTGCTCCACACCCGCCCACACGCATTGCAAAGAATTGATGATCAGGTAACCCCCGGTTGCGATGATCAGCATGCCGACAATATTTTGGGCCAGGGTTTCGGCCTTTCCGTGTCCGTACGGATGACAGGAATCTGCCGGCTTGTAACTTTCCCTTAAGCCAACGAGCACAATCAGATTGACCATCATGTCACCCCCGGAGTGGAAGGCATCGGCCATCAGGGCCTTGCTGCGGCTAAAGTAGCCGACCAGCCCTTTGAAAAGGGCCAGGGCAAGGTTAATGAAAAGATTATAAATGATCGCTTTTTTAGCCCGCTGGTAGCGTTTGAATGCTCTTTTTTCCCTGATGCTGGCGCTCATGATTTTGCCTCCCGGAATAGTACAAGAAAAAACAGCCTCCTTGAGATGGGTAAGAGGCCAATTTGTTCCCCCTTAAAGGATCATTTTCTGCACTAAACTTCGATCAAGTCGTACGCCCGGCTGCCCAGACCGATGCTTTCAGCGTGCTTCAGCTGGATGCCGTGGTCCAGGTTTGGGTAAACCCCACAAAATTTATCTTCCCCTGGCGAAAAATTGTCTTTTAGCTTGGAGTTGACCAGTCCCGCCTGCTGGTTGATCAGATCGACCGAGGCCTGGTCCACGGCCACGGGATCGGTGGAGGCCAAAATACCCACGTCGGGAACGATAAAGCTGTCGCTCCAACCATGGCAGTCACAGTGGGGTGTTACATCCATGACGAAGTTGATGTAGCAGCACTTCCCCGGCTTGTCTTTCACCGCCCCCAGGGCAAATTCGGCCATTTTCTCCTGGACCCCCTGGGTATCGCTGCTCCAGTCAATTTTAATGGCCTCGTGGGGACAGGCCACGACGCACTCCCCGCAGCCGATGCAGCTGTCTTGATCGATTACCGCGATGCCTTCATCCAGCGTAATACAGTGGGCCGGGCAGTGGCGGATGCAGTGGGCATCGCCCGTGCATTTTTCCGGGACCACTTCCGGCTTGACCGAAGCGTGCATCATGTGCTTTCCGGCCCGGCTGCTGCACCCCATGCTCAAATTCTTAATGGCGCCGCCCATCCCGGTCAGGATATGGCCCTTTACGTGGGACAAAACGACCATGCTGTCAGCATCGATAATGCCCTGGGCGATTTTCACGGTATCAAAGTGTTTGCCGGGCACTTCGACATCCCTGGATCCGTGTCCGCGCAGACCATCGGCAATGAGCAGCGGCGCCCCGACCGTGGCATACGTAAACCCGTGCAAAATTGCCGTTTCCAGGTGGTCAACGGCATTGTGCCTCATTTCTATATAAAGGGTATTGGTGTCGGTTAAAAAAGGCTTCCCGCCCAGGCCCTTGATCTTGTCTACGATGCGGCGGACAAAAACGGGGCTAATGAAGGTGGTTAAACCTCTTTCGCCAAAATGCAGCTTTACTGCCACGAGATCGTCCTGGCTGATTGTGGCATTAAACCCTCCCTTGTCAAAAATCCTTTCCAGTTTAACGGGCAAACTCTTTCGAGGGGACGTGGCCCTTCGCTCCGCAAAATATACCTTGCTTTTCATTTTCGGACCCGGCTCTTTTGACCCTGCCGGGCTTGAACACCTCCTTCGTAATGAATATGTACGGCGATTACGGTTTTCTATCCCTGGGTTTAGTAAGCCCTGGCATAGTAGACAAGATACTTGCCTTCCTTTTCACAGCTCAAGCAGGTTTCCTTATCCTCGTGTTCTTGGTGGAAAGGGATGCAGCGGATGGTTGCCCGGGTGTCATCTTTTACCTGTTCTTCACATGCCCTCTCCCCACACCAGCTCGCCTGGATAAAACCCCGGTTTTCTTCGAGGATTTTCACAAATTCATCATAGCTGGAAGCACGCCTGGTGTTTGCAATGCGGTAGTCCAAAGCCTGCTGAAAAAGGTTCTGCTGGATCTCACCTAAAAGCTTCTCCAGACTATCTTCCAGGTTGTCTTGCGAGAGAAAGATCTTCTCTCCCGTGTCGCGGCGCACGGCGGTTACGCCTCCGGCCTCCAGATCCCGGGGACCCAGTTCAAGCCGCACAGGAACGCCTTTCATTTCCCATTCGTTAAACTTCCAGCCCGGCGAGTACCCTTCCCGGTCATCCAGTTCCATGCGGAAGGATTCACCCAGGCGCACCAGGAGCTCCCGGGACGCCTCCAGGACCTGTTCTTTTTGTTTTTTGGTCAGAATGGGAACGATGACCCCCTGCACCGGGGCGACCCGGGGAGGAAGTTTCAAGCCCCGGTCGTCTCCGTGGACCATGATGATGGCGCCGATCAGCCGGGTGGAAGCCCCCCAGGAGGTTTGCCAGGCGTATTTTAATTCATCGTCTTTGTCCAGGAAGCGGATCTCAAAAGCGCGGGCAAAATGCTGCCCCAGGTTATGGGATGTACCGGCCTGTAGAGCCCGGCCGTCAGTCATCAGGGCTTCAATGGTATAGGTGCGCAGGGCGCCGGCAAATTTTTCCCTTTCGGTTTTCAAACCAGAAATGACCGGAAGCGCCAGCTCGGTTTCCGCAAACTCGCGGTAGACCTCCAGCATCTTCAGGGTTTCTTCCTCGGCCTCCTCTTCGGTAGCGTGAACGGTGTGGCCTTCCTGCCATAAAAACTCGGTCGTTCGCAGGAAAGGACGGGTGTTTTTCTCCCACCGGACCACGTTGCACCACTGGTTGTAGAGGATCGGCAGGTCTCGCCAGGATTGGATCCACCGGGCATACATGCTGCAAATGATCGCTTCCGATGTGGGCCTTATGACCAGGCGTTCCGCCAATTTTTCATTGCCCCCGTGGGTAACCAGGGCCACCTCCGGGGCAAACCCTTCCACGTGCTCCGCCTCTTTCTGCAAGAGAGATTCGGGGATAAAAAGGGGAAAGTAGGCATTTTTATGTCCGGTCGCTTTAAAACGCCGATCCAGCAGGCGCTGGATGTTTTCCCAGATCGCGTAACCATATGGCCGGATGGCCATACACCCTTTCACCGGAGCGTAATCCATCATTTCCGCTTTGAGCACGATATCCAGGTACCACTGGGAAAAATCGACAGAACGGGGGGTAATCTCCTTTACAAACTGCTTGTCGTTTGCACCCATCAACTCGGCTCCTTTCCTGTGAGATCCTTCTTGCGGAGACGTTCTCCTTCGGATGCAGCGGCAGCCACAGACAGGGCATCCCAGACCTCGGAAAATGGCGGCGCATAGGCCAGGTCAACATCGCTCAGCTCTTCCAGTGTCATGCGAGATGAGATGGCAGCAGCCAAAACATCGATGCGCTTCACGGCTTTTTCGCTACCCACGATCTGAGCGCCCAGGATTTCTCCGCTAAAAATATTGTAGACAAGCTTGATATGCAGCGAGCTTCCTCCCGGATAATAGGGAGCATTATCCCGGGCCTCGATTTTCGTCGCCGCCGCAGGGATCTCGTGATCCCGGGCTTCTTTTTCAGAAAGCCCGGTGCGAGCTAAGGAACGATCAAAGACCTTGGCGACAGCCGAGCCCAAGGAGCCCCGGTATTCTTTACGAACTCCGCAAATGTTTTCCGCGGCCAGCCGCCCCTGCCGGTTAGCGTTAGTTCCCAAGGGGATGTACACATTTTTCTGCAGGACCCGGTGAAAGGTTTCTGCACAATCCCCGGCAGCAAACACTTCCGGCACACTGGAACGCTGATATCGATCGACAACTACCGCCCCCCGGCTGCCCAGGCGAATGCCTGCTTCCGCCGCCAGCTCGCTGTTTGGCACCACGCCCAGGGCCATCACGGCTAAATCGACATCATATTCCCCCTGGTCCGTGATCACACGCCGAACCTGGTTTTGCCTGTCACCTGCAAACGCCACCAGGCTTTCTCCCGTGCGCAGTGCGACACCCTTGCGGCTGACCTCTTCTTCCAGCAGGGCAGACATATCGTCGTCTATGCCGGGCATCACCCGCTCTTGCTGTTCCACCAGGGTGACGTCTTTTCCCAGCACCTTGAAGGATTCTGCCAGTTCCAGGCCGATATACCCGCCTCCAATAATCACAACCCGTTTTATGTTGCTTTGATGAGCCATGCTGTAGAGCTCCAGTCCGTCCCCCAGGGTACGAAGCCCCGCCACGCCATGCAGGTGCACCCCTTCTACCCGGGGAATGAACGACCGGGCCCCTGTCGCCAGTAAGAGGGTATCGAAAGGAAATGTCTTACGCGCCTGTTCCTTTTGATTAGAAACATGGATGGCTCTCCGGGAAAGATCGATGCTCTCTACCTGGTGAGAGGTAAAAAGTTCGATGCCGGCCTGTGCAAAATCAGCGGGGTCTCTCATGATCATGTGGCGGTAATCCTCGATGACCCCGGATACATAATACGGCAGACCGCAGGCCGCATAAGAAATGAACTCATCTGCCTCAAAAACCTGCACGGTTGCTTGCGGCTGGATTCGCTTTATTTTAAAAGCGGCACTTCCGCCGGCCGCGACCGCACCAATGATGGCGATTCGCTGGCCCGTCATACTGATCACCTCGCTCTTGGTAGTTACTCAGTCCCCAGGGAGAAACAGATCGACCGCTGCTGCCCCTCAGCCTGGTGCCCCCGCCTCTACTTGCGAAACAGCGAAGAAACGGCGATCTGCCCGCTTTTCAGGGCAAAGTTCATAAAGCTCTTCTGTTTTTTGAAGAGCTGATCGAAACAATCGACGACATAATCGATCTGTTCGTAGCTCACTGCCAGGGGAGGCTCCAACCTGATCACGTTGGGGTTGTTGGTGGTAAAAAGCACGAGAACCCTGTATGATTTCAGCATTTCCGCTCCTAGCATCGAGGATAAAAACTCCCGGGAAAGTTTGTTCACCATGCCGGCCGTGAGAGAATCCAGCAAGCCGCCGGGATCGGCAAACTCCAGTCCGATCAGCAAGCCTCTTCCGCGCACCTCTTTAATAATGCTGTGTTTTTCCTGGAGTTTGCGCAGCCGCTCCATGAAGTAATTGCCTTTTTCCCGGGCCTGGTCCGCCAAACCTTCATTGACAATAACGTTTACCGCTGCGATGGCCGCTGCTGCGCTGTGGGCGTTCTCCCCGTAGGTGGAGGTGAGCATCAAGCCCCGGTTCAAATTGCCGCCGCCGTGGGCTTTTTTCATAATTCCCGGCGTGGTGATGTATCCACCGATGGGGACGATTCCCCCGCTGAGCGACTTGGCCATCACCAGGATATCGGGGACGATGTCTTCCTGCTCGCAGGCGAAAAATGTTCCGGTCCTTCCCAGCCCGGTTTGTATTTCATCTAAAATAAAAAGGGCATTATAGGCACTGCATAGCCGCTTAGCCTCCTTCAGGTAGCCGGGGGGCGGCAAATAGATGCCTCCTTCTCCCAAGATGGGTTCCACGATGAAGGCGGCGGGCTCGTTTTCCGCCAGGGCCTTTTCCAGTGCCTCGAGATCGCCAAAGGGCACGGGGATGCAGCCGGGAACCAGGGGTTCAAAAGGTTCCTGGTATATTTTTTTCCCCGTCACTGCCAGGGCACCCATGGTTTTGCCGTGGAAGCCACCCTCACAGTAGATGAAATCCCTTTTCCCCGTATACAGCCGGGCCAGTTTTAAAGCCCCTTCCACCGCTTCTGAGCCCGAACTGCAGAACCAGCAGCTCTCCAAGTCCCCGGGAGCGAGCTGCGCCAGGTTATAGCCTAACACGGCAGCAAACTTGGAAAGGGGCTTTAAGATCACCGGGGCAGACTCTACCTTACGCAGCGCTTCCAGCACGGCCGGATGGTTGTGCCCTACGTTGAGTGCGCCGTAACCTCCCATAAAATCCAGGTACTCGTTGCCGTGCTCATCCCAAACCCGGCATCCTTCCGCCTTCACATAATTAAGATCGAGGCCCAGCAAAGCGCTCAACTGCCCGAAAGAAATGTTCACGTATTTTCTATACATGCTGCTGAATTCCTTGCGCCCCATTTGCAGGCCGTCATCAATGGTCAGCAGTTTTTTATGTTGAGACATCGCTGCACCTCCACTACCGCTGGTTTTGGCCATTTTTCACGTAATAACTGGCTCCGATCACGCCCGGGCCCAGGTGACACCCCACGATGGGCGAAAGCTCCTGGAGATAAAGTTCTGTACAATCAAATGAAGTAGATAATTCCTGGTAGAGGGCTTGCGCTTCTTCGGCTTCAGCAGCATGCAAAACCGCCGCATGAAGACTGCCGCCCGCAGCGAGGGCCTCTTCCATCTTCTGTTTGATAAACTTGATTCCATCCTGCCTGGATCGGACTTTGCCAGCGGTGATAAATTCCCCTGTTTCCTTGTTGATCGTGATCATCTGCTTTTTGTTCATCAAGGCCTGCATGTAGGCTTTCCCTTTACTTAAGCGGCCCGCCCGGACCAGGAAATGAAGCATGCCGGGAATACCGTAGAAGTTCACTTGCTGCCGCATGCTCCAGACCTTTTCCAGGATGTCGGTCAGGGCCAGGCCTTCCTCGGCCGCCCTGGAAGCTTCCATGACAATAAAACCCTGGCTCATGGTAGCCGTATGGCTGTCAATGACCATCACCGGGAAAGGACGCACGAAATCCCTGGCTTCGCAGGCCTGGGAAAAGCTTTGACAAAGGTTGCAGCTCAAGATGCAGGCAACGCCCTCAAAGCCTTCCTTTTTCATGGATTCGAACAGCGCGACGAAATCACGGGAACCCGGGAGCTCGATCCGGGGCATCTCTTCGTATTCTTCCAGCATGCGATAAAAATCGCCCGGAGTCAGGTCAATTCCGTCAAGAAATGATTCCGCCCCGAAAGTAATTCTTATCGGCAGCACCTTGATGTTCTGCTTCTCTTTTATTTCCTGGGGAAGGTTCGAGACACTATCCGTGACAATGCCAATTTTTCTCATTCCTGCTCCTCCCTGCCTCGCCTGGTTAGAGTGAATTTACCGGATAAATAATCGATGAAGCATGCATCCCCTCGGTCAGGTGTTCATGCAGCCTGTTTTCAATATCCTCAAAGCTGACTGTTTCCAGGACATCGACAATCTCGAAGAAATCTATGCCCCTGAAGCGGTAAGCTAAAAAATTATTGGCGATAAATTCTAATGCGTTAAAACTTTTTAGGAACTCCCCCTGCATCTTGCGCCGGTGCCGTTCAAAGCTCTCCTTTCTTAACCCTTCTTTTTTGATTCTTTCAATTCCTTCCAGGATCCGTTGGTGCAGCAGGTTTGGATCTTTTGTTTTCCCGCCCATGATGGTATAACCGTAAGAACACTCCGCGACGAAACCGGCGTTAAACCGTTCGTCAATCAGGCCTTCTTCGTAAAGGCGCGTATAGAGAGGTTCGCTTTTGCTGAAAATCATTTCCAAGAGAAGCTCGGTTACCAGGTCGCGGAGCAGCAGTTCCCGACCGCTCAGGTACGTGTAGGCATCTTTAAAACCGATGTTGATGACCGGCTGGGAGATCGAAAGTTCCTGGGCCACTTTTCGTTCCTTTACCGAGAAATTCTCGTTGGGATAGCAGCGTTCAATCTCGTTTGTGTCCGTGACCGCGCGGCGCTGCAGGTCTTCCTCAACTTGCCGGAGCACGAGCTCGGGGGACAGGTCCCCGGTGACAAAAATGGCCATATTGCCGGGGTGGTAAAAGGTGTTATAACAGGAGTATAAAACGTCCTTTGTGATTTGGCT